>JBILUV010000146.1:0-8897 GCA_044370825.1 Burkholderiales bacterium | reverse complement strand
TTCATCGAGCCGTGCCTGACGACATCGTCCGTGACGGCCTGCCACGATTGCACCGGGGTCACCGCGGCGTCCACGAGAAGCTGCGGCCTGCACGCTGCCCCAGCGCACATTTCACTTATCTCATGCGCATGGGGCGTCGCTCTGTGCGGAGCCGAACATAGATCGCGCCGCGTAAGTCGTGCGGCGCTCGGGTCGCAGCCCTCACCGGACCGTGATGAAGCCCCGGCTGACACCGGGTGGACTTTCTTCGCTTGGGCCGTTGGTGGGTGTTCCAGCGCACAGAGCGAGGTTGCCGGCGACGGTACTTTCAGGCTTCGTTTCTCGCGTGCGCATCCGGGCGGTGCGACTGCTCTGCACATCCCGGCGGTTCGATCATCGAGACTGCTCGGAGACCCGGGCTGTTCCCGGTTCTGAATAGGCCAGGTCGCGCACCTGCAGAAACGCACAAGGCAAGGCGGGCGCCTGGCGCCCGCGGGACGCCCGAAAGCGCGGCGAACTCGCGCGAGCTTTCGCGGCACGTAAAGGACTTCCTTCAAAGGAGTGATTCATGAGTCTGAGCCTCATCGTTCTCATCGTTCTGGCCCTGCTGCTGATCGGCGCCATTCCCACCTGGCCGCACAGCCGAAGTTGGGGATACGTGCCGAGCGGGGCCCTCGGTGTGATCCTGATCATCGTCATCATCCTCGCACTGCTGGGTCGGATATGAGCCTCCATCCGATGTGCGGTCGGTCGACCATACAACGCCGCAGGAGGCCCTGATGATGAAACTCCCATTCACTTTCCTTCTCGTGGCCGCCGTCGTTGGCGGCTGCGAGGCGGCGCCGGTCACCGGCCGCAAGCAGTTGCTTCTCGTTCCCGAGTCTCAGGCCATCGAAGCCTCGAATGACGCCTACAGGGAAATCCTCAGCCCCCTCCGGGCGGCAGGCAGGATCGATGGGAACTCCGCAATGAAGGGCCGTGTCGACGAAATCACAGCGCGCCTCGTGGCCCAGGCGGTGAAGTACCGACCGGAAACGGCTGCCTGGAACTGGCAGGTGGCGGTGATCGAGGAGCCGTCGACACTCAACGCGTGGTGCATGGCCGGAGGGCAGATGGCGATCTACTCGGGGATCATCACGCGACTTTCCCTGACCGACGACGAGATCGCGCAGGTCATGGGGCACGAGATCGCGCACGCCCTCGCCAAACACAGTGCCGAGCGCATGTCGACTGCGCTGGCTTCGGACGCAGTCCTTCGAATCGGGGCCCTGCTGCTCGGGAAGGAGGGTGCCACCGGGCAGATCGCGATGCAGGCCGCCGCTGCTGCCACGACGGTCGGTGTGCAACTGCCGAACAGCCGAAAGCAGGAGTCGGAAGCGGACCGTATCGGAATCGAGCTTGCCGCGAAGGCAGGGTATGACCCCCGGGCGGCTGCGAGGTTGTGGGAAAAGATGCTCGCCGCCACCGGGGCCCGGGGAAAGTCAGACTTCCTCAGCACTCATCCGCAGAGCGAGAAGCGGCGGGAAGTGCTCGCCGGTCTCGTCGTCGAGATGATGCCGTACTACCAGGACAAGGCCCCGCGACCGGAATACGTATTCAAGACACCGTAGCGGGCTGGCCGCCGTGCGGGGTAACGGTCCCGCATGGCGGCGACCCTGGCGCTATCGTCGCGAGGCCCCCCAGAGGAGGCTGCCAACGGCGAGCACGAGGAATACCACGAACAGCACCTTCGCAACCCCGGCAGCGCTCGCCGCAATGCCGGTGAAGCCCAGAGCTGCGGCGATGAGGGCAATGACGAAGAAGACAGCAGCGTAATAGAGCATCTCGATTCTCCGGGAGAGCGATCCCGCGCGGGATCGCGGGCCGCGTCGTGAAGCTGTGCCGTCACTTGATCCGCATGTCGTTCCGGACGGACTGCACGCCCTGCACGCTGCGAGCGACGGAGATGGCCTTGTCGATGGCGGCCTGGGAGTTGACGAAGCCGCTCAGCTGTACGACGCCCTTGAACGTCTCCACGTTTATTTCGGCGGACTTCAGGGCGGCGTCACCGAAGATCGCCGTCTTGACCTTGGCGGTGATCACGGTGTCGTCGATGTACTCGCCGGTCCCCTCCTGTTTGGCCGTGGACGCACAACCCACGGTAAGGGAAAGGAACAGGGCAATCAACAGAGCGGTCAGATAGCGGTTTGCAAAGTTTGATTCCCCGGACACGGCGGCCACCCGACGAGGGGTCAGAATCTGTAGACACCCCCGACGGAGAACAGCGACACTGTGTCGCGGCCGCCCGCGAATTCCAGGCGGTACGCGTCCCAGTCGCCGCGCATAGCCCATTGACGATTGACGTCGTACTGGGCACCCACGCCGAAGCTCACGTTCATGTCCGACTTGCTGCCCGTGGCGACCCCAGCAAGCGGAGAGCCGGTTCGCGTCCAGCCGTAGACGACACCGATCTTGGCGAATACAGTGGCCTGGTCAGAGAGCGGCAAGCGGCCGACAAGGCCGACGTTGACGCCCTTCGCGCGAACGTCCCCGCCGTTTCGGTCCAACCTTCCAAGATCCACGTAGGAGAGTTCGGCCCCGAGCATCTTCGACACCATGCCGCCGGTGTAGACCTTGAATCCGATGTCCGTCTCGTCACACGACGCCCCAGCCACGCAACTTGGCAGACCGAAGTCGGACACGCCAGCGTTGATGCCGACGTATCCAGATGACGTCAGCGGAATCAGTGAGCGTGTCGTGTCCTCCGCCATGGCGGGAGACGTCCCGAGCAACGCGATCAGTCCGAGGGACTGCTGCAACGAAGTTCTGCTGTTCATGATTCTGCTTCCTGTGTAGGGCGACGTCAGCGACATGGGGTCGGGCGCGCAAGGCATGCTGCCTCGTTATGTATTTCGGAAAGTCGGGCAGGCCCGACGAAGGTCGGCACTGCGGCGCTGGCTCCGTTGTCGCGGACTGATGCGACGTGACATCTGAAAGCCAACGGACATTTTGCGCGGCTGGGCGCACGCCGACTGTGCGCCGGCGTACTCACCGGCGACTCGGCGAGTGAGCTAAACGGGAAAAAAGAAGCGCACCGAAGTGCGCCTTGGAAGGCCGGCCCGGGCAGGCCGTGTCGAAGCTTCCCGGCACGCGGTCTGCACGGCGTGTCAGGGCCGGCGGGAGGTCGGGCAGCGCTGTTGCGCGACTGTAGCGGTCGGTGACCACGTTTCCTCGGGATCGGTGAGGCGGCGGTGATATCAGGGCTGTGGTTTCGCTTTTGCCTGTGCCTCTTCGAATCGCTGGATCTGCGTCTCGGCTTGCTCCTTCGTGATTCCGTAGACTTCCTGCACCTTGCCGGCCAGCACCTCGCGGCGCCCGGCGATCACGTCGAGGTGGTCATCCGTGAGCTTGCCCCATTGGGCCTTCACATATCCTTTGAATTGTTTCCAGTTACCCGCTGCAATGTCCCAGTTCATGTCGGCTCCCGCTGAGTTTCACTTGCACGGCGTGTCGTGTGCGCGCCGGCTCCGGCATTCACGGTCGATTAAGGGGGTCGGCCCGCCTCGAACGGATGCACGAAGGCTTTATCGTGCTTTCGTGGGGCTCTGATCTGTACGGCGGCGCACACTTCCGTCTCGCCGCACGGATCCGGAGGGGGCAGGGGCCGATCGCGCTGAGGGAGGGACTGGGTCTGTTCGTGGAGGCGGTCGCGCGCGAGTCCGAAGCACGTCGTGTCGTTGCGGACGGATCGGCGATCGCTTGGCCCTGCGGCGGTTTCACTCAGATCGCATTGCAGTGGCCTGTCCGATGATCAGCGGACAAGATACGGAGGAAGGAGGCAGTGCCATGCTGGCAGTGCGCGGCCGAGTTCGGGCAAGAGGCTGTTTGGTCGGCCGGGTTGCGCCGTTCAGGTTCTGTGGCCGAGCGGCTTTCGGGCGCCACAGTCGACGGTGACGAGTGGGTCACGCAGTGGAAATTCGACAGCCGGTCAGCGTGGATGTCTGATCAGGCCAAGGGATGATGAAATGTCCGGGTCAAGCCCGTCCGTAACGACGATGACCTCGAGGCCGCCCTCGAGGCGGCTGGGGAAGATCTTCCACGCCCGGGAGGGCGCTCCGCAGGCGGGTGAGCGTGACGTGCTCGTCACGCGGATCGAGGCCTGCGAGAACCGGCACCTGGACTGCGGTCCGGAAGACGCTGTGGCGGCGATCAGGTGTCGCGGGAGCAGGAAGGCCTGACCCCGCACAACTTCGAGCCCTGCATCGGCCAGAGCGGCCGGGTGTCGGAAGTGTCGAATCGCGAGTGTGCGCCGAGCCTGCGCATGGTCCGGACGCTGCTCGATGGGCGGCGGATTCCGCATGGGAGCCTGCTGGCGGGAGTGCGGTCGGACACCTCGGCGGCAATGACGCCCCCGACATTCTGCCGCTACTTCGGCATCCATTGCGCCGGGGCCGAGACGCCGGATTCGGGGCTGCAGGGTATGCGCGTCTGCAGCGCCACAACCGAGACGCCCCCGCAGGAGGTGCGGCCACCGCCCGAGTTGCGGAAGTACCGGACCCACCGGGCGTTGGCCCATTGGCCGGGCCGGGAGCTGCGCGGCGACGTGCGAGCCATCGGCGGCCATCGACACGCTGTCGGGCATCAGCGGCGGCTACATCGGATGCGAGATCTGCCGAGGGGCGCAGATGCGCACAACAGGGAGTATCGACGACGAACTGCTGGCGAAAGCCAGCAAGCTGACCGTCCCGGTGCAAAGAACCACCATCTCGAGCCCAGGTGCCGAAGGCGCTCATCGAACGAGGGAGCGCAAAGCGGCTTGCCAGGCGGGGAGGGTCACAGCCTTCGATCAAGGCCGCGCCGCCTCAAGGTGTGTGCAGCATCGGCGGTATAGTCGGGTCCCTGATCCTCTCGGTGAGCGTCGAGCCGCCGGTCCTCACATGTCGATCCAGCGCCGCCGCCTTGCCCTTGTCATGCTGTGCTCGACCTTCGGGCTGCCGCGGCCCGGCGGCGCTGCCGAAGCCTTCCCGTCACGTCCCATCCGGCTGGTGGTGGGTTATGCCGCCGGTGGCGCGGCCGACGCGGCCGCCCGGCACCTCGCGCGCATCGTCTCCGCCACGCTGGGCCAGAACGTCGTCGTCGAGAATCGGCCCGGTGCCTCGGGCTCGATCGCGGCGGCCACGGTCGCCAGCAGTCCCTCCGACGGCCACACCCTGTTGTACGCCACGACCGACCTGATCCTGCACCCGCTGCTGACGGGTGCCGCCAGCTACGATCCGCTGCGTGATTTCGTGCCTGTGGTCGGGGTGAGTCGGCGGCCGCTGGTGCTCGTGGTCCCGTCCGCGTCCGGGTTCCGCTCCGTCAGCGAACTGGCGGCCGCGGCGCGGGCGAGGCCGGATGCGGTGGCGTATGAGTCCTCTGGCGTCGGCAGTGTCGAGCACCTCATCGCGACCCTGTTCGGGAGAGACATCGGGGCGCAACTGGTGCACGTGCCCTACAAGGGAAGTGCGCCGGGCATCCTGGCCCTGCTCGGCAACCAGGTCCAGTTCGGTTTCGAGGTGCCGCTCGGTGTCGCCGAGCACGTGAGATCCGGCAGGCTGGTCGCCCTGCTCACCACCGCGCCGGAGCGTCTTGCATCCCTGCCAGCCGTGCCCACTGCGCGCGAGGTCGGTCTGGCGGGTCTGGATGTGCGTGGCCACTGGGGCGGCATCTTCGCCCGCGCCGGGACGCCTCAGGACCGGGTGACGAAGCTCAACGCCGCGTTCGCGGCGGCGCGCAATGCGCCTGAGACTGCGGCTCACGCTGTATTCCAGGAGTCGATTTCCCTCGCCGGGCCCGCGGACGCGTTCCCGGCATTCCTGCGTGGTGAGCACGAGCGCTGGAGTACGCTCGTTCGCGAGGCCGGGCTCAAGTTGAATCCGTGACGTGCGCAGGGTGGTGCTCGCGCGGCGTTCCTGGCCGAGGCCACTGACCTACGCATCGTTTTTTTGCGAAAGCAACGGGCTCCTCGACGAGGCGGGGGCGAGGGTGGGCGTCGAACAGGTGATGTACGCTGTGGCGATGGCCGGATCCGGTCGTTGGGGTCAGGCGGGGGACTGTTCGCTTCATTGGGGCGATGGCCGATCGATGTGCGGCCGCGGACTGGCGCGGAAATGCCCCGGGTCGGCCTCGAAAATGAGCGCCGTACCCATGCCCATCGGGTTTGCAGGATGTCGGCTATCCGCGCGGATTCCTCCCTTGGCCTCCACGGGATCGCGCCAGAAGGCATGGCTATCGCTTGGGGTCGGTGCACAGCCTCCCCGGCAGCACGCTTCGCCATCGGGCCGCCAGCTGATGAGGGCTTCGGGCCCGAGCCCGAAGCGGAAAGCGGGCTGCATTTCGTCGGGGGGCTCCGCGTGATATCCTCCCGAGGCTAATCTCTTGGACAAAAAAGACAGGCCGTCCAGAGAAGGCAGCGGAAGTCAGAAGGCGGGGAGGGGATCCTCCGGTTTCTGGCTTCGTTCTTTTTTTGCGGGCCCGCGGCGACCGTGGGCAGCATACACAGATACGGGATTTCAGCCGTCCATGCCGATTGTCCGACTGCCCGATGGGGCGACGCGTGAGTTCAGTGCGCCGGTGACCGTGGCCGACGTGGCCGCCGCCATCGGTCCGGGGCTTGCCAAGGCTGCGGTCGCGGGCCGGGTGTCAGGGCGTCTGGTCGACCTGTCGCACCTCATTGCCGAGGACACCGACGTCGCCATCGTCACCACCCGGGACGCGGAAGGGCTGGAGATCATCCGCCACTCCACGGCGCACCTGCTGGCCTACGCGGTCAAGGAGCTCTTCCCCGAGGCGCAGGTCACGATCGGCCCGGTGATCGACAACGGCTTCTACTACGATTTCTCCTACAAGCGCCCGTTCACGCCGGAGGACCTCGCCGCCATCGAGGCGCGCATGAGTGAACTGGCCAACCGCGATTTCGCCGTCAGGCGCGAGGTCTGGAAGCGAGACGAGGCCGTCGCCTTCTTCCGCTCCATCGGGGAGCAGTACAAGGCCGAGATCATCGCCTCCATTCCCTCCAACGAAGACATCTCCTTGTACCGCGAGGGCGATTTCATCGACCTGTGCCGCGGTCCGCACGTGCCGTCGACCGGACGGCTCAAGGTCTTCAAGCTCATGAAGGTCGCGGGCGCCTACTGGCGCGGCGACGCCCGCAACGAGATGCTTCAGCGCATCTACGGCACGGCCTGGGCCACCAAGGCGGACCAGGACGCCTACCTCCACATGCTGGAGGAGGCGGAGAAGCGCGACCACCGCAAGCTCGGGCGTCAGCTCGACCTGTTCCACGTCCAGGAAGAGGCGCCGGGCATGGTGTTCTGGCACCCGCACGGCTGGACCCTCTGGCAGCAGGTGGAGCAGTACATGCGCCGCATGCTCTCCGCCCACGGCTATCGCGAGGTGCGCACCCCGATGGTGATGGACCGCGTGCTGTGGGAGCGCTCGGGCCATTGGGAGAACTATCGGGAGCACATGTTCACTACGGCGTCCGAGAACCGCGACTACGCCGTGAAGCCCATGAACTGCCCCGGGCACGTGCAGATTTTCAATCAGGGGCTGCGCAGCTACCGCGATCTGCCCCTGCGGCTGGCCGAGTTCGGAGCCTGCCACCGCAACGAGCCCTCCGGGGCCCTCCACGGGATCATGCGGGTGCGCGCCTTCACCCAGGACGATGCCCACATCTTCTGCCGTGAAGATCAGGTTCAGGACGAGGCGGCCAGCTTCATCGACCTGCTGCGGCGCATCTACGCCGATTTCGGCTTTGACGAGATCCTCATCAAGCTCTCCACCCGGCCGGAGAAGCGCATCGGGTCCGACGACACCTGGGACCGTGCCGAGCAGGCTCTCAGTTCCGCCCTTGACGCCAAGGGCCTGGCCTGGGAACTCAACCCGGGCGAGGGCGCGTTCTACGGGCCGAAGATCGAGTTCTCCCTGAAGGACTCCATCGGCCGGGTGTGGCAATGCGGCACCTTGCAGCTCGACTTCGCCCTGCCTGGGCGCCTGGGGGCGGAGTTCGTCGACGAAGACAACACCCGCAAGGTGCCGGTCATGCTGCACCGGGCCATCCTCGGGTCGCTGGAGCGTTTCATCGGTATCCTGATCGAGAACTACGCCGGAGCGCTGCCCTTGTGGCTGTCCCCGGTGCAGGTGGTGGTGCTCAACATCTCCGGGTCACAGCAGGCCTATTCGGCCGAAGTGGCAGCGCGTCTGGGTGCTCTTGGCTGGCGTACCGAGACCGACTTGAGGAATGAGACGATAAACCTTAAGATTCGGGAACATAGCTTGAGAAAGCTGCCCTATCAGCTGGTGATTGGCGAGAAAGAGCTCGTCGCCGGCCAAGTGGCAGTCCGTGCGCGTGGCGGGCAGAACCTCGGTCAGATGAGCCTGGAGGAATTCCAGGCCCGTCTTCGCTCCGAGATGCCGGCCGGCGCTTAATTCACCAGGAGGTCATACCCATCCTTTCAGAACGCGATTTGCGGATCAACGGCGAGATCAACGCCTCCGAGATCCGGTTGGTTGGTGTGGACGGCGAGCCGATCGGTGTCGTCAGTCTGTCCACCGCGATGCAGATGGCGGAAGACGCAGAACTCGATCTGGTGGAGATCGCCCCGACGGCGAAGCCTCCCGTATGCCGGATCATGGACTTCGGCAAGTTCAAGTACAGCGAGTCCAAGAAGCGTCACGACGCCAAGCTCAAGCAGAAGCAGATCCAGGTCAAGGAAGTGAAGTTCCGGCCGGGTACGGACGAGGGTGATTACCAGATCAAGCTGCGCAACCTCATCCGCTTCCTCACCGAGGGCGACAAGACCAAGATCACGCTGCGCTTCCGCGGGCGGGAGATGGCCCACCAGGAGTTCGGCATCAAGTTGCTGGAGCGGGTGAAGGCTGATCTTGTCGAGCACGGC
>JBILUV010000011.1:0-28342 GCA_044370825.1 Burkholderiales bacterium | reverse complement strand
TATATCGAGGCGTGGGTGCCCCGGGGCACCAACCCCATGGGCACCTGCTGCATGGTGCCCGAGTTCGGCGCACTCACCGGCACGTACTACACCGCGACGCTGAACGATCCGTTACCCGAGATCGTGCGCAAGATCAACGTCGACGATCAGAACGTGTACTGGAGCGACCGGGTGACGCTGCCGTACAAGCCGCACATCGGTACGCTCAGCACCTCGCCCGAGATCGATTCGATCAACTCCCTGACCCCGGACAATCACGGCGGCAACATGGACCTGCCGGACATGGGCCCCGGCAGCATCACCTACCTGCCGGTGCGCACTTCTGGTGCGCGCCTGTTCATTGGTGATGCACACGCGTGCCAGGGCGATGGCGAGGTGTGCGGCGTCGCGGTGGAATTTCCGACCACGACCACCATCCACGTCGAACTCATCAAGGGCTGGACCATCGAGTGGCCGCGCCTCGAGAACGAGGAGGTGATCATGGCCATCGGCAGCACCCGGCCGCTGGAAGATGCCACGCGCATCGCCTATCGCGAGCTGGTGCGCTGGATGGAGAAGGACTATGGCTTCGACAAGTGGGACGCCTACATGATGCTCAGCCAGTGCGGCAAGGTGCGCCTGGGCAACTTCGTCGATCCCAAATACACGGTCGGCGCCGCGATCAGCCGCAAGTACCTCGAGATGCCCTGAGCGTTGGCAAGCCCCGGGGCAGGTTGCCCCGGGGTGGCCGCGTTCTTGCAATACCGCACCAGGTTTTCACGACAGGAAATCGTTCTTGTTGTCCTGACCCTGTGGCCGGAATAGACTGTTTTGGGTGATTTGCATTCCACCGCACAACCCGTCTCCAGGAGAGCGCACGCATGAGCCGCAGTGATCTTCACTACCTCGAACTCCTCGACATCGGCCGGCGCATCCAGTCCGGCGAGATCAGCTCGGTCGAGGCCACCCAGGCCCAGCTGGACCGCATCGCGGCGCTGGACGGGAAGCTGTTGAGCTACGCCACCCTGATGGCCGACTCCGCCCTCGAGGATGCGCGCCGCGCCGACGCCGAGATCGCCCGGGGAGAAAATCGCGGTCCGCTGCACGGGGTGCCCATCGCCGTGAAGGACCTGTGCTGGACCAAAGGCGTGCCGACAGCCGCGGGCATGACCATCTACCGCGACTTCCGCCCCGACCGCGACGGCACCGTGGTGCGCAAGCTGCGCGATGCCGGCTCGGTCATCCTCGGCAAGCTGCAGCTTACCGAAGGAGCCTACGCCGACCATCACCCGTCCATCACACCGCCGGTCAATCCCTGGAACGCGGACCACTGGTCCGGGGCTTCTTCGAGCGGATCCGGCGTCGCGACGGCTGCGGGTCTGTGCTACGGCTCGCTTGGCACCGACACCGGGGGTTCCATACGCTTTCCGTCCGCCGCGAACGGCTGCACCGGCATCAAGCCCACCTGGGGCCGGGTGAGCCGGTACGGGGTGTTCGAACTCGCCGCGACCCTGGACCACATCGGGCCGATGACCCGCAGCGCCGCGGATGCGGGCGCCATGCTCGGCGTCATCGCCGGCGCAGATCCGAACGACCCAACCGCGAGCCAGGAGCCGGTGCCCAACTATCTGGCAGGCATGACGCGCGGCTTGCGCGGTCTTCGCATCGGCGTCGACACGGGCTGGAACACCAACAAGGTTGAGGACTCGGTCAAGGCCATGCTGGCGGAGGTGCTCAAGGCGGTTGCCGATCTCGGTGGCGACATCCGCGAGGTCGCCTTCCCCGATCCGGAAGCCGCCATCGCCGACTGGTTTCCGCTCTGCGGCGTCGAGACTGCCGTGGCGCACGAAGCCACCTACCCGTCGCGCAAGAGCGAGTACGGCCCCGGGCTGGCCGGCCTGATCGATCTCGGCCTCAGCCAGTCGGGCCTGGACTACCAGAAGATCACGCTTCGCCGGCACGATTTCCGCGGTCGCGTCGCCAGACTGTTCGAGGGTATCGACCTGCTGCTCGTGCCCGCGATGGGCATCGGTTCGCCGACCCGCGCCCAGATGGCGGGCCTGGCGGAGGATGCCGACCTGATTTCCGGATTGCTGCGGTACACCTGTCCGTTCGACATGACGGGCAGTCCCACCATCACGCTGCCGTCGGGCTTCACCGCCCAGGGCGCGCCGATGGCGTTCCAGTTCGTCGCACCGCACTTCCGCGAGGACCTTCTGGTCCGTGCCGGATGGGCGTATCAGCAGGCAACCGACTGGCACCGCAGGCACCCGGGTCTCTGAGCGCCGGCGCCTGGCGCCTGCATGATGAGAGCGCGTCTTCGCCGCGACAACCCCGGCCGGGAGGGCCGGGGGGCGGATGAAGTGACTGGCTTGATCCAACCGTCCACTACGGAGCAAACGATGAAACTCAAGAAGAGCCTTCTGGCTTTGGCTGGCGCCCTGTGCGCGGCCTCCCTGATGCACGGCAGCGCGATTGCCGCGGATCCCATCAAGATCGGTCTGCTGGAGGATGTGTCGGGCGACCTCGGCGTTCTCGGCATGCCCAAGCTGCACGGATCGCAGCTTGCCGTCGAGGAGATCAACAAGGCCGGTGGCATCATGGGTCGTCCGGTCGAGCTGATTCACCTCGATCCCCAGGGCGACAACGCCCGCTATCAGGAATTCGCCCGTCGCCTGCTCAACAAGGACAAGGTCGACGTGCTGATCGGCGGCATCACCTCCGCCTCTCGGGAAGCCGTTCGTCCGATCGTCAACCGCACCAGCACCCCGTACTTCTACACCAACCAGTACGAGGGCGGCGTGTGTGACGCGAGCATGGTGAGCATCGGCGCCGTGCCGGAGCAGCAGTTCTCCACCATGATCCCCTACATGATGGAGAAGTACGGCAAGAAGGTTTATGTGATCGCTGCCGACTACAACTTCGGCCAGATCTCGGCCGAGTGGAACCGCATGATCGTCAAGGAGCTGGGCGGCACGGTGGTGGGCGAGGAGTTCATCCCCCTGGGCGTGTCCCAGTTCGCGCAGACCATCCAGAACATCCAGAAGGCCAAGCCCGACTGGATCCTGACCATCAACGTCGGCGCCGCGCAGGATTCCTTCTTCGAGCAGGCCGCTGCCGCCAAGCTGAACCTGCCGATGGGTTCGTCCATCAAGGTCATGCTGGGCTTCGAGCACAAGCGCTTCGCGCCGCCCGCCCTGAACAACATGAACGCCGTGGCCAACTGGTTCGAGGAGATCGACACCCCCGAGGCCGAGGACTTCAAGAAGCGCTGGCGCGCCAAGTTCCCCACCGAGACCTACATCAACGACATGGGATACAACGCCTACACGGCGGTGTTCATGTACAAGAAGCTCGTGGAGGACGCCAAGTCGACCAAGAAGGCCGATCTGCGCAAGGTCATCGCCACCGGCAAGGCCTGCATCAACGCGCCCGAAGGCGAGATCTGCATCGATCCCAAGAGCCAGCACACCTCGCACCGCATGCGCCTGATCACTGTCGACGCCAAGCACAACGTCAAGGTGATGAAGGACTACGGCGTGATCCAGCCCTACTGGCTCGCCAAGATCGGCTGTGACCTGACCAAGAAGGACGACAAGAAGCAGTACACGCCGACCGACCTGCCCAAGAAGTAATCACGGGCGCAGCACGTCCCGGAACCGCCTGCCCGGCGGTTCCGGGACGGGTCGCAGTCGAGACGATCCCAAGCGGGGTGCATCATCGCCGAGATCTTTTCAATCCTGTATCAGTTCGCGGACGTGTTCGCGTTCCTGATCCTGTCCGCCGCCGGACTGGCCATCGTCTTCGGGATGATGGGCGTGATCAACATGGCGCACGGCGAATTCATCATGTGCGGTGCCTACGTCTCGGTGGGTCTGGCGCATGCCGGTGTGCCTTTGGTGCTCGCCCAGGTCGGCGGGACCCTCGCCGCCGCGATCATCGGCGTCATCGTGGAAGTGCTGATCGTGCGCAAGTTCTACAGCCGGCCGCTCGACTCCCTGCTGGCCACCTGGGGACTGAGTCTCGTCGTCACGCAGGGCATGCTCATCATCTTCGGGTCCTCCCTGACCAGTGTCGGCACGCCGGAGGGCAGCTTCATGGTGGGCGAGTATTCGTTCTCCGTTTACCGGCTGGTGCTGTTCGGCGGGGCACTGCTCGCCCTGGGTTTCATCTACTTCGTGTTCATGCGCACCCGTTTTGGTGTGCACGCACGCGCCACCATGCAGAACGCACGCATGGCCCAGGCGCTGGGCGTGCGGGTGGGACGGGTCTACGCGCTGAGCTTCGGCATCGGCGCCGGGCTGGCCGGTCTGTGCGGTGCGCTCTACGCCCCGACCATGACGCTGATACCGACCATGGGTGCGACCTTCATCGTCGAGAGTTTCGTCACGGTGGTGGTGGGTGGTTCGAACGTGTTGCTGGGCACCACGCCTGCGGGGGTGCTGCTCGCGGCGGTGCGCACCACGCTCAATGCCTGGGCCGGCCAGATCGTCGGCCAGATCGGCATGCTGATCGCGGTCATCATCATCATCCGCCTGCTGCCTGAGGGTGTGTCGGGGTTCCTGACCCGCCGCAGCCGCTGAATCCCGGGGAAGAAGCAACATGCTGAGGCTCGTCAATGGCCCCCAGACAGTCGGCAACGGGCCGGCTTTCTGGATCACCTTCCTGGTCGTGCTGGCCGGGGCGCTCATCTACCCTTCGTTCGCCGACCCCTACGACGTCGGTAACTTCGCCTACTTCCTTTTATGGGTGTTCATGGCCCTCGGGCTGTGCCTCATGTGGGGCTACTGCGGCATGCTGTCCTTCGGACAGACCTTCTTCTTCGGCATCGCCGGCTACTCCTACGGGGTGCTCGCGATCAATTTCGGCGGCGGCACCATGACCTTCGTGGCGCTGGGCATCTCCGTGGTGCTTGCCGCCCTGGCCGCGCTGATCCTGGGCTACTTCATGATCTGGGGGCGGGTTGGGGGCGTGTTCTTCGGCATCGTGACCCTGTCGGCGACGCTGGTGCTGGCGTTCTTCCTGGGGCAGACCGCCGGGCCGGAGTGGCGCATCGGTGAGGCGCGCCTGAACGGCTTCAACGGCATGAAGGGCATGGATCCGCTCAACATTCCCTGGTTCGATGACGAGACCCTCTACTTCGAAGGCCCCAGCCTCTATTACCTCGCCATCGGGATGATCGTGCTTGTCTATCTGGGTCTGCGGATGCTGCTGAACTCGCGCTTCGGCAACGTGATCGTCGCCATCCGCGAAGACCCGCAGCGCGCCGAGTTGCTGGGCTACGACGTGCGCAAGTATCAGCTCGTGACCTTCGTCATCGGGTCAGCACTCGCGGGGCTGAGCGGCGTGCTCTATACGTCGTGGGGGCAGTTCATCACGCCCTCGAGCATCGGGCTTCCCGCAGCCGCCATGCCCATCGTCTGGGTGGCCTTTTCCGGACGGGGCGACATCACTGCCACGATGGTGGGCAGTTTCCTCATCCTCGTGGCTTTCCAGACCATCATCGTCCATAGCCAGCAGGCGGCGCTGATCCTTATGGGGGCCATGCTGCTCGTCACCGTCATGGTGGCGCCCCAGGGCTTCGTGCTCGGGATCGCGCGGGTGGTGGGCCGGTTGTTCCGACGCGGGCCACAGGATGGAGCGGAGAGGTGAGCGTGGACGACATTCTCCAGACGCGCGGGCTTGGCAAGACCTTCGGCGGTCTCAATGCCGTGTCCGATGTCGATCTCTCGGTCGCCACGGGCGAGATCCACTGCCTCATCGGCCCCAACGGCGCCGGCAAGAGCACGCTGTTCAAGCTCATCGTGGGAACCTACCCACCGACCCACGGCAACATCGTGTTCCGCGCTCGCGACGTGACGGGGCAGCTCCCGTTCCAGCGGGTCAAGGAGGGCATTAGCATCAAGATGCAGACGCCGAGTGTGTTCCGCGAACTGCCGGTGCGCCAGAACCTCCACGTCGCGCTTCAGCACCATGTCGGCCGCCACGAACTCGACCGCGAGGAACAGCGGCTGCTCGAACTGCTCGAACTGTCTGCCGATGCGGGCAAGCCCGCCGGCGAGTTGTCCCACGGCCAGCAGCAGTGGCTCGAGATCGGCATGGCCTTGGCGCTGAAGCCCGCGCTGCTCCTGCTCGACGAACCGACGGCCGGCATGTCTCCCGAGGAGACCTTCCGAACCGGCGAGCTGATCAAGCAGCTCAACGGTACCGGCATGACGGTGCTGGTGGTGGAGCACGACATGACCTTCGTGCGCCAGATCGCCCAGCGGGTGACGGTGCTGCACTTCGGCAAGGTGTTCGCGCGAGGCTCCATCGAGGAGATCCTCGCCGACAAGCGAGTCGAGGAGATCTATCTCGGGAAGCCGCATGAGCACTGAACCGCTTCTGTCCGTCAGCGGCCTGTGGGCCAACTACGGTGCGACGCCCATTCTCCAGGGCGTGGACCTGCAGGTCGCCAAGGGTGAGATCGTGGGGCTCATCGGTCGCAACGGGGTCGGCAAGACGACCACCCAGCGCTGCCTGATCGGCCAGTTGCCCGCGACGCGCGGCAGCATCCGCATCCTGGGGCGGGACATGACCGGCCAGCCGAGCGATGCCTTCGCGCGGCTCGGCGTCGGCTACATCCCGCAGGGGCGCGACGTCTTTCCGCGCATGACGGTGGAGGAGAATCTTCAGGTCGGCGAGCTGATCGGCGGCAGCAAGGGACGCAAGCTAGAGGAGCTCGTCTACCAGTACTTCCCGCGTCTCAAGGAGCGCCGTCGCCAGATGGCGGGCACCATGTCGGGAGGTGAGCAGCAGCAGCTTGCCATCGGCCGTGCGCTGATCGGAAACCCCGCCCTCATGCTGCTGGACGAGCCCTCCGAGGGCATCCAGCCTTCCATCGTGCAGATGATCTGCGATGCGCTCGTGTCCATCCGCAACGAGCTGGGCACCACCATCCTCTTCGTGGAGCAGAACCTGGACACGATTCTGGCCATCAGCGAGCGCTGCTACGTGATGGACAAGGGCCGCATCGTGGCGGAGATCCCGCGCGGCGAGGTCACCTCGGAGACGGTGCGCCGCCACCTGTCCATCTGATGACAGGGGCGCAGGGACCCGGGGGCCGGCTGTGCGGATCGGTCCTGGCCGGCGACGGGGCGGGGCAGGGCAGCCCGCGGCTGCGGGTGGTGGACTCGATCACCGAGCTCGGCCCGGCCGACGCGGGCAGCGTGGCGGTCAGCGGCTCCCACGGCGGGGTGAGTTCGGCGCGCTACGCCATCGCGGCGCGGCCGCTGCTGAGCGTGTTCAACGACGCCGGCGTCGGGCTGGACCAGGCGGGCATCGCCGCGCTCGGCCTGATGCAGGACGCCGGTCTTGCGGCCTGCACCGTCGGCCACCAGAGCGCCCGCATCGGCTTCGCCGCGAGTACCCTCGAAGACGGCGTCGTGAGCCACGTCAACCCGCTGGCGGCAAGCCTGGGGGTAAGGTTGGGCCTAAGGCTGCGTCTGCAATCCATCGTGCGCCAGGCACTCGGCATCGACTGAGCGGCGCCGGCCTGGTGAAATATCAAGGCCAGCAGCATCATTCACGTGGCCCGGACAACGGGCACCCGATCGAGGAGAAAGGCATGCATCCCAAGGCACGTTACCTGTTCATCGCAAGCATGGACGTGGACCCGGCGAAGGAGGATCTCTTCAACGAGGTCTACGATACCGAGCACGTGCCCCTGCTGCTGAAGGTGCCCGGTGTGCTTTCGGTGATGCGCAGCACGCGCGAGCCGCTGCGCCTGGCGATCGCCGGCGGCATCAAGACGGTGACGGCCGAAGGCGAGCCCAAGTACAGCGCCATCTACGAGCTCGAGAGCGCCGAGGTGCTGACCAGCTACGCCTGGGCCCACGCCGTCGACCAGGGGCGCTGGCCGACCGAGGTGCGCCCGCATCTGAGCAATCATCGCCACGTGCTGCGCAGGATACGGCGCGACGACTGATCCTCCGCTGTTCGCCGGGGCCAGACCGCGACTGCTTCAGCTTCCGGGCGTCGCCGCCCATGCCCGGCTTTCGATCCTGAAGGAACACTGCGATGCCTAGGGCCTGTTCACACTACGGACGCCAGTGCGAATGGGCCTGCCAGGGCGCAGAGCCAGGCGCACGACGCCGCCCAGACTGGACGTGTGGGCAAGGAGTGCAACGACGCGCTGCGCCGTGGCAGGCTCATTCCCGCACGGGTTGCCACCAGAAAAGCCGCGCGCGTCGTTGCAAAGCCTCGCCGGGGCCCAACCCCGGCTTCGTTTTGCGCCTGGCTCGCGAGGTTTCGGGTGGCAACGCATCTGGCGTCCGTAGTGTGAACAGGCCCTGGTTCCAGAGTGGGCCTTCGCCAGGGGCCTCGGCCGTGGTGTGATCGAACATTCAGGGGGAGGGGAACGTCGATGAAGATCGCGGTGGTGGGCTGTGGGGCCATGGGCAGTGTCTATGCCGCCCTGTTGGGAACAGCGGGACATGAAGTCTGGGCCATCGACAGCTGGCGCGCGCACGTGGAGGCCATCCGGGCGCAGGGGCTGCGGCTCGAGGGGGCGTCCGGCGACGCCACGGTGCGGGTGCATGCGACCACCGATGCCGCCGAGGCCGGCGAGTGCGACCTGGTGATCATCGCCACCAAGGCGATGCACGTGGCCGCCGCGGCCCAGGCCAGCCGGCCGCTGGTGGGGCCGCAGACGCGTGTGCTGTCGATCCAGAACGGGCTGGGCGGGCCGGATACCGCGGCGGCCGTCCTCGGCCGCGACCGGGTGATGGTGGGTGTGGTGGGGGGCTTCGGTGCTTCGATGCGCGGTCCGGGGCATGCCCACCACAACGGCTGGGAGCTGGTGCGTCTGGGCGAATTGTCGGGTCCGGTGACGCCCCGCCTGATCGGTGTGGCCGAGGTTTGGCAGTCGGGCGGCTTCCGCGTGAAGTGTTTCGACGACATCGACCAGCTGGTCTGGGAGAAGCTCATCTGCAACGTCTGCTTCTCGGGCACCTGTACCGTCACCCAGCGCACCATCGGCGAGGTGATGGCCGACCCGGACGCCTGGGCGGTGGCATCGGCCTGCGCGGCCGAGGCCTGGCGCGTGGCCCGGGCGCGCGGCATCCGCGTCGACATCGACGACCCCGTGGCCTACGTGCGCGATTTCGGTTCGAAGATCCCCGACGCCCGGCCGTCGATGCTGCTCGACCGCATGGCCGGACGCCTGTCAGAGATCGACGCCATCAACGGTGCCATCCCGCCGGCGGCGGCTGCGCTCGGCCTCGAGGCACCTGTGAACACCGTGGTCAGCAGCCTGGTGCGCGCCATCGAGCGCGGCCTCGGCGTACGGGACTGATGGTTCCGTCGGAGCAACCCGCATGCGATGCTTCCGGCGCGGCCTTGCCGTCATGCCGCGCCGAGCAACGCGCGGACCGGCACGGGAGACGCAGCCGGAAACCCGTCCGCGTTGCAATGACCAGGGGGAGAGAACGATGAAGGGCGTCGTGTTTCCGGGCGACCGGAAGGTGGAGATCCGGGAGTTCGACGATCCCGTGCCCGGACCGGGCGAGGTGGTGCTGGCGATCAAGGCTTCCGGCATGTGCGGCAGCGACCTGAAGTTCTACCGCGCGGCGGGCGGGCCGGCATCGCTGGGCTTCAAGACCGCCGGTGGCCCCGTGGTGGCGGGCCACGAGCCTTGCGGCGTGGTGGTGGCCGTGGGACTCGGCGTGGCGCCGAACCAGGCCTGGGTCGGCATGCGGGCGATGCAGCACCACTATCGCGGTTGCGGCGTATGTCCGCATTGCGCGACCGGTTGGATGCAGTTGTGCGTGGAGGGCGTGGCCGAAGTCTATGGCATCACCGGCCACGGCGCCCACGCGAGATACATGAAATGCCCCGCTCGGACGCTGGTGGAACTGCCCGAGGAACTGAGCTTCGAGACCGGTGCCGCGATCTCCTGTGGCACGGGCACGGCGTGGGGCGCGCTCCAGCGCCTCGGGCTGCAGGGCGACCACACCATCGCCATCTTCGGCCAGGGGCCGGTGGGCCTGTCAGCGACGCAACTCGCCGCTCAGATGGGAGCGCGTGTCATCGCCCTCGACACCTCGGTGGAGCGTCTCGCCCGCGCGCGGGAGTTCGGCGCCGATGTTGTGCTCGACCCCACTGCCGTGGACGACGTGGTGAAGGCCATCCGCGAGCTCACGCATGGTCGCGGCGCCCATGCCTCGCTCGACGCCTCCTCGTCATCCGTGGCGCGGCGCCAGGCGGTCCAGTGCGTGCGCACCTGGGGCAAGGCCTGCTACGTGGGCGAGGGCGACACGGTCACGCTGGACGTGAGCAACGACCTGCTGCGCCGGCAGGTCACCCTCATCGGGTCCTGGACCTTCTCGACTGTCGGTCAGGCCGAATGCGCCCGCTACGTCGCCGACCGCGGGGTCGAGGTGGACAGGCTGTTCACCCATCGCTGGAAGCTCGATCAGGCCGAAGAGGCCTACCGCCTGTTCGACACCCAGACCTCGGGCAAGGGCGTGATCCTGCCTTCGTGAAGGAGGTTCGAGGCTGAGCCCGCGGCTTCGGCGATACGCCGGACGCGGTGTATCCAAGGCATTGGGATGGCCAGTTCGGCCCGGATGCGCAGGCCGTCCATGCCGTCGCCCCTGCGAATCGTTTCGCAGGGGCGACCATTGGATTTCCTCTTGATCAAAGATCGAATACAGCGATCTCTGGCCGCGCCCCAAATCTGACCGGCAGCAGTGACGTCCCGACTCCCCTCGAGACGTAGAGTCTGCAGGCCGTCGTCTCGTACAGCCCCGAAGCAAAACGACCGCTGCCGGGGGGCCTCCATATGGGCCACCCGAAAAACGTCATCTGCCCCCCGTGGGTGTGTCCGGCAAGGCAAAGATTGAATGGTCTCGAGCGGATATTGGCCGGCAATTCGTCGAAATAGCCTGGCGAGTGCTGCACTACCACCGCAGTGCCGCCCTCGAAGGGGGCGTTGAAGAGTCCCACGTCTGGTTGTCCGGCAGTGAAATCATCCAGGCCCGCGATGTGAAGAGTACGCAACCGAACCCGATAGGAAGCCACCTCATTCACCAGGAGCGCTATCCCGTGGTGTCGGTACTCGTCGCGCAACGCAGGAAGATCGATGTCCGCCCAGTATTCCCAATTACCCAAAACAGCAACGGTGGGCACGCCACCCAGAGCCGCAAGAAAGGAATGAAGAGTCGGAAGCCGATCCTGCCTGTCAATGACATCGCCCGAGAGAATGACCAAATCGGGTTCAAGGGCTTTGACTCGGTTGGTGACTTCCGACTCACGGCGACCGAAGTCCTGAATGTGCAAGTCAGAGAGTTGAACGACCCGGATGCGGTCCCCTGCCTTGTCCGCGCGCACATCGTGGATGCTGACGTCCATCCAGTTCGGCTCGACCCATACGGCATACCCACCGAACAGAGTCATCAGCCCAGCGAGCGCGATCCGCAGGCCCACGGTGATCACATCCTCCAGCGCATTGGCGTCGTCTGCTTCGCTTTGGTCAGCTTGGCGGTGAGGTTGCTGGTCACACCTTCCTCATCCTTGTCGATGGCCAGGATGATCATTCCTCGGCCGTCGCTCGCGGCGGATGCTGCAGGCGACCTGCAGCAACAGCGCTCGATAAAGCCGCTCCGGCGCAATCGAAGGACGGCCACCCCGCAGGCACGCCTTGGCGAACTGCGCCGACATCCGCTTCGGCGCGGCATCGACCATCGTCCTGACCGCACGCAGCAGGTGATCCGCCGGAATCGGCATCTCCGAAGAGATGTGGCTGTAGATCTCGACTGGATCTCTTCCCCGCCTCTCATCGTCTCGCAGTTCGGCTGAGGATGGCTTCGCCTTTGAAGCCCATCCAGGGGCTGCGTTCGGATTTTTCAACAGCCTGCTAACCCAGGAGGCCAGAGCAGGCCGCCACGATGCCGGCTGCGCTCATCCCGTACTTCTCCCGCACCTTGGGCGTCGGGCCGATGCAGGCGAATTCGTCGGGCATGCCGACCATGCGCATGCGGGTCGGCAGTTCCTGGGACAGCAGTTCCGCCACCGCACCTCCCAGGCCGCCGGTCAGGTGGTGCTCCTCGGCCGTCACGATGCGGCCGGTTTCCGCAGCCGCCGCGAGGATGGTTTCGCGATCCAGGGGCTTGATGGTGTGCAGGTTTATCACCCGGGCGTCCACGCCTTGCGCGGCCAGGGTCTCGGCGGCCTGCAGGGCGGGCGCCACCAGGGCGCCGCAGGCGATGATGGCGATGTCCTTGCCCGAGCGCAGGACTGTGGCGCGGCCGGGGCGGAAGGGCTGGCCCGGCGTGTTCACTGGCGGTTCCTCCACCCGGCCGCCGAGGCGCAGATAGACCGGGCCGTCGATGTCGCGGGTGGCCAGGGTCGCGAGCCAGGCCTCCTCTGCGTCGGCCGGGACGATCACGGTCATGTTGGGGAAGCTGCGCAGCAGGGCGAGGTCCTCCAGCGCGTGATGGGTGCCGCCGGCGACGCCCAGCGACACGCCGCTGGCGGCGGCGCCGATCACCACACGCTGGCGGGCGTAGGCCACGTCGTTGCGCAGTTGCTCCATGCTGCGCGCGGTGATGAAGGGCGCGTAGGCGCAGACGTAGGGCCGCATGCCGGTGGTGGCCAGACCCGCAGCCACGCCGATGGCGTTCTGCTCCGCGATGCCGAGTTCGACGAAGCGCTCGGGATGGCGCTCGATGTAGGGGCGGATGCCGAGCAGGTCCTGGGTGTCGGCGGAAACGACCACCGTGCGCGGCTCGAGCCGGGCCAGGTCCAGCAGGGCCTGACCGAAGGCGAGCCGCGTCTGGTTCGCGGCCCTGGTCCGCCAGTCCTCGGGGAGGTCGGAGGCGCTCACGATCCCAGTTCCTCCAGTGCGCGCCGGTAGATCTCCTCGGTCACGGTGTTGCTGTGCCACACCCAGGTGTTCTCCGCGAAGCTCACCCCCTTGCCCTTGACGGTGTGAGCGATGAGCGCGGAGGGGCCGCGTTCCTCGAAGGGCGGCGCATCGAGCGCATCGACGATTGCGCCCATGTCGTGGCCGTCGACCTCGCGCACCGCCCAGCCGAAGGCGCGCCACTTCTCGGCCAGGGGGTGCACGTCCACCAGTTCCGCCACCGGGCCGCTCTGGGCGATGCGGTTGTAGTCCACGATCACCGTCAGATTCGCCAGCCGGTGGTGGGAGGCGGCCATTGCGGCCTCCCAGTTCGAGCCCTCGTGCAGTTCCCCGTCGCCCACCATCACGAAGGTGTGGAAGTCGCGCGCCTGCATGCGTGCTCCCAGGGCCATGCCCATGCCGATGGCCAGGCCATGGCCCAGGGCTCCGGTGCACATCTCGATGCCGTCGACCTTGATGTCGGGGTGCATGCCGAAGGGGGACTCGAAGGCGTAGAAGCGGTCGAGGAGAGCGTCCTCGATGAAGCCGGCCTGCGCCAGCACCGCGCCGAGCGCCGCATTGGCGTGGCCCTTGGACAGTACGAAGCGGTCGCGGTCGGGCCAGTCCGGTTCGGCCGGGCGGACGCGCAGGCGATGGAAGTAGAGCGCCGTGAGGATGTCGGCCGCCGAGGACGACCCCCCGGCGTGGCCGCTGCCACCGGCGCGCAGCGCACGCCAGAGGTCACGGCGCAGCTGGCGCGCACGGCCCTCGAGGCGGCTGATGAGGGCTTCGCGGGTCTCGGTCATCGAGGTTTCGCGTCAGGACTTTGCCGGCAGGTCGATGCCGGCCAGCGTGGCGAACACCTTCACCACGGCGGAGTCGTCCTCCATGCCGTGGCCGTGGGCGGCGGCGGCGAGGTAGAGCTGGTGAGCGGAGGCGGTGATGGGCAGCGGGAAGGTCATGCGGCGTGCGGAGTCGAGCACGATGCCGAGGTCCTTGACGAAGATGTTGACCGCCGACAGCGGGGTGTAGTCGCCTTCGAGGATGTGCGGGACGCGGTTCTGGAACATCCATGAACTGCCGGCGCTGTTGGAGATCACCTCGTAGAGCACCGCCGGATCCACACCCGCCTTCATGCCCAGGGCCATGGCCTCGCAGGCGGCGGCGATGTGCACGCCGGCGAGCAGCTGGTTGATCATCTTGACCTTCGAGCCGGCGCCGGCGCTGTCGCCGAGTCGGTACACCTTGGTGGCGATGGCTTCCAGCACGGCAGCGGCCTTGTCGAAGGCCTCGGGCACCCCGGAGCCCATGATGGTCATCTCGCCCTTGGCGGCGCGCGCGGCCCCGCCTGACACCGGGGCGTCGATCATCAGCAGGCCGAGCTCGCCAAGGCGCCTGCCGAGGTCGGTGGCGTAGTCGGGCGCGACAGTGCTCGAGGCAATGACCACCGAACCCGCGGCCATCCCACGCGCGGCGCCGTTCGGACCGAACAGCACCTGCTCGGTCTGGTCCGCATTGACCACCAGAACGATGGCCACCGGCACCGCGGCGCCGAGTTCCCCCGGGTTGGCGGCAGCCACGCCACCCTCGGCCGCGAAGCCGGCGACCACGTCAGGACGGACGTCGCAGGCATGCACCGTGAAGCCCTTCGACAGCAGTGTCCTGGCGACTCCCAGGCCCATCGAGCCCAGGCCGATGACCCCTACCGAACCCTTCGACATGACATCCTCCCCCTGCGCGGTTGTTGCTCCCCACGTGAATTATCGCAGAGGGCGGTCGGCTGCGACCGCGCGATTCGATCAGATCCTCCCCAGTTCGCCCAGCATGTGGAGCACGGCCTGGGCTGAGGTCTCCGGATGCTGGAAGGGAAACAGGTGACCCCCCGGCGTCTGGCCCACCTTCATCCACCTGCGCGAGAAGTCCAGGCCGACGCGTCGGGCGATCTCGGAGCGTTGCCCGACCAGCAGCCCGGCGGGGACGCGCAGCAGGGGCGCGTCGCGTGCCAGATCGTGCGGCATGGTGCGGTAGATGCGATATTCCACCTCCGGGTCGAAGCGCAGCCGCGTCACGCCGTCGACCTGCTCCGTTCCATGATGCACGTAATCGAGCAGGCAGCGCGGGTCGAAGCGACGGAACACGGGACGGCTGCGGAAGTGGGCCAGGGCCTCCTCGGGTGATGCCCACTCGCGTCGGCGCCTGCGGGTGCCGGGAGCCGGGCTGATGGCGTCGGCGACGCCAAGCCGCTTCAGCAAGGCCACGGCGCCGCCCTTGAATGGCGAGAGCACCGGGGCGTCCAGCAGCACCACGCTGCGCACCAGCTCCGGCCGCCGGACAGCAGCGCGCAGGGACAGGTAGGCTCCAAGGGAGTGGCCCACCAGCACCGCCGGGCGGCCATGCGCAACCAGCGCGGCGATCAGCTCGTCGGTGAGGGCGTGCCAGCCGTCCTGCACGAGGTAGGCGGCATCGTGGCCGAGACGCTCGAGGTAGCGGATCTCGAACCGCGCCTCGAGCGGCGCGAGGAAGGCCCGATAGCAGGGCGCGGGGAAGCCGTTGGCGTGTGAGAAATGCAACAGTGGTCTGGTCATGCGGTACGCTCGACGGTTATGGGGAGGGCATGGCCACCGGCGGCGTGGTCCGGGTGTCCGGCGCCGATGCGTCCCCGGATGCCGAGCCCATCTTGCGAATGATGCCCCCTGGGAGCACCGATCCTTCCGCGCGCCGCGCCGGCGTGCTGTTCCTCGTGTTCGCACTGGCTGCGGCGCCGCTTGCCTGCACCACGCTTCCTGCCATGGACTCCAGCAAACCTCATCACACCGAACGCGGTTTTCGCAACAACCATTCCGGCGGGCTGGCCCGGCCTTCGTTCTGGAAGTGGCAGATGGAGCGCTGGCGCAAGGGTCTTCCCAAGAGCCCGCCCGGGGGCTGGCACTTCGACGCGGCGCACGCGGACGTGGCCTGGATCCGGGCCAACCGGACGCGCCCGGCGCTGACCTGGATCGGGCACGCCACCTTTCTCATCCAGAGCGGCGGGCTGAACGTGCTCACCGACCCGCATCTGGGCGAGCGCGCCTCGCCGCTGTCCTTCGCCGGGCCGAAAAGGCTGGTGCCGCCAGCCCTGGATTTTCGCACTCTGCCGCACATCGACGCCGTGGTGATCTCGCACAACCACTACGACCATCTGGACGAGGAGACCGTGCGTCGCCTGAACCGGCAGCCCGGCGGGCCGCCGATGTTCTTCGTGCCGCTCGGCCTGCGGGCCTGGCTCGCCGGCCGGGGCATCCGCAACGTCACCGAGCTCGACTGGTGGGATGCGGCGACGGTCGGGCAGCTGCGTTTCACGCTGACGCCGGTGCAGCACTGGAGCGCGCGGTCGCTCTGGGACCGCAATGAGACGCTGTGGGGCGGATGGCGCATCGATGGTCCGCAGGGCAGCTTCTTCTTCTCCGGCGATACCGGCTATTCGCCGGATTTTCTGGAGATTCGCCGTCGGCTCGGGCCCGTCGACGTCGCGCTGCTGCCGATCGGCGCCTACGAGCCGCGCTGGTTCATGGGGGTGATGCACGTCAACCCCGAGGAGGCGGTGAAGGTCCACCGCGACCTCGAGGCCGGCCACTCGGTGGCCATGCACTGGGGGACCTTCGTGCTCACCGACGAGCCCATGGACGAACCCCCGCGCCGGCTCGCCCACGCGTTGCGCGAGGCCGGCATTCCGCACGAGCGCTTCCGGGTGCCCGCGCACGGCGAGACCTGGCACCTCGACCTGCCCTGAGGCGGCGATATCGCGGGGTGCTGCTTTACAATCCTCGGTATTCGGTGCCCGCCCGCGCGGCGGCGTGCCGTCCCTCCCGCCTCCCCATTCGAGCCATGAACGATCCCATTCACTTCACCGACGAACACCGCATGTTCCGCGACAGCCTGCGCCGCTTCATCGCCGAGGAGGTGGTGCCAAACGCCTCCGCCTGGGAGGAGGAGGGCTTCGTGCCTCGCGCCGTCCTGCGGCGCATGGGCGAACTGGGTTTCCTCGGGGTGCGCTATGCGCCGGAGTACGGCGGTTCCGGGCTGGACACCATCTTCAGCGTGCTGCTCGCCGAGGAACTCGGGCGTTCGACCTTCGGCGGGTTCGCCATCACCGTGCTGGTGCACACCGACATGGCCTCGCCGCATCTGGTCAACGCCGGGCGGCCGGACCAGCTGGCGCGCTGGCTGCCGGGCGTGATCAGCGGCGACATCATCACGGCGGTCGCCGTCAGCGAGCCGGATGCGGGTTCGGATGTGAAGGGCATCCGCACCCGGGCGGTGCGCGATGGCGACCACTACGTGCTGAAGGGTTCGAAGATCTTCATCACCAACGGTGTGCATGCCAACGTGGCGTTCGTGGCGGCCAAGACCGACACCGAGGCACGCGGCTCGCGCGGCATGTCCATCTTCGCCGTCGAGAAGGGCACGCCGGGCTTCTCCGTCGGGCGCGCGCTGGACAAGATGGGCTGGCGCAGCTCGGATACGGCCGAACTAGTGTTCGACGACTGCCGCGTGCCGGCGGAGAACCTGCTGGGCGAGGAGAACCACGGCTTCTACGCCATCATGCGCAACTTCCAGAACGAACGCGTGGTGCTCGGTGCGCAGGCGCTGGGCGAGGCGCAGCAGGCGCTGGAGATGACCACCGCCTACGTGAAGGAGCGTCAGGCCTTCGGCCACGCCCTGTGGGACAAGCAGGCCATCCGCCAGCGCCTCGCACTGCTGGCCTCCAAGGTCGAGGCGGCGCGGCACCTCGTCTACCACTGCGCGTGGCTGGATACGCAGGGTCGCGACTGCGTGAAGGAGGTGTCCATGGTGAAGGCCTTGTGCGGCGAACTGGTGAACGAGGTCATGTACACCTGCCAGCAGTTCCACGGCGGCATGGGTTACATGCGCGAGACGCCGATCGAACGCATGGTGCGCGACGCCCGGGTGCAGACCATCGGCGGCGGGGCCACCGAGGTGATGCTCGAGGAGGTGGCGAAGCGCATGTGAGCGCGCCGGTGCTCATGTGACGAGCCTATGGATCGAATAGAAAAGAACGATTGGTCACGCACCGGGCCGGGGCATAGATTTGAACCACCTTCCACCCGTCGCGAGAGGATCTAGAGATGGAAAACACAGGAAAATGTCCCTTCACCGGTGCACACGGGGCGCGCACCACCGCTGGTGTGCAGTCCAATCAGGATTGGTGGCCGAAGCGGCTGAATCTGTCCATCCTCCACCAGCATTCGCCGAAATCCAATCCGCTGGGGGGCGGGTTCGACTATGCGCAGGCTTGCAGGACGCTCGATCTGGCGGCGGTCAAGCGTGACCTGCAGGTCCTGATGACCGATTCCAAGCCCTGGTGGCCGGCGGACTGGGGTCACTACGGACCGCTGTTCATCCGCATGGCGTGGCACAGTGCCGGCACTTATCGCGTTTCGGATGGCCGTGGCGGGGCCGGCTCGGGCAACCAGCGCTTCGCGCCGGTGAACAGCTGGCCCGACAACGGCAACCTCGACAAGGCGCGGCGCCTGCTGTGGCCCATCAAGCGCAAATACGGCCGCAAGCTGTCCTGGGCGGACCTCATGATCCTGGCGGGCAACGTCGCGCTGGAGTCGATGGGGTTCAAGACCTTCGGCTTCGGCGGCGGGCGCGTGGACATCTGGGAGCCCGAGGAGGACATCTACTGGGGAGCCGAGGCCGAGTGGCTCGGCGACCAGCGCTACAGCGGCGAGCGTGAACTCGAGAATCCGCTGGCCGCCGTGCAGATGGGGCTCATCTATGTCAACCCCGAGGGGCCGAACGGCAACCCCGACCCGGTCGCCTCCGGGCGCGATGTACGCGAGACCTTCGCGCGCATGGCAATGAACGACGAGGAAACCGTCGCCCTGGTGGCCGGTGGCCACACCTTCGGCAAGGCGCATGGCGCCGGCGACCCGCGTCTCGTCGGACCCGAGCCCGAGGCGGCAGCGCTCGAGGAAATGGGCCTGGGCTGGAAGAACGCGTTCGGCTCGGGCAGCGGCGTGCACACCACCACCAGTGGCATCGAGGGCGCGTGGAAGCCCCATCCGACCACCTGGGACATGGGTTACTTCGACATGCTGTTCGGGTACGAGTGGGAACTGGTCAGGAGCCCGGCAGGTGCCTGGCAGTGGCTGGCCAAGGACGTGCGCGACGAGCACATGATTCCCGACGCCCATGACCCGTCGATCCGCCACCGGCCGATGATGACGACGGCGGACCTGTCGCTTCGCTTCGATCCGATCTACGAGCCGATCTCGCGCCGCTTCCACAAGGACCCGGCCGCTTTCGCGGACGCCTTCGCGCGGGCCTGGTTCAAGCTCACCCATCGCGACATGGGGCCGCGCTCGCGCTACCTGGGGCCGGAGGTTCCCGAGGAGGTGCTGCTGTGGCAGGACCCGGTGCCGCCAGTGGACCATGAACTCATCGATCAGCGCGACATCGATGCGCTCAAGACCCGCGTGATCGACGCCGGGCTGGACATCGCCTCCCTGGTGCGGGTGGCCTGGGGCTCGGCTGCGACCTTCCGTGGGTCGGACAAGCGCGGTGGCGCCAACGGCGCGCGCATCCGGCTCGCACCCCAGAAGGACTGGGCCGCGAACGACCCGGCCGAACTCGCGGCGGTTCTTCGCCAGCTCGAGGCGATCCAGACCGAGTTCAACACTGTGCAGTTCAGCGACAAGCGGATATCCCTGGCCGACCTCATCGTGCTGGCCGGCTGCGCCGCGGTGGAGGAGGCGGCACGCAAGGCCGGGTACGCGGTCGAGGTGCCGTTCACCCCCGGACGCACCGACGCCACCCAGGAGCAGACCGACGTCGAGTCCTTTGCCGTGCTCGAGCCTCTGGCGGACGGCTTCCGCAATTTCGTGCGCGAAGGCGTGACCGCTTTGCCCGAGGAGCTCCTGGTCGACCGCGCGCAGCTTCTCACCCTCAGCGCGCCCGAGATGACCGTCCTGATCGGCGGCCTGCGGGCCCTGGGCGCCACCATGGGCGGATCCACGCATGGTGTGCTCACCGCCACCCCTGGTGTGCTCAGCAACGACTTCTTCGTCAACCTGCTGGACATGGGGACGGAGTGGGTGCCTGCGGCGTCCCGGCCGGGCGTTTTTGAGGGGCGGATCCGTGGCACCGGGCAGGTACGCTGGACCGGCACCCGTGTCGATCTGGTGCTCGGATCGAACTCGGAGTTGCGCGCGGTGGCGGAGGTCTATGCCGCCGATGACGCCAGGGAAAAGTTCGTGCAGGACTTCGCTGCTGCCTGGGCGAAGGTGATGGATCTCGATCGTTTCGACCTGGCCTGAGAGCTGGGGCCTCCCGACCCGGCCTCGCTTGGCGGGTGACACCGGCCGGATCGCGGGTGACCGCGCTCCGGCTGTTCGCGTGTCCGGGTCGGTACAAGGATCGGGAAAGCCGCGATGGGCGATGGGCAATAGGCAATAGGCGAAGGGCGATAGGCCATGGGCAAAAGGCAAGACCTGACCCCAAACTCTTGAGGTGCGTGATGATACGATTTCGCAGGTTGGTGCGGTTGCTGTGGCCGATGGTGGTGCTGTCGGCATCCTGGGTGACGGCGCAGGCGCAGGAGGTGGTGCGCATCGCGCACTTCGATCCGCTCAGCGGGCCGTTTGCGCTGGTCGGGCAGAGCATCGACCGGCACTATCGCGCCGGGGCGGATGAGATCAATGCGCGTGGCGGGGTGCTGGGCGGGCGCAAGCTCGAGGTCGTGTCCGTCGACACCAAGGGCAGCCCGCAGGAGGCGGTGCTGGCCCTGAAGTCGGTGATCGACCAGAAGATCCGCTTCGTGGCCGTGGGCTCCGGGTCGCACATCGCGCACGCGGTGATCGACACGCTGAACAAGCACAACGCCCGCAATCCTTCCGAGGCGGTGCTGCTGCTCAACATCGCGGCCCAGGATCCGGCGCTCACCAACGAGAAATGCAGCTGGTGGCACTTCCGCTGGGAAGGCGGCACCGACATGCGGGTCAACCTGCTCACGGACTTCATCGCAAAGCAGAAGACCGCCGCCAGGGTCTACCTCATCAACCAGGACTACGCTTTCGGTCAGTCCATCGCCAAGGCCGCGCGCGAGATGCTCGCGCGCAAGCGCGCGGACGTGCAGGTGGTGGGCGATGACCTGCACCCTCTGGGCAAGGTCAAGGATTTCGCTCCCTACGTCTCCAAGATCAAGGCGGCCGGGGCGGATGCGGTGCTGACCGGCAACTGGGGGCCCGACCTGTCGCTGTTGATCAAGGCGGCCAAGGAGGCGGGGCTCGATGCGGTGTTCTACACCCTCAACGCCAACAACGCCGGCGTGCCGACCTCGATCGGCGCGGCCGGAGATGGCCGCATCCGGCAGGTCACCACCTGGCACGCCAACATCACCGACAACCGCCTCGACAAGGTCGCCGCGGATTACCGCAGGCGCTACAAGGAAGATTTCTGGATCAATCTGCCGCGCCTGCAACTCGACATGCTGGCCCGTGCCATCGACACGGCCGGCAGTGCGGAGGCGTTGAAGGTGTCTCACGCGCTGCACGGCATGCGCTTCGCCGGTGACACCGGCGAGGTGTTCATGCGCTCCCAGGATCACCAGCTGATCGCGCCGAACTACATCGCTACATTCTCGGCCGTCGGCGGGGCGGTGAAGATCGACGCCGAGGGTACCGGCCTTGGCTGGAAGACCGATGTGCGCTACGAAAACAAGGATGTTGCACTGCCCAGCACCTGCCGCATGGAACCGCCGCGCGGATGATGTGCCCGCCGCGCATGCGGCGGATCGTCAGTCCTCGTGGGGTGCGGCTTCCTCCTCGGGGTCGTTCCAGAGGATGTGGGCCTCGATGAGCAAGCGATAGCGGGTCTCCTCCGCGTCGATCTGCGCCAGTGCCGCGGTGAGCGACGACTCGAGCGCGAGACGACGTGCGATCAGCACCTCGGACAGCGATGCCTCACGCAGCTGCCAGGAGCGCAGCGTGGAGGCTGCGTTGCGCTGCATGCCGTCGGCGGCGCTGCGGGCCTTCTCCCAGGCGCGGAAGGCGCCGGTCGCCTGACCGTGCATCTGCGCCACGTCGGCCGTCACCCGCTGCACGACAGCAGCCTCCTGGCTTGCCGCGACTGCGGCCTGGGCGCGGGCGCCGTCGGCGAAGGCCCGGCGCGCGTCGCCCGGGATGGGCACCACCACGAACAGGCCGGCGATGCGGTCGGCATTGCTGCGATCGGTGGCGATGCGCACACCGATGGCCGGATCCGGCAGCCGCTCAGCGCCGGCGCGCCTGGCGACCATGAGGCCGCGCCGGGCGGCGGCCCGGGCCACGCGGATCTCGTCGTTGTGCAACCGCACCTGTTCCACGAACCAGTCCAGGCCCTGTTCGAGCGGGCGGGGGCGGCCAATGCTCGCGACCGCGGGCACGGGGATGGCGGGGAAGGTGCGATCCAGCGCCGCCCGTGCCCCCTGTTCACGACCGCGGAAGTTCTCGACCAGGGCCTCGGCCTGGGCGGCCGAGGCCTCGGCGAAGTTCACTTCCACCCGCGGGGCGTCGCCGGCGGCGGCGCGCCGCGACACCACGCCCACCTGTTCCCGCAGCGCCTGGGCCTGCTGGGTCCACAGGGTGAGCTGCATGTTCTCCCGCGCCCAGGCGTACCAGAGCTGCAGCAGGTGGCGCGCGCCGTCGCACCATGCGCTGTAGGCGATGCGCCGCGCCAGTTCGACGCCCTGGATACCGAGTTCCCGATCGAGCCGCGCCTTCTCCGGCAGGCGCAGGGCACGCTCGAGGCCGAGTTCGAACTCGGGGAAGCGGCCGTTGGGCAGGGTGTGGGACTGATAGCCGCCACGGATGGCGAATTCGTAGGGGCCAGCCTCCAGGCGGCGTTTGCCCGCCAGTTCGAAACGCACGCCTTCCCGTGCCGCGCGGACTGGCGGATAGGCTGCCAGCGCGGTCTCGACCAACGGTGTCGGCGGCAGCTCGAGCGTATTCCCCGGCGCCTGCGCGGCGCAGTTCCCGGTCAGGCACAGCAGGAACAGGGCGATAGCGCGTCTCACCGGGAGGTCTCCGCCACGGGTAGGGCCGGCGAGACCGCGCGACCGCCGAAGCGCAGGTAGAGCAGCGGCAGGATGAGCAGGGTGAGCGCCGTCGAGGTGACCAGCCCGCCGATCACGACGACGGCCAGCGGACGCTGGATTTCCGAGCCCGGGCCGGTCGCGAACAGCAAGGGCACCAGCCCGAAGGCGGCGATGCTGGCCGTCATGAGCACCGGGCGCAGCCGTCGCATGGCACCCTCGCGCACGACCCGCTCGAGGGGCAGTCCGTCGTCGCGCAACTGGTTGAACGTGCTCATGAGCACGACCCCGTTGAGCACGGCGATGCCGAGCAGGGCGATGAATCCCACCGAGGCCGGCACCGACAGGTATTCCCCCGAAGCCCACAGCGAGACGATGCCGCCCACCATGGCGAAGGGGATGTTGGCGAATACCAGCACCGCCTGGGTCACCGATCCGAAGGTGGCGAACAGCAGCATGAAGATGAGGGCCAGCGCCATGGGCACGACGATTGCGAGGCGGGCTGCAGCGCGCTGCTGGTTCTCGAACTGCCCGCCCCAGGTGATGTGGTAGCCCTCGGGCAGGGTGACCTTGTCGTGCACGGCCGCTCTGGCGTCCTCGACGAAGCCGACCAGATCTCGGCCGCCGACGCCGGACTGCACCACGGCGTAGCGGAACCCGTTTTCCCTATCGATCTTCACCGGACCGGCCACGCGCTCCAAGTGAGCCACCGCCGTGAGCGGCACCGCCCGTCCGTCCGGCATGACGATGTTCTGGTTCTGGTACAGGGCGGCGGAGTTTCGCAGATCGCCGCGCCCGCGGATGATGAGCGGCGTCCGGCGGACGCCCTCGATCACCGTGCCCACGCGGCTGCCCTCGAGCTGGATGCGCAAGTCGGTCTCAATCTCGTCGACAGTGAGTTTCTGGTGGCCGGTGGCGAAGCGGTTGATCTCCGCGCGCAGGTATTGGGAGCCCTCGTTCACCACGGTGAAGACATCGCGGTTTCCCGGGATGGTCTCCAGCACGCCCTGCACCTGCTGGGCAAGCCGGTTGAGCACGCCCAGGTCGGCGCCGAAGATCTTGACCGCGAGGTCACCCCGCACCCCGGTGATCATCTCCGACACCCGCATCTCGATGGGCTGGGTGAAGGTGATGATGACGCCAGGGAAGAGCTCCATGACCTCGCGTATGGCCTCGATGATGGCCTCCTTGTCCCGGGCCTGCCATTGCTCGCGCGGCTTGAGCACCAGGAAGGTGTCGGTCTGGTTCAGCCCCATCGGATCGAGACCTAGCTCGTCGGCGCCGGTGCGGGCAACGATGTCGGTGACCTCCGGCACGCGGTCGAGAATGGCCTTCTGGATGCGCAGGTCCAGATCGGTGCTGGCCTCGAGCGAGATGGAGGGCAGCTTCTCCAGCTGCACGATGATGTCTCCCTCATCCATGGTCGGCATGAAGGTCTTGCCGGTCCCCAGCCAGGCGGCGCCCGCAGCGGCCAGCAAGCCGGCCGCCACCATGGCGACGGTGCGCGGATGCGCCAGGGTGCGCTCGAGCAGGGGTGCATACAGGCGTTGCGCGCTGCGCACCAGCCAGGGCTCGCGATGGGCCTGGCGGCCGAGCATGACCGAACCTGCCGCCGGGATGACCGTGAGCGCCAGCAGCAGCGAGGCAGAGAGCGCGAACACGATGGCCAGGGCCACCGGCCGGAACATCTTGCCCTCAAGGCCCTCGAGGCTGAGCAGCGGCAGGAAGACGATGATGATGATGACGATGCCGGAGGTGACTGGGCGGGCCACCTCCCGCACAGCATCGAACACCACCTGCAGGCGGCTGCGTTGCGGTGGCGCGTGGGCAAGATGGCTCACGATGTTCTCCACCACCACCACCGATGCGTCCACCAGCATGCCGATGGCGATGGCCAGCCCCCCGAGGCTCATGAGGTTGGCACTCATGCCGGCCTGCTGCATGAGGATGAAGGTAGCCAGTGCCGCGAGCGGCAGGGTAAGGGCGACCACCAGCGAGGCGCGCAGGTCGCCAAGGAACAGGACAAGCAGCACCAGGACCAGAACGATGGCCTCGAGCAGTGCCCGCGACACGGTGTCGACGGCGCGTTCGACCAGGTGACCACGGTCGTAGAACACCCTGGTGACCACGCCCTTCGGCAGCTGGGGCGCGATCTCGGCGAGCCTGTCGCGCACGCCTTCGACGACGCGGCGGGCATTGGCACCGCGCAGTCCGAGCACCAGACCCTGCACGGCTTCGGCCTCGCCGTTGCGGCTCACCGAGCCATAGCGCGTGAGCGTGCCGATGCGTACCTCGGCCACCTCCGCCACCCGAACCGGGATGGCACTTCGCTCGGCCACGACGATGGCGCGCACGTCGTCGAGCGTCCGGATGTTGCCCTCGGCGCGCACCAGCAGGGCCTCCTCGGACTCGGTGAGCCGGCCGGCGCCGTCATTTCGGTTATTGGCCTCCAGCGCGCGTTGCAGGGCTGCCATGGGAATGCCGCGCGCGGCCAGGGCGACGGTGTCGGGGACCACCTCGAAGGCGCGGACGTAGCCGCCCAGGGAGTTGACGTCGGCCACGCCGGGAACCGTGCGCAGCCGCGGGCGTATCACCCAGTCGAGCAGGGTGCGGCGCTCCGCCAGCGTCAGGTCGCCCCCTTCGATGGTGAACATGAACATCTCGCCCAGCGGCGTGGTGATGGGCGCGAGCCCGCCCGATACGCCTGCGGGCAGGTCGGCCATCACACCGGCGAGCCGCTCGTTGACCTGCTGGCGTGCCCAGTAGATGTCGGTGCCTTCGGTGAAGTCGATGGTGAGGCTGGCGATGGCGTACTTGGCGATGGAGCGCAGCACGCGCTGCCGCGGGATGCCCAGCATCTCGATCTCGATCGGCGCGACGATGCGGGTCTCGACCTCCTCGGGTGTCATGCCGGGCGCCTTGACGATGATCTCCACCTGGGTGGTCGAGACATCGGGAAAGGCGTCGATCGGCAGCGTGGTCAGCGCCTGCAGGCCGAACAGCACCAGCAGCAGGGTGGCAGTCAGCACCAGCAGGCGCTGCTGCAGCGAGAAGCCGACCAGCCTCGTCAGCACGACGGGTTCACCGAGACGTTTCCATGACGCGGGCCTTGAGCGCCGAGACACCGGTCACCGCGATCTGGGCCGTGGCCGTCAGCGGGCCGCTCACCACCATGGTCTGGGGTCCCTCGTTGACCACCGTCACTTCGGTGGCCCGGAAGCCGCCCGCCGTGCGCAGGAAAACGTGGGGCTTGTCGCCGATCCTGGCGAGCGCACCTGCCGGTACCCGCCAGTGTGCCGCCATGCCGCCGCCGATGCTGACCGTCGCCTCCACGTACTGGCCGGGTCTCAGGCGGGCCGCGTTGGTGCTGATCAAGGCCCTGAGCATCATGGTCTGGCTCTCGGGCGTCACGCTGCGGCCGACCGAGATGATGCGGCCGGCCGCCTCGACGGAGGGCACGCGCACCGCAGCGCCCTCGCGGACCCCGGCGGCGCGGGCCAGCGGCACCTGGATTTCCAGCCAGAGCGGATCGAGCTGGGCGATGCGATAGAGGGGCGTGAATGCCTCCAGCCTCTGTCCGGCCTGGGCCATCTGATCGATGACGATGCCATTGACCGGTGCCGAGACGATGACGCTGCTGGAGATGGCGCTGCCGGTCTGCAGGCCCTGGATCGCCCTGTCGTCCATGCCGGCCAGCCGCAGGGCGTGCCGGCGTTCCGCGAGCAGCGCGGTGGCCTCGACGTGGCCGGCGCGCGTCGACAGCAGCCGGCTCTCGGCGATCAACCCCTCGGCGGCCAGCCGGTTATCGCGGTCCAGGTTGGCCTGGGCCAGCTGCTGCTGGGTGAGCGCCTGCAGATAGCCGCGCTGCGCCTCGGCGAGTGCCGTGCTCTGCATGCGCGCGAGCACCTGACCACGCCGCACCGGTTCGTTCACCGCCACCAGGACAGCCTCGACCAGCCCGGGCAGGGGTGTGCTCACCACGTGCAGCTGGTTGTTGGGCACCATCACCTCGGCCGCCAGCCCGATGACCTCGCTGGTGGCCTGGCTCGTGGGCAGCGCCGTCGTGATGCCCAGCGCACGGATCTGGGCCGGTTCCAGACGCAGTTCGGCGGCGCCCGCGCAGGCGCTCAGGCCCAGACCCAGCCAGACCAGCAGCCGGAGGAGATGGCGCATTCGTGTTCCCTTGTGCAGACGAGTGCCCCGGACCCGGGATGGGCGGCGGCCTGCGCGTGCGGCGGTGCCGGGCGCATCACCAGGGCCGGCGATTCTGTCACACCTTGGGCGATGGTCGCTTGACGTAGATCAGGCTGTCGTGGGCGTCGCAGCGGTCGGGCCCGGGTTGTCGACCCGGGGTGCAGCCGCCATCGCTACACTTGGCGCCATGCCCAACGCCACCGATGCGCCTGCAGCCTCCGCCGGTCCGGATCCGATCGCCCTCAAGGTCGAGATCCTGCGCCACGGACACGCCCTGGGTTTCGACGCCGTCGGCGTGGCGGGTGTCGATCTGGCGGATGCGGAGTCCGGGCTGCGGGCCTGGCTGGAGGCGGGTTTCCACGGCACGATGGACTACATGGCGCGGCACGGGATGACCCGGGCGCGACCGGCGGAGCTCGTGCCTGGTACGGTCTCGGTGATCAGCGTCCGCATGAATTACCTCGATCCGACTGCGCGGGCGCCGGCCGAGGTCCTCGAAGATGGGGGGCGGGCCTACGTGTCGCGCTACGCCCTCGGGCGGGACTACCACAAGGTGCTGCGCCGACGCCTGCAGCAGCTGGCCGATGCCGTCGCCGCCCGCATCGGGCCCTTCGGATACCGGGTTTTCACCGACAGCGCACCGGTGCTGGAAGTGGAACTCGCGCAGCGGGCCGGGCTGGGCTGGCGTGGCAAGCACACCCTGCTGCTGGATCGCACGGCGGGGTCGTTCTTCTTCCTGGGCGAGATCTACACGGACCTGGCGCTGCCGCCCGACGCTCCGGTCACGGCCCATTGCGGGAGCTGTACGCGCTGCATCGATCTGTGCCCGACGCGGGCCATCGTCGCGCCCTGGCGGCTGGACGCGCGGCGCTGCATCTCCTATCTCACCATCGAGAACGCCGGCAGCATTCCCGAGCCGCTGCGACCGCTGATCGGCAATCGCGTCTACGGCTGCGACGACTGCCAGCTGGTGTGCCCCTGGAACAGGTACGCGCGCCCCGGGGATAGCGAGGCCTTCGCGGTGCGCAACGGTCTGGACGAGGCGACGCTGGTCGAGCTCTTCGGCTGGACGGAGAGCGAGTTCGGGCAGCGTCTGCAGGGCAGTGCCATCCGCCGTATCGGGTACGAGCGCTGGCTGCGCAATCTCGCCGTCGGACTCGGCAACGCACCCACGACGCCGGGCGTGGTCGCTGCGCTGCGGGAACGGAGAG
>JBILUV010000145.1:0-8931 GCA_044370825.1 Burkholderiales bacterium | reverse complement strand
GTGCCGGCGCCGTGGCGGCATCCTGCAACGAACTGTCCCGGGTCGCGTTGCCATCGGCCTCGATCCAGTCTCGCGACAGCGCGATGCCCACCACATCGAGGCAGCGCGGAGTCCGGAAAAGGAAGTCTGGCGCCGATCCCAGCGAGAACCCACCACCGGTCGCGAGCGGCGAACCCTGGATCGCACCTTCGCCGTCGCTGTCGAGCACGACACCGAACACGAAGGCCCCGCGCCAGGCCCGACCCCTTTGGTGAACGATCTGGTTGGTGACCTCCCGGAAGATCTGGATGTCCCCCATCCAGACATCCGTCAGACGCCCCTCGAAGCCGCCTGGGGTGAGCTGCTCGTAGCGCTGGTCCCAGGCGCGCAACGCCTCGGCATGCTCGTCAGCATCACGGGTCGTACGCGACGCGCAGGAAAACCCCGCAGCAGCCGCGCGCCCCGCCACCCAAGCGTGAGATTCGGCAATATTCGGGGCCATGATCTGCGGGTTCGTCACCAGCGTGCTCCATGGACACTGCGAGACGGCGGTACCGTCCACGCGCGGCCCTATTGCCGCCACCGTGAGGCAAAAGCAAATACAGTCGACCCTCGCCCCTCTCGGTGAAGGTTACTGCGCCGTGTTGCCTTGAGCAAGCAGGGTCTATTGGTGCGGCATCGGCTCACCCGGGGATCTCATCAGGCTGCGCAACGATGGTGAGACTCATCACGAAGCGGACGGAAACGGGTGATCCCGACGCGGGTGGCTAACCCGCAAATTTCATGAGGCAGGAGGCGAAACCTCCAAAGCCTGAATGAGCAGGACATGGCAGGCATTCGACACACGGCGTGGCGGGCCCTTGGTATCGCAGTCCTCGCACTTGTCCTCTCCGGCACCTCGCTAGCCTGGAAATCTCACCAGGTCGGCCCCGAAAATGAGCTGTGCACTGATGCTCATTGGGTTTGCAACAAATTGGCTGTCGGTACGATCTGGTTTGCCGGCCTCCACGGGCGCTGGCGGGCGCCTTGCGGTCATGCCGCGCCCGCGCTTCGCGCCACCAGGCCCCGCTATTGGTCTGCCAGAAATAAACAAACGGTATCTTCCCAGCCAGTTCGGCAGTTCGGTGAAGATGCTTCCGGAGCGTTACGCCCGCTGGATTCCGGACGCTGACGACGGCAATGCGAGGGCTCTTCTGGTGGCCGCGATGGCCACGAATCCGCGGGAGATTCGTCCCAATTTCGACGGAATTGGTCCCAGTGAGCAATTTCTGCTCAGATCATTATGTCGCAAAACCCACGAAAATCAACGACTTGCATGGGTTTCTTAATGGTAGGCGCGATTGGACTCGAACCAACGACCCCCACCATGTCAAGGTGGTGCTCTAACCAGCTGAGCTACGCGCCTGCCGAAGGACCGCGAATATAGCCGATCCGGGTCCGACTTCCAAGTGCGGTGTGACGCGAGGCGCCACGATCGCCCGGACGTCCGCCGGGGTGTCCCCTTTGCGACGCTCAGCGCATCTCGAACAGTTTGCCGAAGTTGGCGATGTCCAACACCTGGCGCACCGTGCCACGGCAGTTGAGCAGCGCCACCGTCTGGGAAGCGGCCTGCGCCTTTTCCTTGAGCATGAGCAGCATGCCCAGAGCGGAGCTGTCGACGTAGTCGACCTGCGCGAGGTCGATCTCGAACTGCTTGACCTCCGCCGAACCGATGAGGCCCTCGTAGGCGTCGCGGAAGTCGCGGTGGGCATTGAAATCGAAGCGACCGGTCAGGCGGATCGTCGCCGTGTCGGCTGCCTTGTGCACGTAAGTCTGCATGTCTGTCTCCCCAGTACCAGGGCGCCGATCGATGCGATCGTCACACCCGTAACTCACGCCCGGCTGCCGCCCAGGACAGCAGCCGCTGAGCGATTTCCGTCAATGGCGCCACTTCGTCCACCGCCCCGATGGCGATGGCTTCCCGCGGCATGCCGAACACCGCGCAGGACGCCTCGTCCTGCGCAATCGTGCGCCCACCCGCGCGCTTCATGGCCAGAAGCCCCATTGCGCCGTCCTTGCCCATGCCGGTCAGGATGGCCCCAGCGGCTCGTCGACCCGCCGCCTCCGCAACCGATTCGAACAGCACGTCCACTGACGGCCGATGCCGGTTGACGGGCGGCGTATCCCGCAGTCGCGCGAAGAATAATCCACCTCGGCGAACAAGGGTGAGATGCGAGTGCCCCGGGGCGATGTAGGCGTGACCATCGAGCAGCCTGTCGCCATCCGCCGCCTCGCTGATCGTGATACGGCACAGGGTGTCCAGACGCTGCGCGAAGGACCGGGTGAAGGCCGCTGGCATGTGCTGGGCCACCAGGATCGGCGGGCACTGCGGGCTCATGCGCGACAGCACCACCTTGAGGGCTTCGGTGCCGCCGGTGCTGGCACCGATAGCGATCACGCGATCCATCGCCGTCGCCGATGCCGGGGCCGGGACTGCCTCGCAGGCCACCACGCTCACGCCGCCGCCCTCCGGCCCGCGAGTTCGTACACCGTGCGTCCCTTGAGGCGAAACGCATCGGCAACGTGGAACAGGCTCTCCGAATGCCCGACGAACAGGAGCGCATCCGGATGCATCAACGGCACGAACCGCCGCAGGATGCCTGCCTGTGTCGGCTTGTCGAAATAGATCATGACGTTGCGGCAGAACACCGCGTCGAACCGGCCCTCGGTGGGCCAGATCGGCGACAACAGGTTGATCTGCCGGAAGGTCACGAGCCTGGCCAGTTCCGGACGCACGGTGACGGTCTTCTGGTCCCCCGATTGGCCACGCGTGAAGAAGCGCGACACCCGCTCCGCCGAAAGACGGGCGATGCGATCCACCGGGTAGACACCCCGCCGGCCGACGTCGAGCACACCGGTATCGAGATCGGTGGCCAGGACACGCACCGGCGCGTCGAAACCACCGAACGCCTCCACGGCGGTCATGGCGATCGAGTACGGCTCCTCTCCCGTTGACGCGGCGCAGCACCAGACCGACAGGGAACGGCCGCGATGGGTCAACAGGTGATCCGCGAGCATCGGGAAGTGGTGCTCCTCGCGGAAGAAATAGGTCAGATTGGTCGTGAGGGCGTTGGTAAAGGCCTCCCACTCGCGATCGTCTCCGCCGACGCGCAGATAATCGAGGTAATCGCTGAAACGCCGCATGCCGCGCGCCCTCAGCCGCCGCGCCAGCCGGCTGTAAACCATGTCCGACTTCTGGGCGGAGAGCGAAATGCCGGCCCGCTTGTGGATGAGCGCGCGCACTGCCTCGAAATCGGCCGGGCCGTACTCGAACTCACGCGCGGTCTCGCGCGGCGACGAAAGGCTGCCCTTCAGCGCCGACAGCGTCGTCGGCCGGGCGACGGGACTGCGCACCTGGGGGGCCCGCGCATCGCCGATCCTCGAGGGCGGCTGCCGGCGCGGGTCACCTGCTCCCGGAACATCGACGCCGGCCCTCGGGACGCCAGCAGTGCCGTTCGTGCGGGGAACTGCCGCTGGCGATGGCCGGAAGCCGCTCTGCGCAGGCTTGCCCGAAGGCCCGGGCTGCAACCGCGACTCGGGTCTCGACACGACAGCGGAATCTGTTGGGCCGGATGGCACGGACGAACCGGCGCGATGGATCAATGCGTGCGTCCGCGGCCCTGCGCGGGTGCGCGGACCCGGGACACGCTGTGTCCGAACTCTGCGAGCAGCGAATCGGCGCTCCGGTCGAAGCTGCCGTTCTGCAGCGCGGAGCCTACGGCGGCGGTGTGGGCAAGCACCTCGCGAACGGCGTCATGGCGACGCCTGGCCTCCGCGACCATGCGGTCAATGGCGTCGCGGAAGGCGAGCTGACCGGCGGCGATGCTCGCCGTGGTCTCGAGTTCGCCGGCCAGCCGCGTGACCTCGGCCGCGGCTTCGCTCATCGCGAGGTTCGCCTGACCGACCTCGGTCAGCACCGACTCGACGTTGCCCGTCTCACCCAGGGCCGAGACGCGATCCTGTGAGGCCATGGCGTTGATGCGGTCGTCCGCGCGCAGGATTTCCTGTTCGATCCCCTCCATCTGCTCGAGGATCTGACGGCTGAAGGCGCCGGTCCGGTTGGACAGGTTGCGCACCTCGTCGGCGACCACGGCGAAGCCGCGCCCCGCCTCGCCGGCACGCGCGGCCTCGATCGCGGCGTTGAGCGCGAGCAGATTGGTCTGTTTGGCGATGCCGTCGATCTCCCCCAACAAGCCGGTCACGTCCTTGACGCGGGCGGCGATGCTCTCCATCTGCTCCACCAGTTCCATGCCCGAACGGCTGCCCTCGACCATGCGCGACACATGGTCCTGCAGGCGATCGGATGCCTGGGACACGAAGCCCTGATAGGTCTCGCTCTTGCCGGCCTCACCGGCCGCGCCAGCGGCGATGTCCTGCTGACGGCGCGCGCGGGTGGAAATGTCACCAAGGTGGCGGACCAGCTCGGGCACGGCGTCCTCGAGCAACGCCGTGATGCGCTCAAGTTCGTCGTCGGCCTGGGCCAGCTGCTTCTCGAGCTCGGCACCGGCGCCGGAGAGCGCGCGGCCCAGGGGCTGGCGATGGTCGTCGACCACGGGCTCGTCGGAAAACGACAGGCTCACGCCGGCGTCGGCCTGCCGCAACGCCGCCCATGCCCAGGGCAGGACCGCGCCCACGGCTGCAACAGCGAGGGCGGCAGGAGGCGAAAGGGACATCAGGAACCAGCCGGCGGTCAGCGACCCGGCGAGGAAAGCGAGGCCCTGCCACGCGGCGGGCGCGGTGCGGACTGGCTTGGAAGCGGAGGATTTCTTGGTCATGGTCGGGGGCACCGGACTCCAGTAGCCGGCGCGCTGCGGCGGACCCCTCCCGCGGCAAGGCGCACCTTCTGAAGGGTCTTATCGGTCGGCCCTGTGGCAACTTGAAGGGCGCATGCGGCCCGCGCCAGATGCGGTGCGCAGGCGGCCCGGCGCGCCGGGCCGCCGCCTCAGCAACGCCGGGTCGATGCGACGCCCGGAAGGGCCCGCAGCACGGCGAGCACCCGCTGCAGTTGGGCGTCATCAGCGACTTCGACGCTCAGACGCACCCGTTCCGCCGCGCCCCGACCCGCGGTGCGGGCGGCCCGCACCGGGAAACGCTCCCGGGCGAGTGCGTCCACCGCACTGCGCAGTAGTCCGCCCCCCTCCCCGGCGACCTCGACATCGGCCTGGAACCGCGCCTCGCCCCGCGTGGCACCCCAGCGCGCCTCGAGCCGCCGTTCCTCGGGCAGCTGGCGCACGTTCGGGCAGTCCTGACGGTGGATGGACACCCCCTTGCCCCGGGTGACGAAGCCGACGATCGGCTCGGGCGGCAGGGGATGACAGCATCTGGCCAGCTGGGTGAGCAGGCGGTCCATACCCACCACCAGGATGCCGCCCCCGCGCCCGGTCGGCGCCGGGACGTCGCTGAACGCCGGAGGCAAAGGTGGCGGCGCCACGTCTGCGGCCTGAGGCCGCCCGCGCAGGGCGGTCTGGAGCGTCCGCTGTCCGATCTCGCCCCGGCCGATGGCCGCGAACAGGTCCTCCGCCCGGGCATGCCCGAGCGTGACGGCCAGCGCCTCCAGCGGCGGCATCGGCACCCCGACGCGGTGGGCCTCGCGCTCGAGCACGGCCCGGCCCTGGGCCACGGACTGTTCGTGATTCTGGCTGTTGAACCACTGCCGGACCTTGGCCCGCGCCCGTGCGCTGGCGATGAAGCCGCGCGCCGGATTGAGCCAGTCCAGGCTCGGTCCGCCCTCGGAGGTGGCGATGATCTCCACCCGGTCGCCATTGCACAGGCGTTGGGTGAGCGGCACGATGTGGCCGTTGACCCGGGCGCCGCGACAGCGATGTCCGAGGCTCGAATGCACGTAGTAGGCAAAATCGACGGGGGTGGCGTCCGCCGGCAGCGCGATCACCCGGCCCTGCGGTGTGATGACGTACACGGTGTCCTGCAGCAGTTGGGCGCGGAACGAACTTGCCAGTTCGTCGCTGTCCCCCTCACCTCCAAGGCGCCAGTCGAGCATCTGGCGCAGCCAGGCGATGTGCTCGCCGAAACGGGCGTCGCCGCGGCCGCCCTCCTTGTAGCGCCAGTGCGCCGCGACACCCAGCTCGTTGGCCTGGTGCATCTCGTGGGTGCGGATCTGCACCTCCAGCACCTTCTCCTCTGGGCCGATCACCGCCGTGTGCAGGGAGCGGTAGCTGTTGGCCTTCGGGCGCGCGATGTAGTCGTCGAACTCACGCGGGATGGGCACCCACAGGTGGTGCACCAGTCCGAGCGCCGTGTAGCAGTCCTTGACGTCGTCCACCAGGATGCGCACGCCGCGCACGTCGAACAGGTCGGCGAAGGCGAGGTCCTTGCGCTGCATTTTCTTCCAGATGCTGTAGATGTGCTTGGGGCGCCCGCTCACCTCGGCGCGCAGTCCGGCGCGCGACAGTTCCTGGCGCAGCAGCGTGGTCACCTCGGCGATGAAGCGCTCGCGATCGGCGCGCTTCTCGTCGAGCTGCCGGGCGATGTCCCGATAGCCCTCCGGGTCGCGGGCACGGAAGGCGAGATCCTCCAGCTCCCACTTCACCTGCCAGATGCCCAGACGATTGGCCAGCGGCGCCGCCAGCTCGAAGGTCTCGTGCGCGGCCTCGGCACGCTGCGCGTGGGAGCCCTCGCGCACGAGGCGCCGCAGATCGACCAGATGGAACGCGAGGTGCAGCACCACCACCCGCCCGTCGCTGGCCATGGCCAGCACCATCTTGCGCAACCGCTCAACCTGCACCAGCTGGTCGGATGAGCGGCGCGCTCCGGCGTCCTGCGGCAGCAGGGCGCGCAGGTCGCGCATGCGGCGCATGCCGTCCACCAGACGCCACACCGCCTCGCCGCGCCCGCCGGTGACGGCGACGACCACGGGTTCATCGGCAGCGGCACCGCTGAGCAGAGCGGCGAGCACGGAATCGGCATCAAGGCGCAGCTGCGCGAGCACGTCCACCACCTCCAGCGCGCGGGCACCACGCTCTGGTCCGGCCTCGGCCAGCCGAGCGAGCGCATCCCCGACAGGGATGAGGTCCTCGTCGCCGAGGCGTGCCCCGGCGTCCCGCCAGCGCTTCATCAGGGCGGCGGGGTCGGCGAGGGATGGACGGTCGGTCTCGAACACGGGAACCAGCGGCAGGGTCAGGAGGACGGGGGCGGATCGTGCCAGTAGCGCTGGCGCCGGGCGCGCCAGGTCTCGACGCGCACGCCGTCAGGCCCCAGTCGCGCGCTCACCGCCCCCGAGGTATCGGAACGCAGCAGCCGCACGGCCCTGTGACGATAACGCGAAACGACGTCGGCGTGCGGGTGGCCGAAGCGGTTGCGGTAGCCTGCCGGGATCCACCCCCAGGTGGGGCGCACCGCTTCGAGGAAGGCCTCGGTGGAGGACGTAGCGCTGCCGTGATGGGGTACCACGAGGATGGCTGCGGCCAACGGGGCGCCTGCGGCCAGCAGCGCGGCTTCACTGTCGCGTTCGATGTCGGCCGTCATCAACACGCTGGCACCGCCGGCGTCGACGCGCAGCACGCAACTGCGAGCGTTGTCGCGCCCCACCCGACCGGCATCGCGCGGCAGCGGGTGCAACATGCGAAATTCGACGCCGTCCCATTGCCACCGCTGGCCGGCGAGGCAAGACGTTGCCGCGGGCCCGCCCCCGAGCGCCCTGTGGGATGTCGGCAGGGAGGTAAGCAGCCACCCAACCTTCTGCCCCCGCAACACGGAGGCCAGCCCGCCGGTGTGATCGCGGTCGTCGTGGCTCACGATCAGGGCATCGAGACGCTCCACGCCCTCCCCCCGCAGGTAGGGCAGGACGATGCGGCTGGCGCTGTCGGACTCGGCAGACCAGGCCGGCCCGGTGTCGAACAGCAGGGTGTGCTGGCGGGTGCGCACCACCACGGCCAGGCCCTGTCCGACATCGAGCATGGTGACGGCCGCCTCGCCATCCGGCAGGGGGTCGGGCCGCACGGCCACCAGCGGCACCAGAGCGAGCAGGCCCAGCCCACGCGAGGGAAAACCGCGCGGCAGCAGCAGCCAGACGGCGCCGACGGCGGCAAGCACCAGCGCCCAGGGTTGCGGTGCGTGCTGGACGTGGCTTGCCCAGGGCAGCGCCGACAGCGCCTCCAGGGCCCGGTGCAGCATCGACAGGATGCCCGCCGCCAGTTCCGCCGGCCAGGGCCAGGGAGAGACCGCGGCCAGCAGCGACAGCGGTACGACCGCGAAACTGACCACCGGGATGGCAACAGCGTTGGCCACGGGTGCGACGATCGAGACCTGCTGGAAAAGACCCACCGCCAGCGGCGCAAGACCCAGGAACATGGCCCACTGGGCGCGCAGCCAGCGCTCCCACCAGCGCCGGGGTCCGACGTTCTCCCCCCCGCTGAACATGAGCAGACCGACCGCCCCGAAGGAAAGCCAGAAGCCCGGTGCCAGCACCGCCATGGAGTCCACCAGCACCACCACCAGCAGCGCTACACCGAGGATGTCCCAGCGGTCGAGATGGATCCTGAGCCGGCCGGCCACCACCACGGTGGCAAGCATCCAGGCGGTGCGCTGGGCGGGAACGGCGAAGCCGGCCACCAGGGCGTACGCGAGCCCGATCGCGAGGCCGATCCAGGCGCCCGCGTCCTGCGCGGGCAGACCCTGCGTGAGCCGCTGACTGCGCCGCCAGAGGCGGGTCGCGAGCAGCGAGGCCACGCTGGCCAGCATGGTGATGTGCAGACCCGAGATGCTGATGAGGTGGCCCACGCCGGTGCGGGTATACACATCCCATTGCTCGCGCGCGATGCCCTGCTGGTCGCCGATGGCCAGGGCCACCAGCACCCCGGCAAAGCGTGACTCCGGCACCGCATCGAGCAACCGGCTGCGGACCGCGGCGCGCCAGCGGGCCACGGCCGCGAGCGGAACGTCCGCCTCCATGCCCTC
>JBILUV010000143.1:0-8990 GCA_044370825.1 Burkholderiales bacterium | reverse complement strand
CGCCGTGGGTCCCGGACGCCTGGCGATGACGCAGTACGACCCAGCATGGGCGCAGATCGCCTGGGACCGCTCCATGCGCTTTCTCGGGCGACATCTCGGATGAATCCATCGACACCGGCGGAGAGTTCGCCATGATCACGCTGCGGCCTTCACTGGCGCGCGGTCACGCCAATCACGGGTGGCTCGATTCCTGGCACTCGTTCTCGTTCGCCGGCTATCAGGACCCGGCGCACATGGGCTGGGGCAATCTGCGCGTCATCAACGAAGACCGCATCGCGCCCGGCGCCGGCTTCGGCCGGCACGGCCATCGCGACATGGAGATCATCAGCGTGGTCCTTTCCGGAGAGCTCGCCCACCAGGACAGCCTGGGCAACATCGAGACCATTCCTGCGGGCGACGTGCAGCGCATGAGCGCGGGTACCGGCGTTATGCACAGCGAGTTCAACCACGCGGCCGATCGCGAGACGCACTTCCTGCAGATCTGGATGGAGCCCGCGGAGCGCGGCATCGCGCCAGGCTATGAGCAGCGGGCCATCGCCCCGTCGGACAAGCGTGGCCGGCTCTGCCTGCTGGCAGCTCCGCCCCGCACGCCGGGCGCCGCGCTGGCGATGCACGCCGACGCGCGTCTGCACGCGGGTCTGTTCGACCAGGGCGAGCAGGCGGAACTCGCGCTCGACCCGGGGCGCAAGGGCTACGTGCACGTGGTGCGTGGCGAGGTTCGGGTCAACGGTCTGGCCCTGGCGGCCGGCGACGCCGCGAAGCTGTCGGACGAGTCGCGCATCATCCTCACGGACGGTCGTGAGGCCGAGGTGCTGGTGTTCGATCTGGCTGCCTGAGTCCCTGCCGTCATCCGGGTTGCCGGCAGGCCCGAATCGGCCCTGCCTGGCGGGGTCGCCTTGCCGCCAAACCGTCACATGCCCATCGACAGGCTGTCATCTGGGTGAAGGACACTCGCGTACGTGTCTGACCACCGGATCACGCCATGCGATTCCTGCGCATTCCCCTCCTGAAGCTCGGCTTCGGAACCGATCATGAGGGTGTCGGGCACGCGGGGGGCGCACTGGGCAACCACTGGCTGGCCGGGGTGGACGATAGGGCGCCGGCCGACCCGGATCCTGCAGGCGGGCTGCGCATGCGGACGGTCTTCATCTCCGACGTGCACCTGGGCACACCCGGCTGCCAGGCCGAGGGCCTGCTCGATTTCCTCAGGCACGTCGAGTGCGAGGTGCTCTACCTCGTCGGCGACATCGTCGACGGCTGGCAGCTGCGTCGCCGCTGGTACTGGCCGCAGGCCCACAACGACGTCATCCAGAAGCTGCTGCGCAAGGCCCGCAAGGGCACACGCGTGGTATTCGTGCCCGGCAACCACGACGAGTTCGCGCGACGCTACTCCGGCCTGGAGTTCGGTGGCATCGAAGTGGTGGAGGAGTGCTTTCACCGCACTGCCGACGGCCGGACGCTCTGGGTCACGCATGGCGATCACTTCGACGGCGTGGTGCAGTACGCGAAGTGGCTGGCGCATCTCGGTGACTGGGCCTACGACCGCGTCCTGTCGCTGAACGGCAGGCTGAACTCCCTGCGCGCGCGGCTGGGCCTGCCTTACTGGTCGCTGTCGCAGTACCTCAAGTTCAAGGTCAAGCGCGCGGTCAGCTTCATCGGCGACTACGAGCGCGCGCTGAGCCGCGAGGCCCGCAAGCGCGGCGCGGACGGTGTGGTGTGCGGCCATATCCACCATGCCGAGATGCGTGACGTCGACGGCATCCTGTACGCCAACGACGGAGACTGGGTCGAAAGCCTCACCGCCATCGTCGAGCACATGGACGGGCGGCTGGAGATCCTCGACTGGTCGCATGCGGCATTCCGCCGCGGCAGGGCTGGACCCGAGGCCGTGACGGCGGCTGTTGCGTCGCGCGAGGCGGCCTGAGCCCCGCGGTCCCGCGTCAGTTGCCGAGGGGCTCGCCGCGCTCCAGCAGGCGCTGGCCCATGCGGATCTGCTGCCCGGGTTCGATGCCCGGCACCATCCGCATCCCGGGCGGCACGAAGACCAGGATGGTGGAGCCGTGCTCGAACCAGCCCATCTCGTCGCCACGGCGCAGCACGGCGTCGCACGGCAGCATGTTGGGGCCGGGCCAGCGCAGGTTCATTACCACGTCCGCGAAATGGAAACGCATGCTGGCCACCAGCACCGCCGCCACCGGGACCAGCAGGATGGGCCTGCCATCGGCCAGCAGGCGGGCGCGCACCACCGCGCGTTCGTTGCGGCAGAACAGACGCTCCACCCGCTTCAGTGCGATGGGATTGACGTTCCAGGTGTCACCGCTGATGTAGGTGAGCTGCTCCACCACCATGTCGTCCGGAGCATGGAAGCGGTGGTACATGGTCGAGGTCAGGCGCAGCGTCACGTACCAGCCGCCCTCCAGCAACGGCGCCATGCGTGTCGCCTCGCCGGCGCCGAGCAGCTCGGCCAGCGCGTAGGGCATACCCTTGGCCTGGTAGACCGTGCCCTCGCGCACCGGGCCACAGGCGCCGACGATGGCGTCGCAGGGGCTCGCAAGGACGCACGGGTCCGGGTCGACCGCCCGCGCACCCGGCCGCAATGCACGCGTGAAGCAGGCGTGCACGCTTTCGAATTCGGAGTCCTGCGCATCGGACAGGTCGAGGTCGCTGAACAGGCGCCACACCCGCAGCGACAGCCGCGTGAGCCGGCGGGAGCGGATGCGGCTGTACCACCCCATGAGGCGGGTTACCCCGATGCGGGGGATGCGGTTGGTGAGCAGGAAATTGAGGTCTTCCTGAAGCAGGAAGCGACCGAGCCAGGGTGCTTTCATCTCTGTGTCAATTAACGCAGTTATCAATGGCAGCCTGATGACAGGAGCTCCGATGGAATCGACTTTCGCACTGGCCGCAGTGGCGGCCGCCGGCCTCGCCTCACTCGGGTTGCGCGCGGCGCGGCGCGCCCAGCTCTCGCGGGCTAAGCATCCCTCGCTCGCCGGCCACTCCCGGATGGCCAAGCGGGTGGCACGGCTCATCCCGGGATACGCCTACGACGAGTGCATGTTCTTCGAATCGGATGGCGCGCCCGAGGACGTCGTGCAGCGGCGTCGCGAGGGGCTGGACGCGCTTGTCGACCATTTCGCCAGCCACTATCCCAAGGGCACCGCGCTCACCCTGGAGGCGCGCGACGGCTTGCCCGACCTGCAGTTCACCTCGCGCTACCGTGTGCCGTTCCAGTACAGCGATCACCTGCGCAGCCGGCTCACCGTGCCCGCCTTCGTCCAGTCATCCGATGGCGTCACGGTCACCGACGTGGACGGCAACCGTCTGCACGACGTCGGCGGCTCCTACGGCGTCAACGTCTTCGGCTACGACTTCTACAAGGAGTGCATCGCCGAGGCGGTCGGCATGGCCGGGGCGCTGGGCCCCGTGCTCGGAGCCTATCACCCCTGCGTCGTGGACAACGTGGCGCGGTTGTGCGAGATCTCGGGGCACGACGAAGTGTCGTTCCACATGTCGGGGACGGAGGCCGTGATGCAGGCCGTCCGGCTGGCGCGCTACCACACGGGGCGAAGCCACGTGGTGCGTTTTGCCGGGGCCTACCACGGCTGGTGGGAAGACGTGCAACCCGGCCCCGGCAATCCCATGCCACCGCGCGAGACCCACACCCTGCGCGACCTCGACGAACGCAGCCTGCGCGTTCTGCGGCAGCGCCGCGACATCGCCTGCGTGCTGGTCAATCCGCTTCAGGCGATGCATCCGAACCGCAACGCCCCCGGCGATTCCGCGCTGGTCGACAGCGGGCGCGACGCCGGCTTCGACCGTGCCGCCTACACGCGTTGGCTGCAGACCCTGCGCGAGGTGTGCACCGCGCGCGGTATCGCCCTGATTTTCGACGAGGTCTTCCTCGGTTTCCGCCTCGCACGGGGGGGCGCTCAGGCCTACTTCGGCGTGAAGGCCGACATGGTGACCTATGGCAAGACGCTGGGCGGTGGCCTCCCCGTCGGGGTGGTCGTCGGAGAGCGGGCATGGATGCAGCGCTATCGTCCGGACCGTCCGGCCGACATCTGCTTCGCCCGAGGCACTTTCAACGCCCATCCCTACGTTATGGCGGCGATGAACGCCTTCCTGCGGCGGCTGGACACCCCGGCCGTGCGGTCGATCTACGACGGTCTTGACGAGACCTGGCAAGCGCGTCGCTCGCGCCTCAACGAGGCCTTGTCACGCGCTGCCGTTCCGGTGCGCGTGGCGGGGCTGGCAACGGTCTGGACCGTGCTGTACGCGACACCGGCGCGCTACAACTGGATGTTCCAGTTCTACCTCCGCCGCGAGGGGCTTATGCTCAGCTGGGTGGGCAGCGGCCGCATGATCTTCAGCCTCAACTTCACGGACGCGGATTTCGACGAGGTGGTGCGTCGTTTCGTCGCGGCCGCCATCCGCATGCGCGACGATGGCTGGTGGTGGCACGACGGGCGCACCACCAACCGCGACATCCGTCGGCGGGTGCTGCGCGAGATGTTCCAGCGGCGCTTTGGCAGCGGGGCTTGATGCGGGAGGCGGAAGGCTTAGGGCGCTTGACGCCGCCGGAGGAAAAGACCTCCGGCCGTCGGAGATCGTGCCGTCCGGGCGGGGGGCTTGCCTGGCGCTGACGTCAGAGCGTGGTGAGGAGCACGATCAGGAGTCCGCAGCGGAGGCGACTCGGGTCGCCCCCACTTGAGTCTCGTCAGTGGCGCTGAACGTGCTCCATCGGGTCGATGAGTTCCCCGCGCAGCAGATGCAGGGGCGCGCGCCAGTAGAGCATGACATCGTGCACCGGATCGGTGAGGATCTTCACCATCCACACCAGCCCGGTGACCAGATCCTGTTGCCACCACAGCTGCAGCACACGGAACAAGAGGCCAGCCACGCCCAGGGCCAGCCACGACATCCCGACGTCCTGCACGAGTTCGGCCGTGCTGTTCCAGGGGGCGATCAGCCCGCCGAGGGACGGTGCGGCCCAGTGCAGGGCGGGGATGGCCGCCCAGACCGCGAGCAGCACGATCTTGCGGCGGATGTTGTAGCCGATCTTGATGGCCTCCTTGTGTTCGTCGGTGGCCTGATTGACCTCGTCGTAGCCACGCGGCTCGAAGAAGAAATGCCCGGCCTGGCGGGTGGTCATGGAAACGCACCAGGCCAGAATCGCGGCCATGGCCGGGTCGACGAGCAGCAGGCCATAGGCTGTCAGAAAGCTCAGCGCGCTCACCAGGTGCAGCGACTGGTTGATGCGGCTGTGGTGGTAGTAGCGGTGATCGTCCCACCGCTGCACGCGCAGGGTCTCGGCGTATCGGTTCACGTGTCGTCCCTCGAAGTGGATGGAGGTGTGCCACGCACAGGAGGCGCGCGACAGCGTCGAGATGCTCCCATCGCCGCGTGAAATTGCGATGACAGCGCGGCTGTCATCAAAACATCGCTTGAGTGCTTCAGCATCGTAACGATGAACCGCGTCCAATCTGGGGAAACGCCCGTCCTGCACATCGAGAACCTCGATCCTGCGCGTCGTCACCTGCGGCTCGCGGTGGTCACCGAAACCTACCCTCCCGAGGTCAACGGCGTTGCCATCACCCTGGCGCGGCTGGTGGAGGAACTGCGGCATCGCGACCATGCCGTCCAGCTCATCCGGCCTCGCCAGGGTGCGGCGGATCACGGCGGCGCGCCCGAGGGCGTGGAGGAGGTGCTGACCCGCGGCGTACCGATTCCGCGCTACCCGAATCTGCGCATGGGCCTGCCGAGCAAGCGTGCCCTGGTGCGCCAGTGGACCTGGCGGCGGCCCGATGTCGTGCACATCGCCACCGAGGGACCGCTCGGATGGTCGGCGCTGCAGGCGGCCAGGCAACTGCGGCTGCCGGTAAGTTCGGACTTCCGCACCAACTTCCACCTGTACAGCAGTCACTACGGCATCGGCTGGCTCGAGAAGCCGGTTGCGGCCTATCTGCGCAAGTTCCACAACCACACCCATCTGACCACCGTGCCCACACGCGCCCTGCAGCGCGAACTTGCGGCGCTCGGCTACCGCAATCTCGAGGTGGTGATGCGGGGGGTGGACACGGAGCGCTTCGCGCCCGGGCGGCGCAGCGAAGACCTGCGGCGCGAGTGGGGCGTGGGGCCCGCGGATATCGTGGTCGCCTGCGTGGGGCGTCTGGCCCCGGAGAAGAACCTCGGCCTGCTGATCGAAGGCATGAAACGTCTGGCTTTCGCCTCGCGGCCCGTCCGCCTCTTGCTGGTGGGCGATGGGCCGCTGCGGGCGGAACTGGCGAAGACCTTCCCCGGCGTGATCCTCGCGGGAGAGCGGCGGGGCGAAGATCTGGCACGGCACTACGCGAGCGCCGATGTGTTCGCCTTCCCCAGTCTCACCGAGACTTTCGGCAACGTCGTGACCGAGGCCATGGCCAGCGGACTCGCGGTCGTCGCATTCGATCGCGCCGCTGCGGCGGAAGTCATGGAGCACCGTCTCACCGGGATGAAGGCGGCCGAGGGCGACGAGGGGGCTTTCCTCGGTCACCTGGACGCCGTGGTGGAACAGGTCGGGCTGCGAAACGCCCTGGCGCGCGAAGCCCGGCGGCGGGCCTGCGAGTTGGGCTGGCCGGCGGTGGCCGCGCGCATCGAGCAACTCCTGATTTCCGTCGCCGCACGTCCCTGAGGCTTCGCGCGGAGGCGGCGAGCCGTTGTGCCGCGAGGCGGAATCGCATCCGTTCCAGGGCGCGTCCCCGACGGGTTGTGCCACCCGCCTGCGCCCGCTCCTTCATTCGTGCGTGCGCTATCTGGCATCATTACTCCTCGCTCGTCGCCCCCCGCCGGGGGCTGCGCGACGCTACGCCAAGTGCGAGGGGTGGATGAAAGTCGCGCCCATGCCGGAAAACGAAGACGACCGCCTGCGGGCACTGGCTGCGCTGGGAGTGCTCGATACGTCTCCCGAGGCTGACTTCGACGAGATCACGAGATTGGCGTCGGTGCTGTGCAGGCGCCCGATAGCCCTCATTTCGTTTGTAGATCGCGATCGCCAGTGGTTCAAGAGCCGCGTCGGGCTCGATGCCAGCCAGACGCCGCGCGATGTCGCCTTCTGTGCACACGCGATCGGGCAGAGCGGGTTGTTCGAAGTGGTGGATGCGGATGCCGATCCGCGCTTCCGCGACAATCCGTTGGTGACCGGGCCACCCGGTGTCAAGGCCTACGCGGGAGTTCCCCTGCTGACCACGGACGGTCTGGCTTTGGGAACCTTGTGCGTCATTGACCACAAGCCCGGTGCGCTCGAGGCCGACCAGCGCGCCAGCCTGGAGGCGCTGGCCCGTCAGGTGATGCGCGTGTTCGAGTTGCGGCGCACGGTGGTCGACCAGAACAATCTGCAGCGCGAACTGCTCAACCGCTCCCGCCGCTACGAGGCCATCATCGACAGCGCCGGCGTCGCGGTGATCGCCACCGACATGGAGCTTCGCATCCGCACCTTCAATCCGCAGGCAGAAGCCATGCTCGGTTATCAGGCGGGAGAACTGACCGGGGGCGCCAGCGCGGTCGTCCTGCACGACATGGACGAGATCGCCGCGAGCCTGGGCGGGGAAGCGCTTGCCGGTGAAGAGAAGTCCAACCTGATCCGCTGGATGGAGCGGCACATGTGGCGCCACGTCGACTGCACCTACCTCGGGGCCGGCGGTCGCAGGGTTCCTGTGACGCTTTCGCTGTCGCCACTGCTGGACTCCGACGGCGCGTACACGGGCTACATCGTGGTGGCCAAGGACACCTCCGAGCAGCGGGCGCACGAGACGGCGGAGAAGCGGCGGCAGTACATCGAGCGTGCGGTGCAGGGCGCCCACGCGGGGTTCATCATCGGCAAGAGTACCAACGCCACTATGGAGACGCTGCTGGACGACACCCTGGATCTGACGGAGTGCGAGTATGGCTTCATCGGTGAGATCCTCAAGGACGGAGTAGAAGCACCCTACCTGCACACTTTTGCGATCACCGACATCGCCTGGGATCAGACCACGCGGGAGTTCTACGACACCCACCGCGAGTCCGGTCTGATCTTCAGCAACCTGAACACGCTGTTCGGCCGCGTCATGACCTCGGGCCAGCCGGTCCTGTCCGGGCATCCATCCAGTGACCCGCGCTCCGGTGGTCTGCCGCCTGGCCACCCGCCGATGTACAACTTCTGCGGCGTGCCCATTCACTTCGGCCACGAACTCGTCGGCATGATCGGGCTGGCCAACTATCCGACGATGCCCGACGACGCCCTGGTGGAGTCCCTGCGGCCGCTGACCAATGCCTGCGGTGCCATCTTTCATGCCACGCGTCTGGAGCGGCAGCGACGCGAGGCGATCGACCAGTTGCGAGTCGAACAGCAGCAGACGGCGGCGGTACTCGAGTCGGCGGTGGAGGCCTTCATCGAAATCGACCCGGGCGGCCGGGTGGTCAAGTGGAACTCGGCGGCGGAGCGCGAATTTCTCACGCGTACCGCTGATGCGGTGGGGCGTCGCCTCGACGACATCGTCGCCGTGATCGACGGTCCCGGGCAGGGCAGCCTGCACGAGGCGCTGCTGCGGCAGGTGGGGGGCACGACCTCCACCCTGGATTGCCTGCTCGGGCGCGCGGACGGGACGCGTTTTCCGGCCGAGGTGGTCGTCTGGCGTACCGACAGCGCGGACGGCCACCTCTACGCCATGGTGCGCAATGTCACCGAGCGCCAGGAACTGCTCGAGCAGCAGCGCCTGAGGTTCCAGACCGAGACCCTGCTGCGCGAGGTCCACCACCGGGTCAAGAACAACATGCAGGTGGTCTCGAGCATGCTGAGCATCCACTCCAGCAAGCTCGAGGACGCGGCGGCGCGGGAGGTGTTCCGGGAGTGCCGGGAGCGCATCCGCGCCATGTCGATGATCCACGAGCGCCTCTACGCCACCGGGCGTTTCGATCGCGTGGACGTCGGCCAGTACCTGCGCGAAATGGTGCCTCTCATCGTGCAGTCGAAC
>JBILUV010000142.1:0-9013 GCA_044370825.1 Burkholderiales bacterium | reverse complement strand
TGGTGCTGGCGGAGACGCTCGGCAGTTGTGCGGCCGCGCATTGTGTCGATCCGGTGCGGCAGCGCTGTGTCGGCATCGAGGTCAACGCGAATCATCTGCGCGGGGTTTCAGCCGGGTGGGTGACGGGTCGCGCCGAGCCCGTGCATCTGGGCAGGACCACGCAGGTCTGGCAGATCGACATCCGCGATGAGGCGGGCCGGCGGGTGTGCCTGTCGCGGCTTACCATCGCGGTCCTGGGGGAGGTCTGATCAACCACGCGATCTGATCAGACCTCCTCTGGACGTCGAAGTGTCGGCCTGAGCCGGCCATCTGCGGGCGTTCGAGGCACGTCATCAACATGGAATCCAGCGCAATGGACAACAGGCAGCAACGTGGTCGGGTGATCATCGTCGGCGGTGGCATCGGTGGACTCACGGCGGCGCTGTGCCTGCATCGCGCCGGCGTGGCGGTGGAGGTGTACGAGTCGGTGGCGGAGGTCAGGCCGCTGGGCGTCGGCATCAATGTCCAGCCGAGCGCGGTGCGCGTGCTGCATGAGCTCGGCCTCGCACCGGCCCTGGCATCCAGCGCCATCGAGACCGCCGAGCTGGTGTACGTGAACAAGTTCGGTCAGCGCATCTGGCAGGAGCCGCGCGGCCGCGATGCCGGATATGCCGTGCCGCAGTATTCGGTGCACCGGGGCGAGTTGCAGGTGATCCTGCACCGCGCCGCGCTGGCCACGCTGCCCGAGGGATCGGTGCGCACCGGTCACACCTTCGAACGCCTCGAATGCACCAATGACGGGGTGCAAGCCTGGTTCCGCGATCGTGCCTCCGGCGATCTGGTCGCCACCCGGGGCGATGCGCTCGTGGGCGCCGACGGCATCCACTCCGCGGTGCGGCGCCTGTACTACCCGGACGAGGGACCGCCGCGCTTCGCCGGCCGCATGTTGTGGCGCGCCACCGCCGAGGCGCCGCCTTTCCTGACCGGTCGCTCGATGGTGTGGGCGGGCCACGACCGCCAGAAGTTCGTCTGTTACCCGATTTCCGAACGGCATCGGCGCGAGGGCCGGGCCGTGCTGAACTGGATCGCCGAGTTGCAGGTCCCGCTCGACACCGTGCCGCCCCGCACCGACTGGAACCGCCGGGTCGACAAGGCCGTGTTCGAGGCGCCATTCCTGGCATGGGACTTCGGCTGGCTCAACGTGCCGAAACTCATCGCGGAGGCCGAGGCGGTGTACGAGTTCCCGATGGTGGACCGGGATCCCCTGCCGCGCTGGACCCATGGCCGGGTGACGCTGCTGGGCGATGCCGCGCATCCCATGGTGCCGGTCGGATCCAATGGTGCCTCCCAGGCCATCCTCGACGCACTGGAGCTGGCAGACCAGTGGCAGGCGGGTGCCGACATCGATGCGGCTCTTGCGGCCTACGAGGCGGTGCGGCGGCCCGCCACGGCTGAGGTGGTGCTGGCCAATCGCCAGGGCGGACCGGACCGGGTGCTGCAACTTGCGGAGGAGCGCGCGCCCGAGGGCTTTCGCGACATCGGGGACGTCATTCCCGTGTGGGAACTCGAGGAGATCGCGAGCCGCTACAAGCAAACCGCGGGCTTCGATCGGGACACGGTCAACCGCAAGGTGGCCGGCGCGTAGCCGCCATCCTGCCAGGCCCGTGGTCCGTGCCGCCGGGGCGGCGTCACCTCCTGGTCGGGACCAGTCGTATCGTCACCGCGGTTGCAACGGCGAAGGCGACATAGGCGATGGTGAACACCCACTCCGGGAAGTCGTGATAGATCACGGCGTGGAGCGAGCGAGCGACGAAGGAGCGTGACGTATCCTGCCCGCGCAGCGCGTCCTCCCACAGGGTGAGCGGGCAGCTCAGGCCGGCCAGGGCCTCCAGGGCCACGACGGTGATGGCGATCAGGTGCAGCGCGCGGAAGCGGGCGTTGCCCACCCACGCCCAGCCGCGCCAGTGGCCGATCCAGATGAGGGCAAATCCGCCGGTGACGAACACCACGAACAGGGTGTGCGCCACCAGCAGCAGGTCGGCGGCCCAGGCCATGCCCGCCGGGGGGGCGTGACTCAGGTCTCCACCGGCCGAGACGGATCCGAGCACCACTCGCTCCACGAGCCCGGATACAGGCGCGTGCCGCCGAGCCCGGCGATCTCCATGGCCAGCAGGTTGTGGCAGGCCGACACGCCCGAGCCACAGGAGTGCACCACCTGCGCCGGGGCGTGCGTGCCGACCAGGGGCGTGAAGGCGGCGCGCAACTCGGCAGCGGGCTTGAAGAAACCCATCGTGTCGAGGTTGTCGCGGAAGAAGCGGTTCACTGCGCCAGGAATGTGGCCGGCGACCGGATCGATGGTTTCGTTCTGGCCGCGGAAGCGGTCGGCGGCCCGGGCGTCGATGATCACCAGTTCCGGCGAGCCGAGGCGGGCGAGCAGCTGGGCCGCGTCCACGGTCAAGTCACGTGTCGTGCCGGCGTGGTAGTGCGCGGGTTGCGGCGCCGGCACCTCGGTGCTGACCGGATGGCCGGTCTTGACCCAGGCCTCCCACCCACCGTCCAGCACGGCAATCTGGTCGTGCCCCAGCCAGTGACGCAACATCCACCACAGCCGCGCCGCGTAGGTGCCGCCGCTGGCGTCATAGGCCACCACTTCGGTGTGGCGAGATACCCCCATTCGCCCGAGCCAGGCCGCGAAGGCTCCGCGGTCCGGCAGGGGATGGCGGCCGTTGCGACCGGTCAGCGCGCCCGCCAGATCGTGGTCCACGTGGGCGAAGCGCGCCCCCGGCAGATGCCCCTTGGCGTAGGCTTCCGTGCCCACCGTCTTGACCATCAGGTCGTGCCGGCAATCGAAGATGACGAGCCCCGGATCGTCGATTCGCCCGGCCAGCTCGGCGACTGTCATGAGCGGACCCCGGGGCGGCCGGGCGGCCTCGGCCGCCGGCGCCGCACCCTCGGAAAGCCACTCGCGCGCGCCATCCTCTGTGTCGAACACCCGCACCTCGGTACCGGTGAGCAGGCGCGTGATCCAGCCCAGCCAGACGGTAAGCTCGTCACGGGCGATGACCGCGACGCGCCGGAAATCGTGGGCATGGGCGCGCACGAAGCGCAGATCCTCCCAGGCCACGTCCAGGGTGTAGCGCAGCATGTCGCGCAGGTCGACCAGCAGGTCGATCCTGCCGGTCAGGCGCAGGGTAGCCAGCACCTCCCGCTCGAACTCCTGGTAGTCGGCGACGGTGAATTCGCCGAACACGCCTGCGGTGATGAGGGAGCCTTCGTGCTGGATGGTGATCATGGTCTCGCCTTGTCGCGGGTTGCCCGAGTGTCCGAGGATACCTCGCCGGTGTTGCCCGGTGTCGCGCGGCGGGCCGACGCGCCGGCGGAGGGCATTGCACGCAGGCTGAGCAGACCGCCGGCCACGATGAGTGCCATGCCCACCCACGCGCCCGGGCGCAGCGTCTCCCCCCAGAGGCCGAGCCCCAGCAGCGCCGAGAACAGCACGGTCGCGAACGACAGCGCGCCGACCACCAGCGTATCGCCGGTATGGTACGCGCGGGTCATTGCGAACTGCCCCAGCGTCGCGGTGAGGCCGATGCCGAGGATGATCCAGGCGTTGCCGGCGTCGACCACGTGGACTTCCGTGAGCGCCATGCCGATGCCGGCGACGACGGTGGACAGCAGCGTGAAATGGAACACCACGCGCCAGCTTGGCTCGCCACTTGCCCCAAGGCGCTTCACGCTGGCGTAGGCGATGGCGGCGAGCAGCCCGGAGGCGAGACCGAGCGTGCCGTCGATCCACTGGTCGCGGTCCAGCGTGGGTTCGAGCAGCAGCAGCACGCCGAGGAAGGACACGGTGGCCGCCGCGGCAAGCGGCCAGTGCAGCGGCTCGGCCATGAACACCGTGGTGATGAGCGCGAGGAACAGCGGCGAGGTGTAGTTGAGCGTGACCGCTGTGGCCAGCGGGATGCGGCCGATGCAATGGAAATACAGGCCCAGCGACACCACGCCGAATCCGCCGCGGGTCAGGTGCAGGCGCCAGTGTGGGCTGCCCAGCGTCCAGCCGCGCAGTCGGGCGAGCCCGCCGAGCGAGATCACCCCGAACAGCGAGCGGTAGAACACCAGTTCGAGGCTGGAGAAGTGACCCGCGCCGAGCTTGGCGAAAACACCCATGGCGGCGAATGCCATGGAGGCGAACAACATCCAGAGCGAACCCATGGGATCAGGACGCGGGGGGTGTCAAGGGTGTGTGGGAAAAAACGGGGCGAAGGTGAGGTTCCGATGGGCCGGGACAGTCGGGGCAGGCACGCGCGCACGTCACCGTGGCGCATGCGAGGACTGGCCCAGTCGCGTGGAGGCGCGACGGGGCGACCGGAGCCGCGTCAGCCCCGCGGGGTGCCGAGGGCTGGTTCCAGATGGCGACGCAGGAACTCGTGGAAGTGCACCATCCCGTCCTCCATGGGCGACTGGTAGGGGCCGACCTCGTTGTCACCGCGCAGCCACAGGGCCCGACGGCCTTCGTGCATGCGCTCGCAGATCTCGCGGTCCTCCACCGCAGTCTCCGCGTATGCCGCCTGCTCGGCCTCGACGAACTCTGGCTCGAACAGCGCGATGTCCTCGGGGTAGTAGAACTCCACCACGTTCGAGCAGGCCTCCGGACCCTTGGGCAGGATGGTGGAGATGACCAGTACGTGGGGATACCACTCGACCATCACGTTCGGGTAGTAGGTCAGCCAGATGGCGCCGTGGGGCGGTGTCTCCGACCCATAATAGCGGGTCACCGCCTCGTGCCAGCGCTTGTAGACCGGCGTTCCGGGCCGGGACAGTCGCGCGTTCACTCCGACGCTCTGCACGCTGTACCAATCACCGAACTCCCAGTCCAGCGCTTCGCAGTCGACAAACTGCCCGAGCCCGGGATGGAACGGCGCCACGTGGTAGTCCTCGAGGTACACCTCGATGAAGGTCTTCCAGTTGATCGCGTACTCGTCGATCACCGTGCTGTGGTAGCGGTAGCCTGAGAAGTCGAAGTCCCGCCGCAGACTCGCGCTCGCCAGATCACGGGCGATGTCGCGGCCACCCGCGAACAGCAGGCCGTTCCAGTTATGCAGCGGTGTGCGGCCCAGGTCCAGGCAGGGGTTGCCGGGGAAGTGGGGTGCGCCCAGCAGCTTGCCCTGGATGTCGTAGGTCCAGCGATGCAGAGGGCAGACGATGTTGCCGGTGTTGCCCCGCCCCTTGAGCATGACCGCCTGCCGGTGGCGGCAGACGTTGCTCAGCAGTTCCACGCCATTGGCGTTGCGGAACAGGGTCTTGCCATGTCCCATCCACTCGAGGGAGTGGTAGTCACCGGTCTCGGGCACCATCAGCTCATGACCGATGTACCCTGGCCCATGCTCGAAGAGCAGCTTCAACTCCAACTCGTGGATGCGGCGGTCGAAGTACCAGTCCACCGGAAGCTGCGTGGGCGTCTGCTTGAGAGCCGAGACATTGGCCAGATCGGTCATGATGCGCGTGCCACCTCCCAGGCCGGCCCCCGCGCCAGGGCAGGCACCGGGAAGCCGACGACGATGTGTCATAAAAAATGGAAAAGGCCGCCTCGCCATGATGGCGCCCAACGGCCTGCTCGATTCGCCGGGTCGGTTGGAAGTCCCTGATGGGCCGACACAAAAAACAGCGAGGGACAGAATTGTCGCCCCAATCCCCGGCGCGGGCAAGCCGCGCCGCACGCGTCCGGGAGCAGGCCCGCGTCTGCCCGGTCTGGTGACTGCGGATGGGCCATCCCGTCGGGAGCACAGGTCGGGCATCGATTGTGCCGTGTCTGCAGGGCTGGATCCGGCTTGATCGGGTCGACCGCATTCCGGTACATTCACGCGCTTTGCAGGTGCCGGTATGGCCACCAAGCCCACGAACGACACCCAGGCAGCGCCCGCACCACCCACTTCCTTCGAGTCCGCGGTTTCAGAGCTCGAGGCCGTGGTGGCAGCCATGGAGTCCGGGCAACTCGGTCTCGAGTCCTCCCTCTCGGCCTATCGTCGGGGCGCTGAGCTGTTGCGCTTCTGCCGGTCCTTCCTGGACGACGCCCAGCAGCAGATCAAGGTGCTGGAGGACGAATCCTTGCGCGATTTCCCTGGTGCAGATTCCGACGACTGACCTTCAGGCCTGGATGCGCGCTCACCAGGAAAGGGTGGAGTCCGTCCTCGAGGCCGTCCTGCCGTCGGTGGCCGTCGCGCCGGGGCGTCTGCACGAGGCCATGCGCTATGCGGTTCTCGGCGGGGGCAAACGGGTGCGGCCGCTGCTGGCCTACGCCGCTGGTGAAGCCGCGGGAGCCGATCCGGCACGGGTAGACCAGGTCGCTGCCGCCGTCGAGCTGATCCATGTCTACTCGCTGGTTCACGACGACCTGCCCTGCATGGACGACGACGTCCTGCGGCGCGGTCGGGCGACCGTTCACATCGCTTTCGACGAGCCGACCGCGCTGCTCGTGGGGGACAGCCTGCAGAGTCTCGCCTTCCAGGTGCTGGCGCAGACGCCGCTCGCCGACGATCCGGTCGCCCAACTTGGCATGCTCCTTGTCCTGGCACGCGCCTCCGGCTCCCGGGGCATGGCCGGTGGCCAGGCGGTGGATCTGCACAGCCAGGGGCGTTCCCTGTCCCTCGCCGAGCTCGAGTTCATGCACATTCACAAGACCGGTGCCCTGATCGGAGCGGCCGTCAGCCTGGGAGGGGCCTGCGGCAGGCTCGGGCAGGCGCAGGTGGACGGCCTGGCGCACTTCGCCCGGTTCATCGGGCTGGCCTTCCAGGTGGTGGACGACGTGCTCGACGCCACCGCCTCCACCGAGACCCTGGGCAAGACTGCCGGCAAGGACGCCGCGAACGACAAGCCGACCTACGTCTCCGTCCTCGGTGTATCGGGAGCCCGGGCGTTCGCCGACGAACTCCTCGCCGATGCCCTTGGCGGGCTGGAGAGTCTCGGGGAACGCTGCCTGCGGCTGGCCCAACTGGGGCGTTTCATCGTGAGCCGCGAATCATGAGCGAATCGCGTCGGTTGCTCGAGACCATCGCCACTCCCGCGGACCTGCGCCGGCTCGACCGGCGGCAGCTGGCCCAGCTCGCCCGCGAACTGCGCGAGTTCATCATCCGGTCGGTTGCGGGTACGGGAGGGCACCTGTCCTCCAATCTGGGCACGGTCGAGCTCACCATCGCCCTGCACTACGTGTTCGACACGCCGGAGGACCGCATCGTTTGGGACGTGGGCCACCAGACCTACGCGCACAAGGTGCTCACCGGGCGCCGCGAGCGCATGTCGACGCTGCGGCAGCTGCACGGGCTGGCCGGGTTCCCCAGGCGCGAGGAAAGCCCCTACGACACCTTCGGCACGGCGCATTCGAGCACCTCGATCAGCGCCGCCCTGGGGATGGCGGTCGCGGCGCGTCTGAGCGGCCGGCGGCGGCGTGCCGTCGCGGTGATCGGCGACGGGGCGATGACCGCGGGCATGGCCTTCGAGGCACTCAACAACGCCGGCGCCACCGACGAGGACGTGCTGGTGGTGCTTAACGACAACGACATGTCGATTTCCGAGAACGTCGGAGCGCTCAACAATTATCTGGCGCGCCTGCTGTCCGGCCGCGTCTACAACACCGCCCGCAAGGCCAGCGAGCGTGTGCTGCGGGCCGTGCCTCCGGCCTGGGAGCTGGCCAGGCGTGCCGAGGAACACGTGAAGGGCATGGTCACGCCGGGCACCCTGTTCGAAGAGTTCGGTTTCAACTACATCGGACCCATCGACGGCCACGATCTCGACGTGCTGGTGTCCACCCTGCGCAACGTGAGCAAGCTGGACGGGCCGCAGTTCCTCCACGTGATCACGCGCAAGGGCAAGGGCATGCAGCAGGCTGAGGAGGATCCCATCCTCTACCACGGCGTGGCGAAGTTCGACCCCTCCGTGGGTATCGTTGGAAAGTCTGGCGGGCGCCCGACATATACCCAGATCTTCGGCGACTGGCTGTGCGACATGGCCCAGGCCGATCGCCGGCTGGTGGCGATCACGCCCGCCATGCGCGAGGGATCGGGTCTGGTCCGATTCTCCCAGGAGCACCCGGACCGCTATTTCGACGTCGGCATCGCCGAGCAGCACGCGGTCACTTTCGCAGCCGGGCTGGCATGCGACGGCATGAAGCCCGTGGTCGCGATCTACTCGACCTTCCTGCAGCGCGGCTACGACCAGCTCATTCACGACGTCTGCATCCAGAACCTGCCGGTGGTGTTCGCGCTCGACCGCGGCGGCCTGGTGGGAGCCGACGGACCCACCCACCACGGCGCCTTCGACCTGTCCTTTATGCGCTGTCTGCCGAACATGGTGGTGATGGCGCCGGCAGACGAGGACGAATGCCGGCAGATGCTGTTCACAGCCTTCTCTCTGGATGGTCCCACGGCGGTCCGCTATCCCCGCGGCGGCGGGCCCGGCGTGCCGGTCAGCGCCGAAATGACTGCGCTGGCGGTCGGTCGCGGCGAGGTTCGCCGCCAGGGGCAACGCATCGCGATCCTGGCCTTCGGCTCGATGGTGCCCCCCGCTCTGGCCGCCGCCGCCGAACTCGATGCCACCGTGGCCAACATGCGCTTCGTGAAGCCGCTCGACGAGGCCCTGGTCGCCGAACTCGCAGCCTCGCACGAACTGCTCGTCACGGTGGAGGAGAACGTGCTGGACGGCGGCGCCGGCAGCGCGGTGCTGGAGGCTCTGGCGCGTCTGCGGCTCGAGCATCGCGTCCTTCGCCTCGGACTCCCCGACGAATTCGTCGAGCACGGTGATCCCGGCCTGCTGCTGCGTCAGTGCGGCCTCGACGCTGACGGCATCACGCGCTCGGTGCGCGCCTGGATACACCGATAGGCGGCGCCGGTCCGATATGGACGTGTGCGGTTTCCTCGGAGAGGCCGTGGACCCGATGCGGAACGCCCGGTGTGCCGTCCGTGAACCAGTCGCGGCTGACGGCGGTCCCACAGGAGTGTCTGTTCACCCGGCGCGGCACGCAGCCATGAATCCGGGTCCGGCC
>JBILUV010000129.1:0-9610 GCA_044370825.1 Burkholderiales bacterium | reverse complement strand
CCGGGATCTTCCTGAACAGCTTGAGTTCGCCGCGCCCGATCTTCTCCTCGTAGCGCAGATAGGCCTCCTCGAACTCACGACCATACTTGTCGTGCAGATCGGGGGCATCCGCAGGGGACAGCAGCGTCCAGTCACCACCTTCCATGACCCGTTTCATGAACAGGTCCGGAATCCAGTTGGCGGTGTTCATGTCATGGGTCCGGCGGCGGTCGTCGCCCGTGTTCTTGCGCAATTCGAGGAATTCCTCGATATCGAGATGCCAGGTCTCGAGATAGGAGCAGACCGCCCCCTTGCGCTTGCCTCCCTGGTTGACGGCCACCGCCGTGTCGTTGACCACCTTGAGGAAAGGCACCACGCCCTGGCTCTTGCCGTTCGTGCCCTTGATGTGCGAGCCGAGCGCACGCACCGGCGTCCAGTCGTTCCCGAGACCGCCGGCGAACTTGGACAGCAGGGCGTTCTCCTTGATGGCCTCGTAGATGCCCTCGAGGTCGTCCGCCACGGTGGTCAGGTAGCAGCTCGACAACTGGGAGCGCTGGGTGCCGGAGTTGAACAGGGTCGGGGTGGAGCTCATGAAATCGAAACTGGACAGCACGCGATAGAACTCCACAGCGCGCGCCTCGCGGTCCACCTCGTTCAGGGACAGACCCATGGCCACCCGCATGAAGAAGGCCTGAGGCAGTTCGATCCGCTGTCCCTCGACGTGCAGGAAGTAGCGGTCGTACAGCGTCTGAAGACCGAGGTAGCCGAACTTGAGGTCGCGGTCCGCGTCCAGCGCCTCACCGAGGCGGCGCAGGTCGAACTGGGACAGCCGATCGTCCAGGAGGCCGGCCGCCACGCCCTTCCTGATGAAGCGCGGGAAGTACTCTGCATAGCGCTCGCGCATGGCGCTGTGGCCCACCGACGCGCCCAGTACCTCGAAGCGCACGGTGTCGAGCAGCAGGCGCGCCGTCACGTAGCTGTATGCCGGATCCTTCTCGATCAGGGCGCGCGCGGCGAGCACGGTGCACTTGCGCACCTCGTCCATCGACACGCCCTCGTAGACGTCGCGCAGGATGTTCTGGAGGATGAGCGCGGAATCAACCGAATCCTCGAGACCGGCGCAGGCCTCGTTCACAAGTGCGGTGAGTGCGCCGAGGTCCAGCGGGCGCAACTTGCCGCCGTCGTTGACGTTCACCACCTGGGGCGCCTGCTGCGCCTGCGCCTCCCGGGCCCGGGCGCGTTCCCGCGCGCGTTCCTCCCGGTACAGGACGTACTTGCGGGCGACATCGTGCTCGCCGAAGCGCATCAGCGCCAATTCCACCTGGTCCTGGATGTCCTCGATGTGGAAGGTGCCCCCTTGCGGCTGTCGCCGGACCAGGGCCCCGACCACGGCCTCGGTGAGCCGGGCCACGAGTTCGCGCACGCGCGCCGAGGCCGCGCCCTGCCCACCGTTCACGGCGATGAATGCCTTGGTCATCGCGACGCTGATCTTGCCGGGCTCGAAACCCACCACCGCCCCGTTGCGGCGGATGACCTTGTAGTCGACGTAGCGCGTCTCGCGCTGGACCGGTGCGTCCATCTCGGGGAAGGCCTTGTCCTTGATCACGGGGGAGGCGGATTCGGTGGCTGGTTGCATGGGTGCTCCTGTCGTTGGAGGGTGTGTGGTCAGGGCGGAGACGCGCCTGTGAGGCGGGTCGGATCCAGGCGACCCAACATATGGTGTCTAGCCGAAGCTTCCCGACAAGGGATCAGACGACAACACAATATGTTGTGTCTCGCAAAGCTCCGGAAACAAATTCTAGTGGATTACGGGCCTGTGCTGTCAAGGAAACGAGGGCTCCGCAGAGCTGCCGTCATGACAACAGGATGGTGCGCCCACCATCCGCATCGGCAAACCGGTGCCGGTGCAGGACGATGGCGGAAAGCTCAGAGGGGACGGGCGAACTGCGCGGCCTGCCGCACCGTCTCGAAGTGGATGTCGACCGTGTCCGTGATCTCGCGGGCATAACCGCCCGCCATGGTGATGGCGACGGGTAGCCCGGCGTCACGGCAGGCCTCCAGGACGAACCGGTCGCGCGCGGCGAGACCGGCCTTGCTCAGGCTCAGGCGACCGAGTCGATCGCCTTCGAAGGGATCGGCACCGGCGAGGTAGATGGCGAGCCCGGGCTGGGCCGCCGACAACGCGCGGAACAGCCCATGCTCGAGGTGCGCGAGATACTCCTCGTCGCCAGTATGGTCCGGCAGTTCGATGTCCAGGTCGCCGCTCTCCTTGCGGAACGGGTAGTTGTTGGCGCCATGCATGGAGAATGTATAGACGGTGGGATCGTGGCGCAGGATGGCAGCCGTGCCATCCCCCTGATGCACGTCGCAGTCGATCACCAGGATGCGCTTCGCGCGGCCCTCTGCCTGCATGCACAGGGCAGCGACGGCACTGTCGTTGAACACGCAGTATCCCTCGCCATGATCGCGGAAGGCGTGGTGGGTGCCCCCGGCGAGGTTGACCGAGACGGCATCGACCAGAGCCGCCCGGCAGGCCTCGATCGTCGCGCCACAGGAGCGGCGCGATCGCTCAACCATGGCAGGCGTCCACGGAAAGCCGATGCGCCGCTGCTGCGCCCCAGACAGGGTCCCGGACCGGACCTGGTGCAGATACTCGCGGTCGTGCGCCCGCAGGATCTCGTCATCGGTGGCGGCGTGGGGCTCGACCAGCGCATCGCGGCCGCCCAGCCCGGCTGCCGCCACCCGCTCGCGAAGCATGCGGTACTTGGCCATGGGGAAGCGATGCCCTTCGGGCAGGGGCAGCACGTAATGGTCGGTGTAGAAGATCTTCATGCCGCCTCCTGACCGCGTCGCGGGCCGCCGGTTCCGGACGGGTCGAAAAGGATCAGGCGCTGCGGTCGACCGGCGCGGGCAGGCCGGTCATACGGGTGAACCGTTGCCATTCGAAGAACGGGCCGGGATCGGTCTTGCGGCCAGGTGCGATGTCGGAATGGCCGGCTGCCGCCGTGAGCGGATAGACCCGCTGCAGCCCCAGGGTCAGGGCCTCGAGACGGTCATACTGGGCGTCTGTGAACGGCTCGTCGTCCGTGCCCTCGAGTTCGATGCCGACGGAAAAGTCGTTGCAGCGCTCGCGCCCCGCCCAGGAGGACTGACCGGCGTGCCAGGCGCGGTCGTTGCATGAGACGAACTGCAGAACGGCGCCGCCCCGTAGCACCAGCAGATGTGACGACACCCGCAGCCCGCGCAGGCGGTCGAACCATGGATGCGCGTCGCAGTCCAGCAGGTTGAGGAACAGGTCAGCGACTTCGCGGCCACCGAACACACCCGGCGGCAGGCTGATGTTGTGCACCACCAGCAGGCTGGGACACTCGCCTGACGGCCGCGCATTGCAATTCGGCGAAGGCCGCTGAATGGCGGCGGGAAACCAGCCCTGTGCGTCAGGTTGCCAGCGCATGGGAAGTGCGGCGGGTGCGTCAGATCCAGGCCTACTCGATGCCCAACCGCTCCATGCGGTAGCGGATCGAGCGGAAGGTGATTCCGAGCAGCTTGGCCGCGGCAGTGCGGTTGAAGCGCGTCTTGTCCAGCGCCTCCATGATGGCCTCCCGCTCCACCCGGTCGAGGTAGTCCTGCAGTGGCCACTTGCCGGTGGTCCCCGCCGGCGCAGACTCCCGGATGACCGCCTCGGGTGGCGTGATCTGAAGGTCATCCTCGGTGATGCGACCGTTACTGCACAAGGCGAGCGCGCGCTCGAGAATGTTCTCCAGTTCGCGGACGTTGCCCGGGAAATCGTACTGCTGCAACGCCCGCATGGCACCGGGCTCGATGACCGGGCGCGGGCCCTGCAGATTGCGCGTGAGTCGGTCCAGCACGAGCTCGGCGAACATCGGGACATCCTCGCGCCGGTCGCGCAGGGCCGGCATGCGCAGTTCAATGACGTTGAGCCGGTAATAAAGGTCGTGGCGGAACTTGCCGGCCTCGACACACTCGCTGAGGCTCTGGTGCGTGGCGCTGATGATGCGCACATCCACCGCCTCCTCCTGCGTATAGCCGACCTTGCGCACCTTTTTCTCCTGGATGGCGCGCAGCAGCTTCACCTGCATTGGCAACGGCAGGTCGGCGACCTCGTCAAGGAACAGGGTCCCACCATGGGCCGCCTGAAAGAACCCGTCCCGGTCGGCGTCGGCGCCCGTGAAAGCGCCCTTCCGATAACCGAAAAACTCGCTTTCCATGAGGTTCTCGGGGATGGCACCGCAGTTGACCGGCACGAAGGGCTTGTCCCGACGGGCGCTCTTCTGATGGATCAGGCGCGCGGCCAGTTCCTTGCCGCTGCCGGATTCACCCGTCACATGGACCGGCGCCTCGCTGCGCGCCAGTTTGTCGATCATCTCCCGCACGTGGTGGATGATGGGCGAATTGCCGATCAGGCCCTGGTCCGACTGGATGCGGGCCTGGACGGGCGCGGGCAGCGACAACGCCGACTTGACCAGCGAGCGCAACTGCTCAAGGGAGACCGGCTTGGCCAGATAGTCGAAGGCTCCGGCCTTGAGCGCCGCGACCGCGTTCTCGGTGTTGCCGTGGGCCGTTATGACGGCCACAGGGAGATCGCGGACGTTCTGGGAGATGTACTCCACCAGTTGCAGGCCCTCGCCATCGGGCAGGCGCATGTCCGTCAGGCAGAGGTCGAAATGCCCGGACGTCACCTTCTCGATCGCCTCGCCGACGCGCATGGCGCGCTCCACCTCGAGCCCCATCCTGAGCAAGGTGAGCTCGATCAATTCCAGGATGTCCTCCTCGTCATCGACGATGAGGACGGTACGGGTGATGGTCCCGCCGGCATTCATGTCCCTGCGCTTCACTGCATTCCTCCTCGAGCACCCCCGCCTCCCGGGCTGCGGCTTCAGGCGCTCTTCATCACCAGCATGAACTGCGCGCCCGCGGCACGCTCCACGTAGGAAAGGCTGGCGCCGTTGGCATCGCAGACCTCCCGCGCAATGTACAGCCCCAACCCGGTGCCACTCGAGGCCGTCGTGAAGAACGGCTCGAACAGGTGCGGGCGAAGCGACTCCGCCACGCCGGGGCCGTCATCGACGACGCTCAACTCGACCGTGCCGGGCGCCACACCTGGCTCGACCAGGAGTTGCACACTGCCGGCTTCGCGACGGCTGTATCTCAGCGCATTACGGCACAGATTCCACATGACTTGATTCAAGTGGGAGCGATCGAACTCGACCCGGGGCTGGATATCCAGCACGACGCGGATCAGATCGGGAGAAACACGCTCGATCTCGCAGAACTGCGCCGCGAAATTGCGCAGGAATTCACCCAGGGGGAATGTCTCACGGACCGCCCGGTCGCGGCGGTTGAGCCGCAGCACGTCCTGCACCATGCGGTCCAGCCGGCGAGCGTTGTCGTGGATGATCTGCAGCAGACGCCGCTGGGTTTCGTTGCCCCCCTGCTCCTCCTGCAACAGCTCGGCGGCATGATTGATCGCCGACAATGGGTTGCGGATCTCATGGGCGATGTTGGCCGTCAGCCTCCCCAGGGAGACGAGCTTCATCTGCTGCGCCTGGGTCTGGATCCGGGTGAGATCCTCGATGAAGATCACCACGCCCTGGCGGTCACGGCTGCCCACCGGAACGAAACGCGCCGCCGTCACCTTCTGGGTGAGGATGGTGCGCAGCGGGTCGAAGCCGGCGTCCGGATTCTCCTTCCACCTCGCGAGGCGCACCGCCAGCCCCGGGTTGTACTCCTCCAGCCGCAGCTCCCGGGACCGCGGTGCCGGCCCGAGCAGTTCCTCGGCGCGGGCGTTCATCTGACGGACCACGCCCTGGGAGTCCACCACGATCACGCCATCCTGCATGTCCTGCATCACGAGCTGGCTCACCTGGGACATGCTCGCGAGGTCGACTTCGCGCTGCGCCGCCAGCTGCTCGCTGGCCGTGGCGCGCTTGGCCAGTGCATGTGCCAGCCAGGCGGTGGCGAAATAGCCGATCGACAACAGGGCTGCCTGCACGTAGGCGGTGTAGCTGCCCTTGAAGAACAACACCTCGTAGGTATGCTCGAGCAGCACGGCCACGGACGCGAGGGATGCAAGGAACAGTGTGAGCCGGCCACGACTGATGATGCCGGCCGCCGCGAGATTCGCCAGCAGCAGCAGGCCGAGGCCGCTCGACACACCGCCGCTTGCGTGCATGAGCAGGACGACGAACAGGACGTCGCCACCGACCTGCAGCAGAAGTTGCGTCGGGAAACTCGGGCGGCGCGCGGCGATGGACGCGAAGTTGAGCGCCGCCACCAGCACATAGCCGACGCAGCCGCTCACGAAGAGCGACCGGTTCCACGAGCCGAACACAATGTTCGACCCGATCACCGCCGACATGAGCAGCAACAGCGACGCCACCGCGAGGCGATAACCGTTGAAATACAGCAGCGATCGCCAGTACTGGCGCGGATACGCGTCACCTGCCGCCGAGCGCTCGCGCAACTCCTGAGGTCGCCCGACGGACGGGTTCATGCGGTGCGGCAGAACATCAGGAGGCGGCGGACGCGCCGAGGGCGGAACCGCCCGGAGACGCCGCGCCGCTCATCAGACGCGGGGGCGCCCCCGCTCGACCGGCCCCTGCTGGCGATGTTCATCACTGCAATAGAAGCTCCCCTGGGACAGGAAACCCTCGCTCTTGGGAAGATGAACACCGCACCGGGCACACCGGACCATGTCTTCGAGGGCTGATTTGCCAGGTTGCCCTTCCTGGTCGCTGCCCTGGCGGGAGAGAGATCTTTGATAGTTCTTCAGCAGGAGGGCCACGCCACCGATCACAGCGAGCAGCAGAAGCAGTTTGGCCATGAGCGCGAAGAAGGAGGCGTGGACGTGAATTGGATCTGGTCGGGGTGAGAGGATTCGAACCTCCGACTCCTGCGTCCCGAACGCAGTACTCTACCAGGCTGAGCTACACCCCGAAGCCGACCTGCCCGTTCACCTACAGGCAAGACCGCAGACGACCTGACACCAATACACGCGCGCGCGATCATCAACGAATGATCATTGGGTGCGCGTCACTGCAAACGACGCCAAGTGTAACAGACTCTCTCGGCAAGTCGAAGCCTCCAGAGCATCCAGGGCGGCAACAGCGCGTTCGGACTCGAGCTGCGCCACCGATCTCGCATAGGCAAGGGCCCCGGTGCGTTCGATGGCGGCAAGCACCGGGCCGAACTCGGTGAGCCCACCCTGCTCGATGGCGCGACGCACGAGTGCGGCCTCTTCGGACGAACCGTTGCGAATGACATGCAGCAACGGCAGAGTGGCCTTGCCCTCGGCGAGATCGTCCCCGAGATTCTTGCCGGTCTCGGCGGTCTGCCCCGTGTAATCCAGAACGTCATCGATGAGCTGAAACGCCGTGCCGAGATGGGTGCCAAAAGCAGCGAGACCCGCCTCGATCGCAGGCTCCGCATCCGCCAGTATCGCACCCAGACGACCGGCCGCCTCGAACAGCTTGGCGGTCTTGTAACGGATCACGTCCAGGTAGGCGTCTTCGGTGATGTCCGGGTCGTGGACATTCATCAACTGCAGCACCTCGCCCTCGGCGATGACGTTGGTTGCGTCCGACAGGACCTCCATCACGCGAGGGCGGCCGACCGACACCATCATCTGGAAGGATCGGGAATAGAGGAAATCGCCCACCAGCACCGAGGCGGCGTTGCCGTAAACCGAATTCGCGGTGGTCCGGCCACGTCGCATGCCGGATTCGTCCACCACGTCGTCATGCAGGAGCGTGGCTGTGTGGATGAACTCGAGCACTGCTGCGAGTTCGTGGGCATGCGCGCCACGGTAACCGCAGGCCCCTGCGGCCAGCAACAGGAGCACCGGGCGCAGGCGCTTGCCCCCCGCGCCGATGATGTAATCGCCGACCTGCCGGATCAGGGCGACGTCCGAGTGAAGACGTCTGCGGATGACGGCGTCGACCGCGGCCATGTCGTCAGCCAGCAAGGTTCGGATGAGGTCGATCGACACGAAAAGGCCGTGGCCGTGAGAGAAAGATCACGGATGGTAGAAATCGCCGGAATCGGGTGTCAAGCGCATCATTTGATGATGGGGGCGTGACCGCCTGCTCCACCGCCCGGCATGCAGAGACCTGCGGCATTTGACGTGCCGGCCTGCATCCCTTATTCTGCGTGCCCTTTTGGTACACGGATTGGAATCTGCCATGTACGCGGTCATCAAAACCGGTGGTAAGCAATATCGCGTCAGCGCCGGGACGAAACTCAGGGTGGAGCAGTTGTCCGCCGACGTCGGCGCCGAAATCGTCATCGATCAAGTTCTCATGGTCGGCGGTGGCGACTCGGTTCAGATCGGCCAGCCACTTGTGGCAGGAGCCAATGTGAAGGTGACCGTGCTAGGGCACGGCCGGGCAGACAAGGTGCTTATCTTCAAGCATCGCCGGCGCAAGCACTACAAGCGCCAGGGCGGTCACCGCCAGTGGTTTTCGGAGATCTTCGTCGCAGGCATCGACGACGGCAGGGGCGGCGTCGCGACGGCGGAAGTGCCGAAGGCGGCCTGAAGTTCGGCCCAAGGAACGGAACCGCGTTTCATGGTGGCTTCGATTCCCCGACAACCCACGTCCCAACATGGTCTCCAGCACTGCGCTCGAGACTGAAGAAACGAGTCAGGAGGTTATGCCATGGCACATAAGAAAGCTGGCGGGAGTTCCCGGAACGGGCGCGATTCCGAGTCGAAACGACTCGGGGTGAAGCGCTATGGCGGCCAGGAAGTTCTTGCAGGGAACATTCTGGTGCGGCAACGCGGGACTCAGGTCCATCCCGGAGTGAACGTCGGTCTTGGGAAGGATCACACGCTGTTCGCCAAGATCGACGGCGTCGTGGAGTTCTCCATCAAGGGACCGATGAGACGCAAGACTGTCAGCATCATCCCCGCTGCCTGATTATTTTTTGTTCCGGCGCTGGCAAAGCCCTATCGATCCGGTAGGGCTTTTTGTTTTTTTCGGACTGGGCGCCTACCACCATGAAATTCGTCGACGAAACCACGATTGAAGCCCACGCCGGCGATGGTGGGGACGGCATCGCCTCATTCAGGCGCGAGAAATTCATTCCTCGCGGCGGCCCGGATGGTGGAGACGGTGGGCGCGGTGGCAGCGTCTGGGCCGTGGCCGACCCGAACATCAACACACTGGTGGATTTCCGCTTCGCCCGCATCCACCGTGCGCGCAACGGTGAAAAGGGCAGAGGTTCGGACTGCTACGGAGCCGCCGCCGACGACATCACCCTGCGCATGCCGGTAGGCACGGTGATCACGGACATCGAAACCGGGGAGGCCGTGGCTGATCTGGCCACTCCGGGCATGCGCGCACGCATCGCAAAGGGCGGCGAGGGCGGCCTGGGCAACATCCACTTCAAATCCAGCACCAACCGGGCGCCTCGGCAGTGCACCCCGGGCAAGCCGGGCGAACATCGCAGGTTGCGTCTCGAGCTGAAGGTGCTGGCGGATGTGGGCCTGCTTGGCATGCCCAATGCGGGGAAATCCACCCTCATCAGAGCGGTGTCCGCCGCTCGGCCCAAGGTTGCCGATTACCCGTTCACGACGCTGCATCCCAACCTCGGTGTTGTCCGCATCGACCAC
>JBILUV010000037.1:0-19037 GCA_044370825.1 Burkholderiales bacterium | reverse complement strand
ATTCCCGGCCTCATCGAAGGAGCGGCCGAGGGCGCCGGCCTCGGGCACCAGTTCCTCAGGCACCTCGCCCGTACGCGACTGCTTCTGCATCTCGTCGACCTTGCACCCACGGACCCCGAGGCGGATCCGGTGCGCGAGGCCAACGCCATCGTCGAGGAACTGCGCAAGTACGACCAATCCTTGTTCGAAAAGCCCCGTTGGGTCGCACTCAACAAAGTAGACCTGCTACCCGAGGATGAACGCGCGGCGCGCATAGCGGAGTTCGTGCAGCGGTTTCTGGGACCCGGGGTGGATGGTTCGCAGGTTTTCGTGATTTCCGCCATGACCGGCGAGGGTTGCAGGGAACTCACCTATGCCGTCATGGACCATCTGGATCGCATCAAGGCAATCGCCGATCCGGTGGCGCAGGCCAGCGAGGCGGCCGAGCACGAGGCAGCCCCATGAACACCGGCGGTTCGGTCATCCAGTCGGCGCGGCGCCTGGTGGTCAAGGTCGGATCCAGTCTGGTCACCAACGATGGACAGGGTCTGGACAGCACTGCGCTTGCGCAGTGGGCGGGCCAGATCGCCACGCTCGCCCGCGGCGGCAAGGAAGTGCTGCTGGTTTCCAGTGGTGCGGTGGCAGAGGGCATGCAGCGACTCGGCTGGACGAAGCGCCCCAAGGCCGTTCATGAACTGCAGGCGGCGGCAGCGGTGGGGCAGATGGGGCTGGTTCAGGCCTACGAAACCTGCTTCAGGGAGTTTGGTCTTCGCACAGCCCAGGTGTTGCTGACCCATGAAGACCTCGCTGACCGACGTCGTTATCTGAATGCCCGATCGACGATGCGGACCCTGCTGGCACTGGGGATCATCCCCATCATCAACGAGAACGATACCGTCGCCACAGACGAGATCCGCTTCGGAGACAACGACACCCTGGGTGCACTGGTCACCAATCTCGTGGAGGCGGACGCCCTGGTCATCCTGACCGACCAGCCCGGCCTGTTTACGGCCGACCCGCGCAAGGATCCGACCGCAACGCTTGTGCAGCAGGCACGCGCGGGTGATCCGGCCCTGGAAGACATGGCCGGCGGGGCGGGCAGCCACATTGGCTCCGGAGGCATGCTCACCAAGATCCTCGCGGCCAAGCGTGCTGCCAGGAGCGGGGCTCACACCGTGATCGCGTCAGGGCGCGAGCCGGATGTACTTGGCCGCCTTGCCGCAGGGCATACCATCGGCACCCAGTTGATCGCCGAGACCCCAACCCTCGCCGCTCGCAAGCAGTGGCTCGCCGACCACCTTCAGGTGCGCGGCCGCCTCATGCTGGACACCGGAGCCGCCACGGCTCTGGCGGCCGGAGGCAAAAGTCTCCTACCCGTGGGTGTGCACGATCTGGAAGGCACGTTCGAGCGTGGGGAAGTGGTCAGTTGCATAGCCCCGGATGGACGGGAGATTGCACGCGGACTGGTGAACTACAACGCAAACGAAACCCGTCGCATCCTGCGCACGCCAACCGGCGAGATCGGCGCCCGCCTCGGCTACGAGGACCACCCCGAACTCATACACAGGGACAACCTCGTCCTGCTTTGAAGCCACGAACCCCGGGGTCACGGAACCCCGCGGTCAGGCTTCGCTTTTTGCCTACCAAAAGACAGACAAAAAGCAGGGCCTGACCCCAGCGTGGGTTTATCTGTTGCCCACAGGGTGTGGTCTGCGGAAACTCTGTAACACCTGTGCCACCGAAACCGGCACCGTGCGGGCAGGCGTACAGACGTGGCGCTCATACAGCGTCTGGCGGATGTCATTCAGGCCCGCCTTGTCCATCGGACGCCAGACGGGGACGGGGACGCGGTGCCATTGGCCGTCCTGGCGACCTGTGGCATACACCTTCCACTCTGCGGTCTCGCAGCGGATTCCCTCGTACGTGACATTGGCTACGCCGGCGGTCGTACGAACCACCAGGGTATATCGGGTCACACCATCGGCTCCTAGGGATATGGCATCGGGATCTAGACCGGTCTCGTGCTCGGTTCGACCCTTGACTTCGAAAGGCGCGAGCCGGGACGGCGATGACGTGGCCGGCAACTCGACAGTGACCGGCTCCTGGGCAAGCCCCTTCGGCTCTGATTGCGGCTGGGGAGCGCCGTCTGCGGCAGGCACCCAGCCCGCACCCGACGCCTCGGTGGGTCTGGCCCGCGTGACCTTGCACCCCGCGACCGACGCAAGGACTGCCCCCAGCACCACTGCAGCCACCAGCGCAGCCGCCCGGTTCGTCATGGCGACGGCGCGTCAGAACGCGAGATCGTTCAGCAGGGAGGCTCGAACTTCCACTCCCACCGGATCGACCGAATCGCTGTAGTTGGGATGATCCACACCGATGGACAGCGGCGCCCCATCGCGCAGATCCCGCTTCATGGCGTCGTCCAGTTCGAACCGCAGAAAGTGCACCGAGGAGGTCTTGTCCTCGTTCTCGCGTTCGAGATCTTCGTCGGCGATCGCGTACACCCTGGTGTGCCCGGCAACCTTGATCCAGGTCTTGTCCTCGATCCCCTTCAACTGGGCGAGGCGGACGCGCCGCTGTTCGACATCCGGGTATTCAAGAAGCATCGTTGCCTTCCAGTTGCTCCCATCCGGAACCAGCGGGTTGTAGGCGTCGAGTTCACTCTGGATACCCTCCTCCTCGAAGATCTTCTCGATGCGGAGCATCTCCTGGATCTGGTAGCGAAGCGTCAGTTCGTCCTCGAAGATCAGCGTCAGGTTGGCACCGATCTGCACCTTGCGATGCTTCTTGTGCTCGAGCACGCGCGTGCGGAATTCCGTGCGGGTGCGTGCGTAGGTCTCCAGGGTCATCAGGCTGTCACGGGTGATTGCTTGCATGGCTTCCATGGACGTGAGGTGGTTGATTACGTGGTTTCAAGGATGGAGTCAGAGTCCGTACGCGATCCGGATCAGTGAAATCGGGTGTTCCTTGGCTGCACCACCCCCTCCCATCCCCTGTCGGATGTGACGGCCCGCGATGGCGCAGTCAGAGCTGATGTAATCGGGGCTGTTGTTCCCCATGGCCTTGAACACCGGCTTGCCGATCTTCATGGAGTCCTTGTAGAACTCGCTCTTGACACCCCAGGTGCCATCATGGCCGGAGCAGCGCTCGACCACGGTGACCTTGGTGTCGGGCACGAGTTCGAGGAACTCGCGGGTCTTTTGCCCCATGTTCTGAACACGCAGGTGACAGGGTATGTGGTATGACACCTTGCCCAGCGGCTTCTTGAAGTCGGTCTTCACCAGACCGTCCTTGTAGCGCATGACGAGGTACTCGAAGGGGTCGAACATCGCCTCCTGCACCAACTTGACGTCCGAATCATTCGGAAACATGAGCGGGAGTTCCTGCTTGAACATCAGGGTACAGGACGGCACGGTGGTCAGGATCGCGTAGCCTTCCCGCGCATAGCGGGCCATGATCGGGATGTTCCCGTTCTTCAGCTTATCAACCGCCTCCAGGTCGCCCAGTTCCAGCTTGGGCATGCCGCAGCAGTTCTCTTTCTCTACCAGCACGTGCGGAATCGCATTGTGCTTCAGGATGCTGATGAGATCGTGCCCGATGCCGGGCTCGTTGTAGTTGACGTAGCAGGTGGCGAAGATCGCGACCTTGCCCGGAGTGTTCTTTCCCGCCTTCACCGGGAACGAATCATCCGGCGCAGCGCGGCTGCGGAAGCGCGCACTGTCGTACTCGGGCAACTCGCGCTCGTGATGGATGCCCAGCACGTTGTCCATGAGCTTCCGGGTGGCTGGCGTCTTGTTGACCGCATTGACCACCTGAACCACGACCGGGATGGTGGCGAGCTTGCCCAGGGCGTCGGTCGACGACAGCAGCTTGTCGCGGAACGTCGTCTCGCCACGCCGAAACTTCACCGCCTTGGCCCGCAACATCAAGTGGGGGAAGTCCACGTTCCAGTCGTGTGGCGGAACGTAGGGACACTTCGTCATGTAGCACAGGTCGCAGAGGTAACACTGGTCGACCACCTTCCAGTAATCCTCCTTCTTCACGCCCTCGACTTCCATGGTCTCGTTGTTGTCGACGAGATCGAACAGCGTCGGAAACGCGTTGCACAGGCTCACGCAGCGCCGGCAGCCGTGACAGATGTCGTACACCCGCTCAAGCTCTTCGAAAAGCTTCCCCTCGTCGTAGAAGTCGGGGTTCTTCCATTCGATGGGATGGCGTGTGGGTGCTTCTAGACTGCCTTCGCGCATGGGTCGGTTCAGGGTGTGGTGGGAGGACGGCCTCGAGTACTGCCAAGCTGCCGGCGGCCGACACCCAACAGGTGCCGGCCGCGGCACTACAGCGGAACGCCTCAGTCCTGCAGGGCGTCCAGAGCCTTCTGGAAGCGGTTGGCGTGGGAACGCTCCGCCTTGGCAAGCGTCTCGAACCAGTCGGCGACTTCGTCGAAACCTTCGTCGCGGGCGGTCTTCGCCATGCCGGGGTACATGTCGGTGTACTCGTGTGTCTCGCCGGCGACTGCCGCCTTGAGGTTGTCGCGCGACGCGCCGATCGGCATGCCGGTCGCGGGGTCACCCACTTGCTCGAGGTACTCGAGGTGGCCGTGGGCATGACCGGTCTCGCCTTCGGCCGTGGAGCGGAACAGTGCCGCCACGTCGTTCTGACCTTCTACGTCCGCCTTGTTTGCGAAGTAGAGGTAGCGTCGGTTGGCCTGGGACTCGCCCGCAAAAGCGGCCTTCAGGTTTTCTTCGGTCTTGGAACCCTTCAGTTGCATGTGAACCTCCAGAACGGTGAGCTGAGCAGTCGCTGCCGGCCATGCCGGACGTCGACGTTTCCTGTTCAAACGATATTAGACTTCGTCTAAACGGTGAACGAAGTATAGCCGGGCCGTTTGTCCAATGTCAAAACAGATTTTTGTCCACCCCCGGGAACCCAACCCGCACCGCCTCCCCCGGCTGGAGAACGGCGCGCTCGACGACAGCCACCACCACCTCCCTGGCGCCAGCCAAGGCGCCCGTCCCGACACGCACCACCCGCCCATGCAGCATCGCGCCGTCGGCTTTTCGCTGCACGATGGCGCGCTGCCCCGGCCTGATCGCACCGGAATCATCGCCGCGGACATGGGCCACCACCTCGAGGAAGTCGTCGTCTTCGAGCACGAAAAGACCCCTCCCCGCAGATACGGGCTGGCCCGCCACGACCTCGATTGCCGCAACTCGCCCCCGCGCCGCTGCATGCAGGCGGGCCCGCTCGCTGGACAGACGGGCGTGCCAGACCCGTGTCATGGCCGTCGCACGGGCGATCTCCGCATCCAGGGCGGCCGCCCGCAGCGAATCTCCGGCGCCGGTCCCGCCGGCGAGCCCTGGCGAGAACAGGCGCACATCCTCCGGGCGCATGTAGTTGCCGAGGTCCTCCAGACGCGACCGGGCCTGCTGCAGCGACGCCATTTCACCCCGCTCCACCTCGGCGAAGGGCTGGTCATCCAGTTCAGCCAGCAACTGGCCGACCGCGACGCGATCGCCAGGGAGCACGTGGACCTTGCGCACGCTGCCATCGACATCGAAGCCCTGCACCCAGCGCACCGCGGGCCGGATCCGGCCGGCGCAGCAGGGGCTCGTCTCGGCGATGCCGGCGCCGGACCCCACCGGAAGAGCAGTAGACCTGGCACAACCAGCGAGAGACAGTGCGGTCAGCAGGGAGAGAGACAGCAGCAGGGGTCTGATCATGGTGGCTTGACGGAGTCGTGGGCGGGACGAAGGGCGAGCGGCGCCTCGCGGCGATGCGGACCTCAAAACTGCACCAGGATTCCGATGCCACCGGTCACCCGGGTGCTGGCGGGCTGGTAGGCCGCCATGGCGCCGAGGCTCTGGTGCGTCACAGGCACGGCTGGGGAGGCCCCCAGGCGCACGACCTCAAGGTTGAACAGGATGGCCAGCATGGGTGACGGTCGGTACCCGAGCTGCAGATAGGGCGAGGGCAGCCCTTCGGGCTTGAGCGAGGGGTTCTGCTGGAACCCGACATCCACGAGGTGGGCATTCTCGTGCACATGGAACGGCAATCTGACGCCAACCCCGGCCAGCCAGCCAGTCGCCGCTGGCTCGGACTCGATGCCAAGCCGCCCGAAACCGATCACGTAGTCCTCCTTCTGCGATGTGCTCAGGTGGCGCCGCCACGCATCCACCCCGAGCTAGGCGACCAAATCGAGGAAGCGTGCTCCGCCGACCCCCACCCTCCAGCGCATCTGAGCCTCCTGCAGGGTACCGGCATAGACGGTAGTGCCGGTGACGGGCTGAATCGGAGGAAAGAGGGTCGACCGCTCGTAATCCAACCAGCCCCCGTAAAGACGGCCACCGTAGCCGAGGATCAGGCCGGACTCGCGCGGCACGGTGTAGTACACGGACAGCTGAGTCAGGGTCCCGGTCTCCCGAACGGTGGGCGAGGTGTCTTCCTTCCAGGAAAAACAATCGGATCAGAGGCCGATGCGCCATTGCGCGAGGGCCGCCGGAGTTGTGAGGACGCCGGCACACCCCGGCAGCCAGCCGACCAGGCGCAGGATGAGGCGCACGCGCATGGGATCAGGCGCCGGGCGCGAGGACGGCGAAACCGGCGGACACCAGGGCAGCGCGCAGGGCCAGGGCAAGCCCGACCGCGCCCGGCGAATCCCCGTGAACGCAGATGGTCTGGGCATCGAGCGGTACCCAAACCCCTTCGACACTCTCCACCCCGCCATCGCGCACCATCGTCACCACCCTTGCAGACACCTGCGCGGGGTCGTGCAGAAGGGCGCCCTGCTCCGAACGCGGCACCAAGGTACCGTCGGAGCGGTAGCCCCGGTCCGCGAAGACCTCGGACACGACGGTCAGACCCGCCTGGCGCCCTGCCTCCAGCAGCCGGCTGCCGGCAAGCCCGTAGAGCATGAGTCGAGGATCGAAGTCCCGCACCGCGTCGGCGATCGCGCACGCCAGCGCAAGATCCACGGCAGCCATGTTGTACAAGGCCCCGTGCGGCTTCACATGCCTGAGCATCGAACCCGCCAGCCGGGCGAAAGCGGCCAGGGCAGCAATCTGATAGAGCACCATGTCGTACACCTCCCCGGCCGTGACTGCCATGGCACGGCGCCCGAACCCGACGAGATCGGGGAGTGACGGGTGAGCCCCCATCGCCACCCCGAGAACCGCCGCCCGTGAGGTGGTGCGCCGGATGCTGCCCGGATCGCCGGCGTGGAATCCGCATGCGATGTTGGCGGAGGAGACGACACGCAGCATCGCCTCATCGTCGCCCATGCTCCACGCGCCGAAACCCTCTCCCAGGTCGGCATTGATGTCGATGGCCTTCACCCGCGCCTCCTTCACGATCCCAGTCTCGCCGAGAGCGCCTGACGGATGCGCCCGAGGAGGAATTCGCGCTGCGCCGAGGCTCCGTGGCTTTCCTCCAGCGACATGAAGCGGAACTGCACGTCGTCCCCGGGGGCGACCTGCCCCATGACCGGCAGGTCCGCGTGCGCGACAACGGCGATCACGGGATATCCCCCAGCCGTCTGCCGATCCGCCATCAGCACGATCGGGTTGCCGTCGGGCGGCACCTGAATCGCCCCCATGACCATACCCTCGGAAAGTCCGTCGCCTCCCTGCACGCCCGGCAGGGGCGCCCCTTCGAGACGGTAGCCCATGCGATTCGAGTCCCTCGCGACCCGGTACAGGGCACGGACCAGCTGCTCACGAGCGCCCTCCGAAAAGCTCTCGTGGTGACGGCCCGGTACCAGACGCACGATCTGCGGGCGCCTCGGGTAGGGCATGCCCGCCCGGCTGACGGACCAGTTGGGATACGCCAGGCCCTGATCCGCGCCCGCCAGCAGGCGGACCCAGCGCGACGTGTGGGCATGGTCGGGAGAGCGAAACCCCAGCACGTCCCCCTTCCTCAGGGCCCGCCCGCGGTGTCCGCCGTATCCACCCATGAGTGCCGTCGAGCGACTGCCGAAGACCGGCGGCACGTCGAAACCGCCTGCAGCCGCCAGATAGGTCCGCGCCCCCTTGGCGGCCCGCCCGAAATCAAGCACCGCTCCCCTGGGCACGCGCACCGGTCGCCACCCGGGCACGAGTTGCCCGCCGGCGCGGGCCTCGATGTCGGCGCCGCAGACCGCGATCACAGCGTCCTCACTGAAACGCAGCCGCGGCCCGGTCAGGGTCATCTCCAGCGTCGCTTCGCCCTCTTCGTTACCCACCAGCAGATTGGCCAGCCGGTGGGCCACCTCGTCCATGACGCCATTCACAGGAACACCAAGATGCTGAAATCCGGCACGACCGAGGTCCTGAACTGTGCTGAGCAGTCCGGAACGCTCGACGTGGAGACTCATGCCCGCGACGCCACGAGCCGCGCAAACTCGGCTGCATCGACGGGCACGAAACGGACGGTGTCACCCGGCACCAACAGGGTCGGCGCCCCGGCATTGGTGAAGTCGACCATGGGCCGAGGCGTCCGGCCGATGATGTTCCAGCCACCGGGCGTGTCGAGCGGATAGACCCCGGTCTGTTCACCGGCAACGGCAACGCTGCCCGCGGGCACCCGCTTGCGGGGGCTCGCGCGCCGCGGGATCCGCAGGCGCGGATCCAGACCGCCGAGGTAGCCAAACCCCGGCACGAAGCCGAGCATGCAGACGCGGTACGTCGCGGCAGTGTGCAGACGAACCACCTCGTCGGAATCGAGCCCGCAATGGCACGCGAGCTCCTCCAGATCGGGACCGAGCTCGCCTCCGTAACTCACCGGAAGCTCCACCGCCCGCGCCCGACGGCGCACCGTGGCCGGTGCCGCGACGCAGGCGGCCTGCAGCAACCCGGCCAGGGTGGCGGCCGGCGCAGCGCTCTGCAGCAGTTCGCAGGCACGCAGCGGATCGTAGTGGACGGTGACGCTCGCGGTGCAAGGCACCACATCCGTGACGCCGGGAGGCGGGTCGGCGCGCAGTGCTTCGGCCAGCGCCAGCGCGCGGAGATTCACCTCCGGGCCCGCCGTGGTCGCGAGTTCGACCACGAGGGCACGATCGCCCATCGGAACCACGCGCGGGAACGGCCTCACCATGGCGCACACACCGGCAATGACGGGCGGCGTGAAGACACGCCGGTCGCGCCCTCACCGCCTGCCCGCCCGGCGTCGCGGGCGCACCGCATCGCTGTCATCCGGGCCTCCGCCCGTCCAGCGGCTCGATGCCGCTTGGGAGAGAATCGAACTCTCACCGTTCCCCCGCTTCACGGCAGTGTTGTTCGGCGATGAAGTCCAGCATGAGGTCGACTCGAGCGGCGCATGACCGGGACGCGTCATGATAGCCGCGATCCCGGGACGAGGCGATAATCCCGCAGGTCCGCTCATGGAGGGTCCGATGGAAATCGTGCGCCGGGTGCTGGCCGCCCTCTGGTTCATCCTCGCCACCGCAATGCCGGCTCCGGCATTCGCCGCAACGCCCCTGCCGGTCGCCGCTCCAGCAGAGGTCGGGCTGTCCGAGGAACGACTGCGGCTGATCGCCGACAACGTCAGGAACTGGATCGATCGCAAGGAACTGCCGGGAGCGGTCGTCATGGTGGCGCGCCATGGCCGACTGGCCTACGTCACCACCCAGGGCATGCGAGACGCCGCCGCCGGCGATACGTTGCGGGAGGACAGCATTTTCCGCTTCTACTCCATGACCAAGCCGGTCACCACCGTGGCCGCCATGACGCTGGTCGAGGAGGGGCGTCTGGCGCTCAACGATCCGGTTCACCGCTACATTCCCGAGTTCAAGGACATGCGGGTGGGCACGGAATCGTTCGACCCGCGCACCGGTGGTGCGATCTTCTCCACCGCGTCGGCGAAACGCGCCATGACCGTGGGCGATCTGATGCGGCACACCGCCGGCTTCACCTACGGACCGCCCTTGTCGACGCGCACGCACGTCCAGCGCATGTACCAGGAGGCAGGCATCTGGTCGCAGGGCTGGGTGCTCGCCGACTTTGCCCGGGCCCTGGCGAAACTGCCTCTGGTGCACGAGCCCGGTACCGCCTGGGAGTACGGCCACTCCACTGACGTCCTCGGCAGGGTGGTGGAAGTGGCGGCGGGCAAGACACTCGACCACGTGTTCCAGGAACGGATCTTCGCCCCGGTCGGTATGCAAGACACCGCGTTCAGCCTGTCTGGCGCCCACATCGCGCGCCTCGCCCAGCCGCAGCCTGATCCGTTCACCGGCAAGACGCCAGAGCTCATAGACTTCACCCAGCCGCAGGGGTTTTTCGCCGGCGGCCACGGCCTGGTGGGAACGGCGGCGGACTACCTGCGCTTCGCCCAGATGCTGCTCCAGGGCGGCACCCTCGACGGACGCCGCGTGCTCGGCCCGCGTACGGTCGAGTACATGGCGTCGAACCACATTCATCCCGGCATCTCACCCGGGGGAGCCTTCCTGCCGGGCCCGGGTTACGGCTTCGGGCTGGGGTTCGCAGTGCGCACCGATCGCGGCGCGGCCGACTACAACGGCTCCGTGGGTGACTACTTCTGGGGTGGCTACGCCGGCACCTATTTCTGGATCGACCCGAAGGAGGGGCTTGCCGTGGTGTTCCTGACCACCGAGCCGGTACGGCGCGCCCAATACCGCACCGCCCTGCGGCAGCTTGTCTACCAGGCCATCGTCCGTTGAGCACCGGGGCACGCCTGTTGCGGCATCTGGCCCTGGCCGTGACGCTGCTCTTCTGCGGCCAAGCGGCCGCCGGAGTGGAGGCGGATGCCGTTCCGGTGCTTCTGGTGGCGAGCCAGGAGATGACGGACTCGGGTTTCGCCGGCACGGTCGTCGCTGTCGCCTTTCCCCAGGACACGGGCCCCATGGGCGTGGTGCTGAACCGCCCCTCCGGACTGACCCTGGGTGCCCTGTTCGGGACCGACCGCCCCGAGCTCGCAGAGCTGGCCGATCCGATCGGTCTCGGGGGGCCGGTGGAACCGGATGGCCTGCTGTTCCTGTTCCGCGCGCCCGAGCACCCGATCAAGGCCCTGCCGGTGGTGACCGACATCTACCTCAGCGGCGACGGCACCATCTTCGAACAGATCGCGGCGCGACGCGATCCGGCAGACCGGCGACGCTTCTTCGCCGGACACGCCACCTGGGCCGAGGGACAGCTCGACCGGGAAATCCGCCGCGGCATGTGGCATGTGCTGCCCATGGACGCAGATACGCTTCTCGCCGAGCCCGACCCTGGTCTCTGGCGCAGGCTGTTGCTGCAGGCCACCTCGCCGTCGGCGCGCGCGACGGGCCGTCCGCCCGTGCCACTGGTCGTCGTGGCGCCCTCGCCCCCCTGATCTCGGCATGCGGGCACGGCACCAGCATCCCGATGAAGACCTGCCGACCGAAACGGGTCGGGATGCGGTCCAGGGCCGGCTTCCGAGCCGCCGCGTGGCCGCCTGCGTGCTGGCGGCAGCGGCGCTCGCGGCCACTGTGCCGTGCGTGACACCGCTCACCGCCGACCCCGGCCCTGCCGGGGTCGCGACCAACGACGAGACCGGCTCCTCGGCCTACGCCATCGCCATGCCGGGGATGGAGGCGCCGTTGCTCGAGCGGTTCACCCGGGGCCGGCAGGCCATGCAGCAACTGTGGGCAGTCATGCCCTCGCCGTTCGGGTTGTGGAGCCGCGGCCCGACCTCCAACGCGGAGAGCTGTGCCGAATGCCACGCCGGCAACGGCCGGGGCGCCCCGCCGGAGTCGCCGGACGAAGAGGCGACCTCGACCGTGCTCCATCTGTCGCTGCCGGGCAGCGGTGCACCCATCCCGCACCCCGCCTACGGCCTGCAGTTGCAGACGCAGGGCATCCTGGGCGAGGTACCGGCCGAGGGGGCATTCCAGGTCGATTGGGTGACGTCGATCCACCGCTACGCCGACGGCGAGACGGTCGAGCTGCGCGCACCCGTCCTGCGGCTGCGACGACTGTCCTTCGGACCGGTCGGTGACCAGACCCTGCTGTCGATGCGCGTGGCGCCGCCTCTGGTGGGCATGGGGCTGCTGGAGAGCATCCCGGAATCCGCCCTGCTGGCGGCAGCCGCGGCGGGAGGACGGATCAACCGCGTCCCTGACCCCGCCAGCGGGCAGCTTCGCGTCGGTCGCTTCGGCTGGAAGGCCGGTCAGGCCGGACTCGCCCATCAGGTGACCAAGGCTTTCCTGGAGGACCTCGGCGTGACCACCGACCTGCATCCGCGGGAGAACTGCCCGTCGGCCCAGACCGCCTGCGCCGCAGCACCCAGCGGAGGCGCCCCGGAGGCGGGTCGTGCCCACGTGGAGGCCCTCGTGACCTATCTGCGCCAGCTCACGCCGCCAGCGCCGCGGCATCGTTACGATCCCCGCGTGCTGCGCGGCGAGGCCTTGTTCCGTGCCGTCGGCTGCGCCTCATGCCACGTGCCTGCCTGGACACTGGACTCGGAGGCCACAGTGGCTGGCGCCGCGGGGCGGGTGATCCATCCCTACACTGACCTTCTCCTGCACGACATGGGCCCCGGCCTGGCAGACGGGCGGCCGGAATTCGCCGCCGGCGCCGCGGACTGGCGCACACCGCCGCTTTGGGGAATCGGTCTGTCCGCAGCGGTCAACGGCAACGCCCGCCTGCTGCACGATGGCCGGGCCCGGGACATCGAGGAGGCCGTGGCCTGGCATGGTGGTGAGGCGGAGGTCGTACGCGCCCGCTTCAGCGCCCTTTCACGCATCGATCGGGAAGCGCTGCTGCGCTTCGTATCCGCTCTGTGACCGAATCCTCCGGCCTCCGGGTTTCCCGTGACCGGCAAATCGCGCCCGCAGGCCGGCGCTCCCGCGCCAGCGGCTGGTGCGGACTGTTCCTCGCAGCCACCGCAGCGCTGCTCGCGCCCGATCTGCGCGCCAACGACACCACCGCCGATACCGACTGGTACTTCGCGACCACCCTGGGTACCGGGGTCTACCGCTTCGGTGACCGCACCGTCACCGTGGCGCGCCTGCCCTTCGGCCGCACGGTGCGGCAGCCGGATGAGGATCGCTGGGGCATCCGTCTGAAGCTGCCGGTCTCGGTCGGGCTCTACAACCTGGACAACCCGGTCAACGACGTGCTCGACCGCAACTTCGCCACCCTCGCCGTCATGCCGGGGATCGAGCTGGAACGCGAGGTTGCCCGCAACTGGGTGCTCAAGCCGACCGCGTCGGTGGGTTATGCCCAGGACGTCGTGCGCGGCAACCGGTCGACGCTGTACGAGGTCGGTACGCGCAGCGCCTGGCGCCATTCCTTCGAGCGTGTGGACTTCATCCTCGGCAACGCCCTGCTCTACGCCGGCAACGTCGCCCAGGACGGCGTGAGCCAGAACTTCGGCGTGCTGTCCACCGGACTGAACTTCATCATCCCCACTGGCGGGCTGCTGATGAACCGGGCCTCCAATTTCGGCGTGCATTTCGTGCACTACCTTTATTTCGACCATCTCGCTTTCGCGCTCTCGGAGGAGCGGCGGCGCATGGTGACCCAGCAGTACGAGATGGCCTTCACCTTCGGCACCTACCTGCCGGCGGAGGTGTTCGGGTTCGCGCTGGACCGCATCGGCATCGCCTTCCGGGGTGGTCAGGACTTCCAGGCGTTCCGGCTGGTCACCGGGTTCATGTATTGAGGAGGTTTTCTTGGAAATGAAGATCGCCAGGCTCGACACCATCGTGCTCAGGATTCCCTACACCACGGGTGGATCGGACCAGGCCTCGGCCTGGGGCGGCCGTGCCTGGACCACCGCAGACTCGTTGTTGGTGCGGGTCGAGACCGACCAGGGCATCGTGGGCTGGGGCGAGGCCTTCGGCTACAACGTCATCCCGGCGACCCAGGCAATGCTGGAGCGGATCATCGCCCCGCTGGTGGTGGGCACGAGCGCCCTGTCACCCGAGGCCACGATGCGGGGGCTGGAGGAGAAACTCCACATCTTCGGCCGTGGCGGTCCGGTCATCTATGCCCTGTCCGGCCTCGACATCGCGCTGTGGGACATCGCCGGCAAGGCGGCTGGCCAGCCGCTCCACCGCCTGCTCGGTGGACGCGCGCACGACACCATGCCCTGCTACGCCAGCCTGATCCGCTACGCCACACCGGACGTGGTGGCGCGCAATGTCGAGCGCGCCCGTCGCGACGGTTTCGAGGGCATCAAGCTGCACGAGATCGATCTGGACTGCATCCGCGCGGCCCGCGCTGCGGCAGGGCCGCAGACCCGGCTGATGCTGGACGTGAACTGCCCCTGGACCCTGGGCGAGGCGCTGGCGCTCGCGCGCCGGCTGCGCGAGGTCGAGCCGCACTGGCTCGAGGAACCGGTGTGGCCGCCCGAGGACGCCATGGCGCTGGCGCGCATGCGACGGGAGTGTGGCATCCCGATCGCGGCTGGCGAAAACGCCGCCACCCTGCACCAGTTCGGCGACCTGCTGCGGGCCGGTGCCGTGGACATCCTGCAGCCCAGTCCGGCCAAGAGCGGCGGCATCAGCACCCTGAGGCAGGTGTTCGCCCTGGCAGCCTTCCACAACGCGCGGGTAGTACCCCACACCTTCTACGACGGCCCAGGATTGCTCGCCGCCCTGCACTGCAGCGCGGTGTTCCAGCGCGAACCTCTGGTCGAGTGGCGCTACTTCGACCTCGAGGCGCCACTGTATGGCGAGCGCTGCCGTCCGGTGAACGGCAACATCACGGTCCCCGACGGACCGGGCCTGGGCGCGGACCCGGACCCGGGGGTGCTGAAGGACTATTCCGGAACCTGAGCAGAGGCAGCGCACGCCGCCCGCGGCTGGTTCATGCGGCCACGCCGGGGCGGTGCCACGGCATCGGACGGCCTCATGGGAGGCCGGCGCGCCCCTCCCTGACCGCACCGTACATCCGCAACGCCGCCTCTCGCGCGGTAGCGTGGTCCACCACAGGCGCAGGGTAGTCGCGTCCCGGCTCGAAACGAGCCGCCTGTCGTTCCAGCGGCGGGATGGTCCAGGGCGCGTGGATGTATCGGTCCGGGACTGCGGCAAGCTCCGGCACATACTGGCGGATGAAGCGGCCGGCAGCGTCGAACTTCTCCGACTGCGTTATCGGATTGAAGATGCGGAAGTAGGGCTGGGCATCGCAGCCGGTCGAGGCCGCCCACTGCCAGCCGCCGTTGTTGGCCGCGAGGTCGAAATCGTTCAGGTGCGCGGCGAAATAGCGCTCACCCCACCGCCAGTCCACGCGCAGATGCTTGACCAGGAAAGACGCCGTGACCATGCGCAGGCGGTTGTGCATGTAGCCGGTCGTATTGAGCTGGCGCATGGCCGCATCCACCAGCGGATAACCGGTTCGCGCCTCGCACCACGCGGCGAACAGGTCCTCGCGATTCTCGAAGGCGAGGGCGTCGAACTCCGGCTTGAAACTCCGCTCGACCACATGTGGGAAGTGCCACAGGATCTGGAAATAGAACTCGCGCCAGATCAGTTCCGACAACCAGCCCTGGGCTCCCTCCGAGGCTCGTCCATGTGCCAGCGCGACCAGTTCCCGGATCGACACCGTCCCGAAACGCAAGTGCGCCGAAAGGTAGGATGGACCGCGAACCGCCGGAAAGTCGCGGCGCTCCCGATAGCGGTCCATGCGATCGGCGAAATCCTGCAACAGGCTGCGCGCGCCCGAGGCCCCGAGCGGCAGGCGCAACTGCGTCAGGTTGGTCGTCCGGAAACCGAGCGCCTCGAGCGTGGGCAGAGCCGACCCATCGCCGCGCGCCAGGGAGCCGGCATGGGGCGCCACTGGAAGAGGCTGCAGACGCTCGGGCGTCAGTGCCCGCAACCACGCGTTGCGGTAAGGTGTGAACACCGTGAAGGGCCGCCCTGCCTGGGTGAGGATCTCGGCATTCTCGAAGATGCACTGGTCCCTGAAGGTGACCAGACGGCGGCCGTCCCGGGCGAGGGTCTGGGCCACCGCGGCATCCCGCGCGATCGCTCCGGGCTCGTAGTCGTGGCTGGCGAAGACCGCATCGACGCCGAGGCGGGCGGCGAGCGACGGGATCAGCGCGCGGGCTTCGCCGTGCAGCACGTGCAGGCCGCCGCCCAGAGCCCCGATAGCTGCCGCCAGTTCCGCCACCGCGTGCCAGATGAACTCGACGCGCCGGTCCTCGCGCGACCCCAGGGCATCCAGGATCGCGGTGTCGAACACGAACACGCAGTGCACCGCCCGCGCCTGACGCAGGGCGTGATGCAGGGCGGCATGATCCTCGGCACGGAGGTCGCGCCGGAACCACACCAGTGCACGGTCGAATCCACTCATGCCATCCTCCGCCGGAGAAATCGGACCACCGCGCCGATGCCGGGCAGCCGCGCATAGAGTTGCTCACCCGTGTCCCAGAAGTCGCAGTGATAGCAGACCCGTCCGTCCGCCGACAGGCGCAGGTGGCTCACGCCGTGGATGCACCACGCGCGCGAAGGGCGGAAGCTGCGCATTCGGAAGTGGAAGTCCCACTCCAGCATGGCCTGGTCGCCCTCGCGGATGCGGTTGGTGACCACGAATCGCGGGTCCTCCAGCGCCTCGAACATCCGGGTGAAGATGGCCTGGATGTCCTCCAAGCGGCGCACCTCATTGAAGGGATCCTTGAAATACGCATCCCCGGTGTAGATCGTGGCCATGGCGGCCACCGATGCCGGTTCGAGGGTCTCGAAGAAACCGACGATCCGGTCGACGCTCACAGCCCCGTCGCCTTGTGCACCAGCGGGAAATACCAGCGGTAGGGTAGCACCCGCATCAGCTTGAGCCAGCGCGTGAAGCGCTTGGGGTAGTGGATCTCGAACTCGCCTCGCGCCAGGCCTCGCAGGGTCTCGCGCGCCGCCTCCTCGGCGTCGATCAGCGCCGGCATACGAAATTCGTTGCTGGCGGTCGCGGGCGTGCGCACGAACCCGGGGTTGACCACGCTGACACTCAGGCCCTCGGGCGCGAGGTCGAGATACAGGCCCTCGGCGAGGTGGATCAGGGCGGCCTTGGTGGCACCGTAGAACAAGGCTTTGGGCAGGGCGCGGTAGCCCGCCACGGAGGCCAGGATGACGACGTGACCCCGGCTCGCACGCAGGGCTGGCAGCACCGCATCAAGCACGTGAGCCACCCCCATGACGTTCACATCGAACAGGGTGCGCGCAACACCGGCATCGAACTCCGTCGCCCGCAGGGGCACGTAAACCCCCGCGACGCAGAACACCACGTCGAGGCCGTCCCAGGCCGCCTGCAGGCGCCGCCAGGCCTCTCCGACCGCCACCGGGTCGGTAACGTCCACGGCCAGCGGCAGGACATTCTCCGGTCGCCGGGCTGCCAGCGCAGCCAGGGCCTCCTCGCGACGCGCCGACACCGCCACCCGCGCGCCGGCCTCCAGCAGCGCTTCCGCGAGCGCCGCACCGATGCCCGAGGAGGCGCCGACCACCCAGACGCGACGCCCGGACCAATCCCGGATGGGGAGGTTCATGGCCATGGATCAGCGCTTCCGGAAGCTGATGAACACCTGCGCGACCTCGACGCCGAGCTTGCTGATGCTGGACCGGTTGAGCAGGACGGCATCGTCCACCAGCCACATCCAGTCGTCCACGTTCAGATGTACGGTCGAGTCCCCCCATGGGAAATCGAGCAAGTAACGCAGACGGAAGGCATTGCCCGCGGTTTCGCCCACCGCCTCCCCGACGACGTCGGCTGCGGTGCCGATGTAGCGCGCGCCGTCGCGCTTCAGAGTCCACACGCGCCGCTGGGTGCGGCCGTCGGAGTAACGGAAGGCCTCGTCCAGGATGCCCGTGTCCCCCTTCCAGGAGGCCTTGATCTCCACCGTGAAGCGCTGCGAGATGCTGCCGTCACGATTGCGCACCACACCCCAGGCGTCGATCACGCCATCGAAGTACTGCCGCAGGTCGAGCACCGGTTTCTCGGCGCGGAACTGCTCGATGCCCGGCGAGGAGCAGCCCGCAACGGACAGCGCGGCCGTGGCGGACAGGAAATGTCGTCTGTTCATGATGAGGTCCTCCAATCCCGGGGGGGGGTCGCGGCGCGCGGGGGGGGGGGGGGCCGGCGGGGGCGGGCGCCCCGCGCCACAGCGCCCAGAGGGCGATGGTCTTGAGCACGCAGGGCACCAGGGCGTACATGGCCGAGAGGTCGCCACCCTGGGCCTGCGGCGTGCCGGGCTGATATCCGGCCCAGCCCAGCAGCGGCAATGCAAGGCCCGCAGCCAGTGCCAGATTGAGTTTTTCCACCAGCTGCCAGAAGCCGAAATAGGCACCCTGCCGACGGCCGGGTCCGCTGCGGTCCTCGTCCGCCAGGTCAGCCAGAAGGGAGGCGGGCAGAGCGAGTTCGGCCCCGTAGGCAATGCCGGACAGCGCACACACCATGCCGAAGGCCACCACCTCTCCCGGGCCCAGCAGGAAGGCCCAGACGAAGGCAAGAATGCTCATCACCATGCCAGCCAGCCAGGACGCCTTCTTGCCAACGCGACGCGACAGCCCCACCCACACCGGCATGCCGAGGGCGCCGAAGGCGAAGTAAAGGGCGAGGAAGACAGCATTCAGATCGGGCCTTCCCAGGACGTCCTGCACGAAAAACAGCACCAGGGTGGCGGGTATGGCCGAGGCGACGCCGCTGGCGAGGAACACCGCCAGCAGCCACCGGAAGCGGGCATTGCCAAGCGGCATCAGCACCTCCGCCAAAGCATGACCGCGGGCCGGCGCCACCCGCGGCGCGGGTCCTGAAAGCATGGCCCAGGCGCACAGCAGCAGCACCGGCACGTACAGAAGCCCGAAATCCGCCAGACCCTTATCCAGGCCACGGTCGCCCGCCAGCACCTCCGGCAGGGCGGCTGCCGTGAGGACACCGATGATGCCGAACCCACTTCTCGCGGCGGTCACGCGTGTGCGCTCGTGATAGTCGACCGACAACTCGGCGCCGATGGCGAAGTAGTTGATCGAGCCCATGCTGAACCCGAGGTAGGTCACGATCAGGCAAAGGGCCAGCCAGGCCACCAGCGCGCCACCCGCAAGTTCGGGTGGTCGGAACACGCCGAGCACGCCGAGGCCGAGACAGGCCACGGCGGCGACGATGAACGCCTGGCGGCCGCGC
>JBILUV010000140.1:0-9048 GCA_044370825.1 Burkholderiales bacterium | reverse complement strand
GGCACCACGCCGCGCATACCGTGGACCTGTTCACCTACCAGACCGGCAGCCCGGTGGTGAAGGCCAACGCCCTGCAAGGGCCGATCCACCCGACGCTCGGCATCGCGATGGACATGTCGATCCAGCTGCAGGCGGCCAACGGGGCGCTGTGCACTCTGTCGCTGTCCTTCAACAACGACGGCCCGCTGGGCACCTTCTTCCGCTACATCGGCGACACCGGCACCTACATCGCGCGCTACGACGATCTGGTCAACGGCAAGGACGAGAAGATCGACGTCTCGGGTGTGGACGTGTCGATGAACGGCATCGAACTGCAGGACGGGGAATTCGTGGCCGCCATCCGCGAGGGCAGGGAGCCCAACGCCTCCGTGGCGCAGGTGCTGCCGTGCTACCAGGTGCTGCAGCAGCTCGAAGACCAGTTGCGCGGCTGACCGGCGGGAGATCACGATGAAGACCAGGAGACTCGGCCCCTTCGAGACCAGCGCCCTCGGACTGGGCTGCATGAACATCTGCCACGCCTACGGTCCACCGGTGTCCGAGGCGCAGGCGGAGCGCGTGCTGCTGGCGGCGCTCGACGCCGGCATCACGCACTTCGACACCGCGGCGCTGTATGGCTTCGGCATGAGCGAGACCCTGGTGGGACGATTTCTGTCGGCCCATCGGTCGCGTTTCCTGCTCGCCAGCAAGTGCGGCATGACCGGGGTGGACGTCGACGGCTCGGGCCGCAAGGTGCGGGTGATCGACGGCCGGCCGGAGACCATCCGCGCCACCTGTGACGAGGCCCTGCAGCGGCTGCGCACCGAGGTCATCGACCTGTACTACCTGCACCGCTGGGACCGGTCCGTGCCGATCGAGGACAGCGTCGGCGCGCTGGCCGAACTGGTGCGCGCCGGGAAGATCCGCGCCATCGGGCTGAGCGAGGTGTCGGCGGCCACGCTGCGTCGCGCCCACGCGGTCCACCCGATCGCCGCCCTGCAGACCGAATACTCGCCCTGGACCCGCAATGCCGAGATCGCGGTGCTCGATGCCTGCGCGGAACTCGGCGTGGCCTTCGTCGCCTTCAGTCCGGTGGCGCGGGGCTTCCTGACCGACGCGCCGCCAGCGGCCGCGGCGCTGGATCCCAAGGACATCCGGCGCAGCATGCCGCGCTTCGAACCCGGCAACTACGAGCGCAACCTGACGCTGCTGCCCGCCTGGAAGGCGCTGGCGGCGCGCGCCGGATGCACGACGGCGCAGCTGTCCCTGGCGTGGCTGCTGCACCGGCGCGCCGACATTCTGCCCATCTTCGGGACCACCGACGTGGCGCATCTGCGGGAGAACGTGGCGGCCGCGGACATCACGCTGCCGGCACTGACCCTGGCCGAGGTGGACGCGGTGATGCACGACCGTCTGGTCATCGGCAACCGCTACAACTTGCAGGCCGCGTCCGAGGTGGACACGGAGTTCCTGGCCGCGGACTGAGAGACGCCGGGTGTTGTCACGCCGGCTTCGCGCCGGGCGCCACGCCCGGCGGGCTCGGGCGGCGGGGCATCCCTGGCCATGGCATCATCGGGCGCAGCGGAACCGGCCGCGCCACCCTGGAAAACGAGAAACCGCCCATGACCACGGAACCCATCCTCCAACACGGCGGACGCATCCTCGTCGATGCGCTGCTGACCCACGGTGTCGACACCGCCTTCTGCGTACCTGGCGAGAGCTATCTGCCGGTGCTGGACGCGCTGCATGACGAGCAGGCGCGCATCCACCTCGTGGTGGCCCGCCAGGACGGTGGCGCCTCGTTCATGGCCGAGGCCTACGGCAAGCTCACCGGGCGCCCGGGCATCTGCTTCGTCACGCGCGGTCCGGGGGCCACGAATGCCTCCATCGGCGTGCACACTGCGCAGCAGGATTCGACGCCGATGATCCTCTTCGTGGGCCAGGTTGGCAGCGACGTGGTGGAGCGCGAGGGCTTCCAGGAGGTCGACTACCGCCGCATGTTCGGCGACATCGCGAAATGGGTGGCACAGATCGACCGCGCCGATCGCATCCACGAGATGGTGAGCCGCGCCTTCCACGTCGCCGTGTCCGGGCGCCCCGGCCCGGTGGTGCTGGCCCTGCCCGAAGACATGCTCACCACCCGTCTCGCGCCAATGCACAGCGAGCCCTACCGCCGGGTGGCCCCCAGCCCCGCGGGGCGCGACATGGCCATGGTGCGCCACCTGCTGCAGATGTGCCGCCGACCGTTCCTCATCCTCGGCGGCAGCGGCTGGACGCGTGATGCCTGCGCGCAGATCCAGCGCTTCGCCGAGCGCAACCGCCTGCCTGTGGCCTGCTCCTTCCGCCGTCAGGACGTGTTCGACAACCAGCACCCGCAATACGCCGGGGACGTCGGCATCGGCATCTCACCGAAGCTGGCGAAGCGTCTCCAGGAGGCGGACCTGATCCTCAGCGTCGGTTCACGGCTGGGGGAGATGGCGACCAGTGGCTACACCCTGTTCGGTGTGCCGCGCATGAAGCAACGCCTGGTGCACGTGCACCCGGGCGCCGAGGAACTCGGCCGGGTCTACCAGGCGGACCTGCTCATCAATTCAGGCATGCCGGAGTTCGCCGAGGCCGCTGCGGTGCTGGGTCCGGCGGAGTGGGAGAACTGGGAGGACTGGACCGTCGCCGCCAACGCCGAGTACCGCGAGAACGCGGAGCCGGTGGAGGTGCCCGGGCCGGTCAACCCCAGCCTGATCGTCGCCTGGCTGGCGGCCAACCTGCCTCGCGACACCATCATTGCCAACGGTGCGGGCAATTTCGCCGGGTGGGTGCACCGCTTCTATCCCTACGCGCCATTCCACACCCAGCTCGCGCCCACCAGCGGCGCCATGGGGTACGGAGTGCCCGCGGCGGTGGCGGCAAAGGCGGTGCACCGCGATCGCACGGTCGTGTGCTTCACGGGCGATGGCGATTTCATGATGAACGGTCAGGAACTCGCCACCGCCTTGCAGTACGACCTGCCCGTGATGATCATCCTGCTCAACAACGGCATGTACGGGACCATCCGCATGCATCAGGAACGGGAGTATCCGGGGCGCGTCCACGGCACATCGCTCGCCAATCCGGACTTCGCCGCCCTGGCACGGGCCTATGGCGCCCACGGCGAGACGGTGCTCGCGACCGAGGAATTTCCCGCGGCCTTCCAGCGGGCGGCGGCGTCGGGCAGACCCGCCATCATCGAGGTGCGCATCGACCCGGATGTCATCACCACGCGCACGACGCTGAGCGCCATCCGTGCCAAGGCGCTGGAGGCGCAGAACCCGCCGCCGGCGGTCTGAGCCGTGGACGCGGGCGGCGCAGCCGGGACCGCCGTTCAGAAGCCCACGGCCTGACCGTCCCGCCTGGGCTCCGAGGCGGCGAGGTAGCCGTGGGGCAGGCGGTGCACCAGTTGGGCCGAGCCGTAGTCGAGCGCCCAGCGCGGTGTGATCCGAACCGCGTGGCCCAGGCGCTGCAGTCCCTCGACCGTGGCCTGCGGCATGTCGTGCTCGACCAGGAGGGCGCCGTCCTTGGAGATCTTCCAGCGCGGGGCATCGACCGCCGCCTGGGGGTTCTGCCCGTGGTCGGCAAGCCGGACCATCATCTGCACATGTCCCTGAGGCTGCATGTCGGCCCCCATGACGCCGAAACTCATCACCGCCTTGCCGTCGCGGGTGACGAAGCCCGGGATGATGGTGTGGAAGGGACGCCGCCCAGGTCCGACGCGATTCGGGTGATCCGGCTGTAGCGAGAAGGCGGCTCCGCGGTTCTGCAGGCTGATTCCCGTGCCGCCCACCACCACCCCGGAGCCGAAGCCGTTGTAGTTGGACTGGATGTAGGAAACCATGCGCCCGGCGGCATCCGCGGCCGTGAGATAGACCGTGCTGGACGAGGGCGGTGACCCGGGACCGAAGTCCTGCGCCACACCGCGCTGGATGCGTGCCGCCCTGCGGGCGAGGTAGGCGGGATCGAGCAGATCGTCCGCGCCCACCGCCATGTGGGCCGGATCGGCCACGTGGGCGTAAACGTCGGCGAAGGCGAGTTTCATCGCCTCCACCTGGAGGTGGATGCTTTCGGCCGAGTCGGGCGCCAGTGCCTCGAGGTCGAAGTGGCCCAGCATGCCGAGGGCCATCAGGGCGGAGATGCCCTGACCGTTGGGCGGGATCTCGTGCAGAGTGTAGCCACGATAGCCCTGGGACACCGGCCGGACCCAGTCGGCACGGTGCCCAGCGAGGTCGGCTGCCGCCATGGCGCCCCCCGTCTGCTGGGCGAATTCGGCGATGCGCCGCGCCAGGTCGCCGCGATAGAAAGACTCGCCCTCGGTGGCGGCGATCTCGCGCAGGGTCGCACCCTGATCCGGAAAACGGAACTGCTCGCCGGCGCGTGGCGGTCGGCCGTCCGGCAGGAAGGCGCTGGCGAAGCCGGGCTCGTCGCGCAACGCCTCTGCCTGGGCGGCCCATTGCCGCGCCACGGTGGGCGAGACCAGGAAGCCTTTTTCTGCGTACTCGATGGCTGGCGCGAGCAGGGTGGCCAGCGGCAGGGTTCCGTGCCGTTTCCAGAGCGCGATCCAGGCCGACACCGCGCCTGGCACGGTGACCGTGTCCCATCCCTGGGCCGGCATGGCGTTGCGCCCCGCGAAGCGCTCGGGGGTGAAGGCGGCGGGTGCGCGCCCCGAGGCATTTAGACCCTCCAGGCGCTCGCCGTCCCACACCAGGGCGAAGGCATCCGAACCGATGCCGTTCATCACCGGCTCCACCACCGTGAGCGCGGCCGCTGTGGCGACGATCGCGTCCATCGCGTTGCCACCCGCGAGCATGGCACGCAGCCCGGCCTGGGCGGCGAGCGGCTGGGAGGTCGACACCACGTTGGCAGCCAGCACCGGCATGCGCTGCGAGCGGTACGGGAATTCCCAGTCGAATGCGGTCATGGTCATGACTCCTTGAAGGCCTGTTCCCGCGCGCGTCGGACGTTCGGCGCGATCACCGCCAGCAGCAGCACCACGGCCACCGCCAGAAGTGCTCCCGACAGCGGGCGGTTGAGGAAAACGATGGGGTCGCCTCGCGAGATGGTGAGCGCGCGGCGGAAATTGTCCTCGAGCATCGGGCCCAGGACGAAACCCAGCAGCAGGGGCGCCGGCTCGCACTGGAGCTTGATGAAGATGTAGCCCAGCACGCCGAAACCGGCGGCCAGAAACACGTCCAGCACGCTGGACTGCAGGCTGTAGAGACCGATCACGCAGAACAGCAGGATCGCCGGGTAGAGGAAGCGGTAGGGCACCGACAGCAGCCGCACCCAGAGGCCGATCAGCGGGAGGTTGAGCACCACCAGCATGAGGTTGCCCACCCACATGCTGGCGATCATGCCCCAGAACAGTTCGGGCTGCCCCGACATGACCTGCGGCCCCGGCTGGATCCCGTGCAGCGTCATGGCCCCGATCATGAGCGCCATGACCGCGTTGGAGGGGATGCCCAGCGTGAGCATCGGAATGAACGACGTCTGGGCGCCGGCGTTGTTGGCGGACTCCGGACCGGCCACGCCCTCGATCGCGCCCTGGCCGAAACGGGACGGGTCCTTGGCCAGGCGCTTCTCCACCATGTAGGCCGCGAAGGAGCCCAGCGTGGCGCCGCCACCCGGCAGTACCCCCAGCACCGAACCGATCCCGGTGCCGCGCAGGATGGCCTTCCAGGCCCGGCGCATCTCCTCGCCGGAGGGGAGCAGGCGTCCGATGCTGCGGGTGAGCACATCGCGATGCTCGCCGCGTTCGAGATTGACGATGACCTCGGCAAAGCCGAACAGACCCATGGCCACGACGACGAAGCCGATGCCGTCGGACAACTCGGGCAGGCCGAAGGTGTAGCGCTGGTCGCCAGTCGTCGGGTCCATGCCGACCAGACCGAGCAGCACGCCCAGGACGATCATGGCCACCGCCTTGAGCAGGGAGCCCTGGGCCAGCACGACGGCGGCCACCAAACCGAGGACCATGAGCGAGAAGTACTCGGCGGCACCGAACTGGAAGGCGAGCTCGGCCAGAGGCGGCGCCGCGGCCGCCAGCAGCAGCGTGGCCACGCACCCCGCGAAGAAGGATCCGATGGCAGCCACGGCGAGGGCATGGCCGGCCCGCCCCTTGCGAGCCATGGCGTACCCGTCGAGACAGGTCACCACCGAGGATGCCTCGCCCGGCAGGTTGACCAGGATGGCCGTTGTCGAGCCGCCGTACTGTGCACCGTAGTAGATGCCGGCCAGCATGATCAGCGCCGAGGTGGGCTCGAGCTTGAAAGTGATGGGCAGCAGCATGGAGATCGTGGCCACCGGCCCGATGCCGGGCAGCACGCCGATCAGGGTGCCAAGCACCACGCCGACGAAGCAGTAGGCCAGGTTGTCCAGGCTCATGGCCACCTGGAGCCCGAGAGCGAGGTTGGAGAGCAGTTCCATCACGCGCCCCCCGAGCCGGGCCAGAGCGGAATCGGCAGGTCCAGACCGCGCACGAACACCAGCCAGGCGATGAGAGACAGGGCGCCGATGAGTGCCGGCACCTCCCAGGGCCGCCGGTCATCCTGCGCCAGCGCCGATACGCTCGCCAGGGCTGCGACGGCGGCGACGAGGCCGAAGCGCTCCAGCAGCCAGCCGAAGGCGAGCACGGCACCCAACACGAGCAACAGGGGCCGCAGATGCCAGCGCTCAAGCGCCGGCCCCTGGCCCCTCAGGCTGCCCAGGACGACGAGCACGCCCAGCCCGGCGAGGCACCCACCGACGATGCGCGGGAAATAGCCTGGACCCATGTTGAGCGCGGTGCCGGGGCGGTAGTCGGCACCGATGACGAGTGCCGCGGCACCCAGGGCCACGAACAGCAGGCCTGCTGCAAAATTCCTCGGGGCGCGCACCCTCATCCTCCCGTCGTTGTTCTGGTGATTTCGGTGTGAGGCTCCTGCGACGCAGTCCACGCGCACGGAGCGGACCGGCCGGCCGACGACACCGTCTGGCCCGTTACCCGCGACTATTCTTTCACACCGGTGAGGCGGCGCGCGAGGGGGCCGGGCGGGAGCTGACGGACCCATTTGCTATCATCTCGGGCCCGACGACCAACACGAGCCATGCGGCCACCCAGCGGCAGCCCGCCCGACAAGACCGGTCCACAGCCTCACGGGGCGGTGAGGTATGGTCGATGACGGCCGCGCGGGTGATGACCTGCCCCCAACTCCATGGCACAGCTGTTCGCCATCCACCCCGTCAATCCGCAGCAGCGGCTGCTCGATCGTGCCGCCGTCCTGGTGCGCGAGGGCGCGGTGATCGCCTATCCGACGGACTCCTGCTACGCACTGGGCTGTCATCTGGGCGACAAGTCGGCGGTCGAACGGATTCGCGCCATCCGCCAGTTCGACGAGACCCACCACCTGACGCTGGTGTGCAGCGACCTGAGCCAGATCTCGCAGTACGCGCTGGTGGACAACGCCCAGTACCGCCTGCTGCGCAGCGCCACGCCGGGCAGCTTCACCTTCATCCTCCGCGCCTCGCGCGAGGTGCCGCGTCGGCTCCAGCACCCGAAGCGCTCGACCATCGGCCTGCGCATCCCGGATCACCCTGTAGCCCATGGCCTGCTCGCCGCGCTGGGGGAGCCGCTGCTGTCGGCAACGCTCATCCTGCCGGACGACCCGCTGCCGCTGAACGACGCGCAGGAGATCCGCGGCCGGCTCGAAAGACGCCTGGATCTCGTGATCGACTCCGGTCCCTGCGGGGTGGAACCCACCACGGTGGTGGACCTCACCGGCGAAGTACCGCTCGTGGTGCGCCGCGGCCGGGGCGACCCGGGACGCTTCGGCATCCCGGACGGGGAAACCTCCTGAGCGGTATGTCCCATTCACACAACAACCCGAAAAACGGAACCTTCCATGTTCGTTGACCGCGTTCTCTCCGGCATGCGCCCGACCGGCTCGCTGCATCTCGGCCACTACCACGGCGTGCTGCGCAACTGGGTCCAGCTGCAGCACGAGTACGAGTGCTACTTCTTCGTCGCAGACTGGCATGCCCTGACCACGCACTACGACTCGCCGGAGGTGATCGAACGCAACGTCTGGGACATGGTGATCGACTGGCTCGCGGCCGGAGTCGACCCGGGCAAGGCCACACTGTTCATCCAGTCCCACCTGCCGGAGCACGCCGAACTGCACCTGCTGCTGTCGATGATCACGCCGCTGGGCTGGCTGGAGCGGGTGCCGACCTACAAGGACCAGCAGGAGAAGCTCACGGACAAGGACCTCTCGACCTACGGCTTCCTCGGCTACCCGCTGCTGCAGAGCGCAGACATCCTCATCTACCGCGCCAACCTGGTCCCGGTGGGGGAGGATCAGGTGCCGCACATCGAGTTCACCCGCGAGATCGCGCGGCGTTTCAACCACATCTACGGCCGCGAGCCCGGTTTCGAGGAGAAGGCCGAGGCCGCCATCAGGAAGCTCGGGGGCAAGCGCGGCAAGCTCTACACCGATCTGCGCAACCGCTTCCAGGAGCAGGGGGACCAGGAGGCTCTGGAGGCGGCGCGCGCCCTGATCGAGGAGGCGCAGAATCTCTCCATGGGTGACCGCGAGCGGCTGTTCGGCTACGTCGAGGGGGGCGGCAAGATGATCCTCTCCGAACCCCGCGCCCTGCTGACCGAGGCCTCGCGCATGCCGGGGCTGGACGGGCAGAAGATGTCGAAGTCCTACAACAACACCATCTCGCTGCGCGAGGAAACCGACAGCGTGGTGAAGAAGATCCGCACCATGCCCACCGATCCGGCGCGGGTGCGCCGCACCGATCCGGGCGAACCCGCCAAATGCCCCGTCTGGCAGTTGCATCAGGTCTACTCGACCGACTCGGTCAAGGACTGGGTGCAGCAGGGCTGCCGCAGCGCCGGCATCGGCTGCCTCGAGTGCAAGCAGCCGGTGATCGACGCGGTACTGGAGGAGCAGAAGCCGATGCGCGAGCGCGCCGAGCGCTACCTCGAGGACCCCACGCTGGTGCGCACCATCATCGCCGACGGGGTGGAGAAGGCCCGCGAGTTGGCCCAGGAGACCATGC
>JBILUV010000137.1:0-9084 GCA_044370825.1 Burkholderiales bacterium | reverse complement strand
CCAGTAGGGGCGGGCCAACCGCCACAATTCCCGCAGGAACAGACGCGACTTCTCGAACATGGGAACCTCGCTGGAAGCGGCGCCGACCGCCTCGGCGGGCGGCGACCTGGGAATCGGACAGGGCTTCGAGTGGCGGACGGTGCAACCGGTTCACTGGTGTTTGCCGCGTTGCGGCTCATCGTGGCCCGTGGATGACGCGGACGGCGCGATCCGGATCTTCATCGCGTCCGCCGCTGCGGGAGGATGCCGGTGCGCGCCGGGATCTTGGCGCCGGCAGGCTACCGGCGCAGCTGGTTGCGTCGGCGGATCAGCCCAGCCGGATGCGCGACAGCAGAGCCGAGGTGGAGCGCTCGTGCTCGAAGGCGATGGCGTGGACGCTGCCGCCCCAGGCGCGCACCTCGGGGCCACCGACGATGCGCTCGAGGGGCCAGTCCCCGCCCTTCACCAGGATCTCCGGACGGGCCTGGAGGATCGCCTCGATGGGAGTGTCCTCCTCGAACCAAGTGACGGCATCCACCGACTCGAGGGCGGCGACCAGTGCCATGCGGTCTTCCAGGCGGTTCACCGGCCGGTCGGTTCCTTTGCCGAGGCGTCTCACGGAAGCATCCGAATTGAGGGCTACCAGCAGGCACGCGCCGAGCGCGCGGGCCCGGGCGAGGTAAGTGACATGACCACGATGCAGGATGTCGAACACCCCGTTGGTGAACACCAGGGGATGCGACAGGCCGGAGCAGCGCTGCCGCAGATCCTGCGGCGCGACGAGCTTGGCTTCGAAAGCCGGGGGCGCGATCACGCGGGCTGGGGCCCAGCGGTCAGGGCGCGCGCGACCTCCTTGCGGTATCGGTTGAGTTCCGCCGCCGTCCCGATGCTGCGGTCGAAAAGGAGCGACAGGTTCTTGAGGATCATGCTCACTACCCTGTTCTCCCACTCAGCACCAAAACGGATCTGCTGGTCGAGCCAGCGTTCCAGCCAGGCAGGGTCAGGCAGGCGCGACTGCACGGTGTCGTTCGGAAACAGCGCCTGGTTGACATGCAGGTTGGTGGGATGCAGCGGCTTGCCGCTGCGGCCGGAACTGGCCATCAGCAGACCGATCTTGGCGAACGCCGCCCGCGCCTCATCTCCCAGGCGGTCCATCATGCGGCGCAAATACTGCAGATAGGCCCCGGCGTGACGCGCCTCGTCGCGCGAGATGAGCCGGTAGATGTGCCTGATGACCGGTTCCGTGTGCCAGTCCGCGGCACAGCGATACCAATGGTTGAGGCGTATCTCGCCGCAGAAATGCAGCATGAGTGTCTCGGGAGCCGGGGCCGGGTCGAACTCGAAGCGCACCGCGTGCAGTTCCGCCTCCGTCGGGGCGAACTCGGGTCGGAAGCGACGCAGGTACTCCATCAGCACCAGCGCGTGCTTCTGCTCCTCGTAGAACCAGACCGACATGAAGGCGCAGAAGTCGCTGTCGTCGACGTTGTCGCGCAGGAACATCTCGGTGGCCGGCAACGCCGACCACTCGGTGATCGCATTCATCTTGACGGTGCGGGCCTGCTCGTCGGAGAGCAGGTCCGCGTCGAATTCGTTCCAGGGAACGTCGGTGGCCATGTTCCAACGGACCTGTTCCAGGGACTTGAAGATTTCGGGGTATAGCATTCACTGACCTCGGAGGGCCGGCAGGGCCGGCCGATGTTCGGGCGCGCCCGGCGCCGGATCGCCCGCTGGGCTCCCCGTCACAGGGCGTCGAGCTTGTCGAGCACGCGCTTTGCCTGGCTGCGCAACGACTGCCGTTCTCCGGCCTGGAGCTTTTCGAGGTTCTTCGCCATCAGCGCCGTGCGCGGATTCGCGGCAAGGGCCTGTTCGTGCCGTTCAACGAAGTTCCAGTATAACAGCGTGATCGGGCAGGCCCGGTCACCGGTGCGGATCCGGGGGTCATAATGGCAGCCGCGGCAGTAATTGCTCATGCGTTGGATGTAGGCGCCCGAGGCGACGTAGGGCTTGCTGGTGAAGCGCCCGCCGTCGGCGAACAAGGCCATGCCAGCGGTATTCGGACGCTCCACCCAGTCCACCGCGTCCACGTATGCCGCGAGGTACCAGTCGCACACCGCGGCCGGCAGCAACTGGGCGAGCAATGCGAAGTTGCCGGTGACCATGAGGCGCTGGATGTGGTGGGCGTAGCCTGTTCTCAGCGTCTGGTCGACGACGGCGCGCATGCAGTTCATGCGAGTTTCGCCCGTCCAGTACCAGGAGGGCAGCGCCCGGGTGTGGCCGAAATGGTTGGCATCGGCCAATTCCGGCATGTATCGCCAGTAGACACCGCGGATGAACTCCCGCCAGCCCATCACCTGCCGGATGAAGCCCTCCACGCTCGCCAATGGCAGATCGTGCGCCCGCCAGGCCTGCAGGGCGGCGTCGATGACCTCCCGCGGGCGGAGCAACCCCAGGTTGAGCGGCGCCGAGAGCAGCGAGTGCCAGAGCACCGGCTGCCCGGTCCACATGGCGTCCTGATACGGCCCGAAGCGTCCGAGGCGCTCGTCGACGAAACGGGCGAGGACTTCGAGTGCCTGATCGCGTGTCACCGGCCAGGAGAACTGCGCCAGGGACCCGGGGTGATCGGGAAAAAGCCGCTCGATCTGCGCGAACACCCCCCGGGTGATGTCGTCCGGTACGAAGGCAGGTGGAGCCGGGATCTGTCCGGGGCCCGCGGCGCCGAAGCCCTTGCGGTTCTCGGTGTCGAAATTCCACACCCCGCCCTCGGGCTCCCCGTCGCGCATCAGCACGCCCGAGCGGCGACGCGCGTGCCGGTAGAAGGTTTCCATCCGCAACGATGGGCGCTCGCCCGCCCAGGCCTGGAACTCCGCGGTCGAGACCAGGAAGTGGGCATCTGGAAGCACCTGCAGGGGTAACCCGAGTTCGTCGGCGACCTCGCGGATCAGCGTGAGCGAGCGGTGGTCGCCCGGCTCCGACACGCTCAGGCGAGACGCCTGCAGCCGCAGCAGAGCTTCCCGCAGACGGGGCAGGAAGCCGGGTTCCGGACGCTCCTCCAGTTCGATGTAATCGAGCCGGTGTCCGCTCGCTCGCAGGCTGTCCCGGAAGTGACGCATTGCCGACAGGAACAGGGCGATGCGGGCCTTGTGGCTCCAGACGTGAGTCGATTCGCCGGGCGCCTCGATCATGAGCACGACCGTGTCCTGCCCCCGGGCGCCGCGCAGCACCACGTTGTCCGGGTCGAGCTGGTTACCGAGCACCAGCCTCACGTCAGCGCCCACTGCGCGCCTCGCGTCGACAGCGATCAGAGCAATAAAGCACGGCGTCCCAATTGTTGCGCCAACGCTTGCGCCAGGTCATCGGACGTCGACACCAGGCGCAGGGGCGGCTGTCGAGGATGCGTTTCATGGGTGGTCCGGCCGAGGTCCGCGTCCGCGCCCCCGGGTCGTGGCTCCGGCCGCTCAGGCGGCGGGACGGGTGGCGCGCCAGGCACTCACCAGGGCGCTGATGCCTTCGAGGCCAGGCACGAATTCCACGCCGTCGATGGCCCGCCGAAGGCGACTGATACAGCCGCCGCCAGCCCAGATGTCGACCTCGCGGGGAAGAATGGCTCGCAGTTCTCGCAGGCCCGAGGCCGCCTGTCGCTCGGGAAAAGCGCCGCTGAAGGAAAGGGCCACGACGTTGATGCGGTGCGCCACGGCCGCGCGAGCGATCTCGGTCGACGGCGTTTGCGTCCCGAGCGGAACGCAGCTCACACCTTCGACGACCAGCATCGCCTCCACCATCAGCAGGCCGAGATTGTGCGGTTCGGTGGGGAAGGTCGTGAGCAGCACCCTCGGGCCGCGTGAGTGCGACTGCGAGGCGGCGATGGCATTGCGCAGGATGCTCTGCACCTGCTCGGTGTAGAGGTGTTCCTCGAACACCGCGAACTCGCCGCGAACCCACGCTTCGCCGACCGCCACCGACAAGGGAACCACCGTGTCACAGACAAAGCGCTGCAGACCCTGCTTCATCAGGAGCTGAGTCAGCCGCTGACGGAACTCGGGAAGCTGGTGGTTGCGAACCAGTTGCAGGATGTCGTCGAGCTCCTCGTCCCGCCGGTCCGGCGCCGGTCCGGAGCTGCCCAGCGCGTCAAGGTCCTCCATCGACAGGCCGATGATCTTGCCGGGCCGGAACCCCCGGTCCATCAGGCGCTTGATGACTCGGAGCCGGGCGACCTGATCGGGCGGATAGATCCGTTCGCCGTGCATGTCGCGCAGGGGGGTTGGGAAATTGTAGCGGCGCTCCCAGATGCGCAGTACGTCCTTGGACAGGCCGGTATCCCGTTCCACTGCGCTGATGCTGAGCAGGCTCAGCCTGTCAGCGGCGAGGCGATTTTCATCCAGCAAGCCACCATCCACCTTGCCCATGCTGCTGTCGATCTTGTCCGCTCTCACGACCGTGTCTCCGTCGATCCAGTACACCCGTTATTGTCCTGGACAAATTATTGACATGCCCACAATGCGGTCGTATTGTAGAACCCAGATCTCGATTTGACCAAGACAAAAATAGGACTCACATGACAAAAGCCCGTATTTCCAGAGTGTGCATATCGGGATCCTTCATCGCCGGTCTTGTCTTGGCCAGCAGTTCAGTGCCGGCGGCTGCGGCGGAGGGTGGGCTTGTGACCGTGGCCCGGTCCCAGGAGTTGCACCTTGATCACACCTGGACGGATAGCCTGTCGGCCGGCGTCACGAGCCCGACAGCCCCGGTCAGGGCAGCTGCGACCAGCGCGCCCGAAGAAGACGAGGACATGCGTCTCTATGTGCAGATGCACGAGGAGGTGCTGGATTCCCCCATCAAGTCCTTCCTGACTCCCTGGTCGACGCTTCAGCAGATTTCCAACTAAACCGCTTTCAGACCACAGGCACGACTACCCTCAGGCGTGAGCCTCCCCCGCGCGGAACGTGCGCGGTCTGATCATCCTCAACCTCGCCGACGCAGTAACATAAGCGCCATCGACGCGGGGCCTTACCCTGGCTGACCGGCTTTAGACCGCCAGGCCGGCCATTGGGCGAAGAGGTGTGGCGCCAGGTCGCCGTTGGCGATTGGTCCGGCGAGCAAGTCCGAAATCCCTGGAGTTCCGTGAAAAGAATCGCAGTGGTGGGCGCCGGCATTTCAGGGCTGGCGGCGGCGTGGCTGTTGTCGCGACGTCACGTGGTGACCCTCCTGGAATCAGCGTCCTACGCCGGCGGCCACACCAACACCGTTGACATCACGGTGGACGGCAGGTCCTTCCCGGTAGACACCGGGTTCCTCGTTTTCAACGACAGAACATATCCCAACCTTTGTCGCTTGTTCGAGACGCTCGGCGTGTCTTCGGTCGAGAGCGAGATGTCGTTTTCCGTGCGGATCGAGGACGAACGGCTGGAGTGGGCGGGCAGCACGCTGGCGACCGTGTTCGCCCAGAAGCGCAACCTCGTCAAGCCCGGCTTCTGGCGCATGCTCACCGACATCTTTCGTTTCAATGGCGAGGCCACCGCCGCGGTGGCGTCGGATCGGACCGTCGGCGGTACGATCGGCGAGTACCTCGGCCGTGGCCGTTACGGTCGTCAGTTCCGCGACTGGTACCTGCTTCCGATGAGCGCGGCGATCTGGTCCTGTCCGACCGCCGCCATGCTTGATTACCCGGCACAGACCTTCCTGCGTTTCTGTCACAACCACGGACTGCTTCGCATCGCCGGAAGGCCCAGGTGGCGCACGGTCGCCGGTGGTGGGCGCGAGTACGTGCGCCGCATGCTGCAGGACTTGACCGACGTGCGCCTGGACACCCCGGTCCAGGGAGTGATCCGCACGGCCGATGGCGTCGCGTTGCGCACACGCGCCGGTGTGGAGCGCTTCGACGAGGTGGTTCTTGCGACCCATGGTGATCGCTCGCTCGCCCTGCTGGAGGACGCCGATCCGGAGGAGCGCGACATCCTCGGCGCGGTCCGGTACCAGGACAACATCGCAATGCTGCATACCGACGAGGCCTTGCTGCCGCGCGCGCGCGAAGCCTGGTCGGCCTGGAATTACCTTTCTGGTCCGGCAGCGGTCAGCGGTCGCCCGGTTGCCGTGAGTTATCTGATCAACAAGCTGCAACCGCTGCCCTGCCAGCGGCCGGTCATCGTCACGCTCAACCCTGTGCGCGAACCGCGCCGCGAGCATCTGGCCCGCGTTTTCAGGTACGAACATCCGGTGTTCGACCGGCAAGCGCTCGAGGCGCAGGGGCGGCTTGGGTCATTACAGGGCCGGAGGGGGGTGTGGTTCTGCGGTGCATGGACCGGCTATGGGTTCCATGAGGACGGATTGAAATCGGCGATCGCGGTCGCCAACGCGATGGGGGTGAGGGCGCCTTGGCAACCGGAGACGGTGGCGGTGTAGGGGACGTCCTGCTGTTTCGTGGGCGGGTGATGCACGCGCGCCTTCGGCCGCGGCAGCACGTCTTCTCCTACCGCGTATTCTTCCTGCGCTTCCGCGTCGATGCCTTGGATCGGCTGTCTTGTCGTTTCCTTTCGGTCGACGGCTTCAATCTGGTGAGCTTCCACCGCCGAGACCACGGTCCGCGGGACGGAAGCGATCTGCTTCCCTGGATCCGTGATCTTCTGGAGCGCGAGGGGTGCGGTTTCGCCGATGGTGAAATCTGGCTCCAGTCCTTCCCGCGGGTGCTTGGGTATGTCTTCAACCCGGTGAGTTTCTGGCTCTGCCACGACCGGGAGGGTGGCCTGCGAGCCGTGTTGTGCGAGGTCAACAACACCTTCGGGGAACACCACAATTACCTGCTGGCCCACGAGGACGGGCGTCTGATCCGGGCCGACGACGTGATGCAGGCGCGCAAGATCTTCCATGTGTCGCCATTCTTCCCGGTCTCGGGACGTTACAGCTTCCGGTTTGCCCCGGCCGAGGCGTCCACCGTGTTCCGGATAGACTACGAGGACGACGAGGGTAAAATCTTGCTGACGTCGGTGTCCGGCGAGGGTCAGCCCCTTCGCGCCGCCGCCCTTTTGCGCTGTTTTTTCGCCCATCCCTGGATGACCATGCTCGTGATTGTCCGGATCCACTGGCAGGCGCTGAGGCTGTGGCGGAAGGGCATTCCGTTCTTTTCCAAGCCTGTGCCGCCGACGCAGGAGACCTCGCGATGAAACTCGACGACATGCCAGCCGTTTCCCCGTCCATCGCGGTGCCACCCCACACGCGGGCGGCCCGCATGTTCCTGCGGCTGCTCGGACACCTGCGGGTGGGCCGCGTCGACCTGATCCTGCCGGACGGCTCCGCCCGGGCCTTCGACAGCGGCCGGGCCGGGCCGCACGCCATGCTCAGGTTGTCCGACTGGCGGGTGCTCGACGACCTGCTGCGCAGCGGCGACATCGGTTTCGCCGAGGCCTACATCGACGGACGCTGGGATACGCAGGACCTCGCCATCCTGTTGACCGTGGCCGCAGTCAACTACAACGAACTCGAGCGCGCCATTCACGGGCGGGTGTGGGGCTGGATCGCCTACCGCATCCGTCATCTCCTGCGTTCCAACCGCAAGGCGCAGGCGCGGCGCAACATCCAGGCCCACTACGATCTCGGCAATGCCTTCTACGCCTTGTGGCTCGACCAGACCATGACCTACTCGTCAGCGCTTTTCGGCGCGGATGAAGGTCTCGGCCTGGAAGCCGCGCAGGCCGCCAAGTACGAGCGCATCTGCGCCACGCTGGACATACGCCCTGGGGATCGAGTGCTCGAGATCGGTTGCGGCTGGGGCGGTTTTGCAGAGCACGCCATCCGCACCCGCGGCTGCCGGGTAGACGGCGTTACCCTGTCGTCAGAGCAACTGGTCTACGCCCGCGAGCGTCTGGCCGGCGCGGGGCTGGCCGAGCAAGCCGGTTTCCAGCTTCGTGACTATCGTGACATCGACGGCGAATATGACCACGTCGTCTCGATCGAAATGTTCGAGGCGGTGGGGGAGAGCTACTGGCCGGCGTATTTCGACGCGGTGCGCAAGGCCTTGCGCCGCGGCGGGCGGGCGCTGGTCCAGACGATCACCATCGACGATCGCCAGTTTGCGCGCTACCGCCGCGGGACTGACTTCATTCAGCAATACATCTTCCCAGGCGGCATGCTGCCCTCGGCGCGGGTGTTCGCCGAGCAGGCGACCCGGCGCGGTCTGCGGCTGGGCGACACCCTGGCCTTCGGAGCCGACTATGGCGAGACCCTGCGCCGCTGGCGCCAGCGCTTCAACCGCTGTGTCGGCGAGCTCAATGCAATGGGCTTCGACAACCGCTTCATCCGCTTGTGGAATTTCTATCTTGCCTACTGCGAGGCCGGGTTCCGCGCCGGCAACATCGATGTCATGCAACTTGAGCTCGTCCGTGACTAGCATCACGAGCAGGCGCAGGTTCCTGGGGGCTGGGCTCGGTGTGGCTTTGCTGCCGGCACTGCCGGCCTGGGGGCTGACAACACCGGCCTCAGACGTCCTGCGCTCGGAACTGCCGGACCTCCGATTGCTCGGGCAGGGCCGGATGCGCTGGTTCGGCCTGCTGCTCTACGACGCCGCGCTCTGGGTGAGCGGTCCGCGCTGGCAGTGGGACCGTCCGTTCGCCCTGGACCTGCGCTACGCGCGCAACTTCGAGGGCGCGAAGCTGGCGGAGGCCAGCATCGACGAGATCAAGCGCATCGGACTGGGCGGCACGCCGCGCCTGGACGCCTGGCGCGAGGGGATGAACCGGGTGTTTCCGGACGTGCGCAAGGGAGACCATATCACCGGACTGCACCGGCCCGGCGCGGGGGCGGAGTACTACTTCAACGGACGTTCCACCGGGGTGGTCTCCGACACGGAGTTCGCGCGCGCCTTCTTCTCCATCTGGCTCGACGAGCGGACGCGGGAACCTAAGCTCCGGGCAGCACTGCTGGGCCAGCGTTGAGCGACATCGGCACGACGCGCGTCAGCACCAGGGCCCTTCTGGCCTACGCGGTGCTCGCCCTGCCGCTGACCATGGCGGCCCTGCCCGTCTACGTCTACGTGCCCAAGCTGTATGCGGATGAGCGCGGCCTCGCCCTGGCCACGGTCGGTTTCCTGCTGCTCGCGGTGCGGACGGTGGATGCGCT
>JBILUV010000134.1:0-9353 GCA_044370825.1 Burkholderiales bacterium | reverse complement strand
GGGCGTTCGCGTCTGGACACCGCTGCAACGAGACACATGTGTTGGAGACTTGCCGCTGGCTCATCGGAGAAGCCGTCGGCGTCATGAACACAACCCGGCCCCAAAACGACATCGCCCCGACTGTCTGCACAGCCGAGGCGATTTCGAGCCCGTTCCGGCCGCGGGTTTGCTCTTCAGGCCGGTCTTGTTGAAACGAGCAGACGTAAGTGGCGATCAGTCGATCTGCAGCATCTTCTGCAGCTCGCCGCTGGCGTACATCTCACGCATGATGTCGGCCCCGCCGACGAACTCACCCCTGACGTACAACTGCGGGATGGTGGGCCAGTTCGAGAACTCCTTGATGCCCTGGCGGATATCGGCGTCGTCCAGCACATTTACCGTCGCGACCTCATCGACGCCGCACGCCTCGAGGATCTGCACTGCCGCCGCCGAGAAGCCGCACATGGGCGCGTCAGGCGTGCCTTTCATGTACAACACCACCGGATTTTCCGTGACCTGCTTGCGAATTCGTTCCAGGCTTTCCATTTTTGCTCCTTGTGTATCGAATGCTGCATTTATGAACGGCGTCCCCTTGCGCAACTTCTGTGCGGTCGCGTTGGCCTGTGGCGCGCGGCGACCCACTCAATCGCCGAGAACGGTTCAGGCGCTGATTGCCGCCTTGCGACGTTTGGGCTTGCCCGGCTGTTCAGTGGCCGCCAGCCGGCCGACCACGATGCGCGGGTTACCAGAAAGATCCGACAGGGGCTCCACCGACACAAATCCCGCCGCCGTGAACAACTCACACACTACCGTCTGCTGATCGTACCCGTGCTCCACCACCAAAGTACCGCCGGCAACGAGGTGGTCTGGCGCGCTACCGATCACTGCGCGCAGCGCGCCGAGGCCGTCCTTACCCGACACCAGGGCCCCCGGCGGCTCGAACCGTAATGCTTCCAGGTGGCCATCCAGGTCGGCAATATACGGCGGGTTGGAAACGATGACCTCGAACCGCTGGTCCCTCACAGCCGAGTACCAGTCCGAAACCAGGAAGTGCACATTCGCAACCTGCAGTCGTTCTGCGTTCTCCCGGGCAACATCCACGGCGCTGGCTGAGACGTCGATACCCGTCACCCGCGCGTGCGGCAGTTCAAGAGCCAGACTGAGCGCGATGCAACCGCTGCCTGTTCCGGCGTCGAGGATGCGCAGGGCCCCGTCGGCCGCGGCCGCGCGCAATGCGACCTCAACCAGTTCCTCGGTTTCGGGGCGCGGTATCAGAACGTCCGGGGTGACCTTGAACACGTGGTCCCGGAATCCGCACTCACCCATGATGTACATCATCGGTTCACCCTTGAGCCGCCGGTCGAACACGATGCCATAGGGCGACAGGTCGAACCGGCCGGGCGCCTCGCGCTCTCTCACGGCCAACTGCGCTGGTGTCAGTTTGAGCGCATGGGCGGCAAGGCGGCGAATCTCGCGGATCGCTTCTTCCTTGGGGATCTTGATCGTGGCCGAAAGTCGGCGGGCGTCTGCCGCCAGCCGTGCGCCCAGGGTGAAAAGACTCATTATTCCTCCGCCAACGCCGCCAGTTGCTCTGTTTGATGTTCCGCAGCCAGGGCGGTGGTCAGTTCATCCAACTCCCCGTCCATGACCTGGCTGATCTTGTACAAGGTGAGGTTGATCCGGTGATCCGTCACCCGCCCCTGCGGGAAGTTGTACGTCCGGATCCGCTCCGACCGGTCACCGCTTCCGATGAGTGATTTCCGTTCCGCCGCGGTCTTGTCGGCCTGATGTCGCGCCTGTCGGTCACGGATCCTCGCCGCCAACACCGCCAGAGCCTGGGCCTTGTTCTTGTGCTGCGATCGATCGTCCTGGCACTCGACCACGATGCCGGTCGGAATGTGTGTCACCCGCACGGCCGAGTCGGTCTTGTTGATGTGCTGCCCCCCCGCGCCTGAGGCGCGGAAGGTGTCGATGCGCAAATCCGCCGGGTTGATCACCACGTCGTCCACCTCGTCCGCCTCGGGAAGGACGGCTACCGTGCACGCGGAGGTGTGGATCCGTCCCTGGGTCTCGGTCGCCGGGACGCGCTGCACCCTGTGCCCCCCAGATTCGAACTTCAGCTTGGAGTAGGCGCCCTGGCCGACGATCCGCGCGATGACTTCCTTGTATCCGCCCAACTCGGACGGGCTGTGCGATACCATCTCCACATTCCAGCGGCAGCGCTCGGCATATCGGCAGTACATCCTGAACAGATCACCCGCGAACAGGGCGGACTCATCGCCACCCGTTCCCGCCCTGATCTCGAGGAACAGGTTGCGCTCGTCGTTCGGGTCCCTGGGCAGCAGCTCGCACTGCAGTTCCGCCTCGATCCGCTGCAGCCGCTCCCGCGTAGCCCGCACCTCGGCCTCGGCGAAATCGCGCAACTCGGGTTCGCCACACATCTCCTGGGCCGTTGCGAGGTCATGCTCACCCTGCAGGTGCGATTTGTAGAGATCCACCACCGGAGAGATTTCGGACAACTCCCGGGTCATCCGCCGATAGGCATCCATGTCCGCGGTGGCCGCCTCACTCGCGAGAAGCAGGTTCAATTCCTCAGCTCTCGCCGCCAAGTGCGCGAGTTTCTGCTGGATACTCTGCTTCATCATCGACGTTCGGCGAAGTACAGGCGGGAAAGCATCCCCGCCAGGCGCTCCCGTTCGTCGCCATCGGCATCATGCAGTGCGTGCGTGGGACCATGCAGAAACTTGTTGGTCAACCCAAGCGACAAGGCTTCCACCACAGTCGCCGGGTCGTCACCGCGGGCCAGCGCCCGCAGGGCCTTGTCCAGTTCCTGTCTGCGCAGGCTTTCCGCCTGCGATCTGAAGGCGCGGATCGTCGGGACACCGTCGCGTGCCGACAACCAGCGCATGAAATCCTTGACCCCACGGGTCACGATAGTCTCGGCCTCGGCGACCGCGGCCTGCCGCAGGTCCAGGCCTTCCTTAACGATCTTGCCGAGATCATCGACGGTATAGAGGAAGACGTCGCCCAGTCGCCCCACCTCCTGCTCCACGTCCCGAGGCACCGCGAGGTCGACGATGAGGACAGGGCGATGGCGACGCGCCCGCAAGGCGCGCTCCATCAGCCCCTTGCCGATGAGCGGCAGCGGGCTGGCGGTGCAACTCACGACGATGTCGTGCTGGGCGATGACTTCGGAGATCTCCTGCAGAACGATGGCCTCGCCGGAGAACTTCTGCGCCAGCGCATACGCGCGGTCAAGCGTCCGGTTAGCGAACACGGCGCGCCGCGGGGTGCGCGCGCAGAAGTGCGCTGCACACAGCTCGATCATCTCTCCCGCCCCGATGAACAGGATCGACTGCTCGGATACCGAGGGGAAGATGCGCTCCGCCACCCGCACGGCAGCCGCCGCCATGGAAACCGAATTGGCGCCGATGTCGGTATGGGAGCGGACTTCCTTGGCGATGGAGAACGAGCGCTGGAAGAGCTTGTGCAGCACCGTGCCGAGAGTGCCGGCGTGCTCCGCCGTCCGCACCGCCTGCTTCAACTGGCCCAGGATCTGCGGCTCCCCCAGCACCATGGACTCCAGACCGCTCGCGACGCGGAACGCGTGCGCCACGGCCTTGTCCCTGGGCAGGGTGTACAGATGGGGTTCGAGCTTAGTGGGATCGACCTGATGGATGGACGCCAGCCACTGTCCGATCTGCGCCGCATCCGACGTAGCGCAATAGATCTCTGTCCGGTTGCAGGTGGAGACGATGGCCGCCTCACGCACAGGCGTGTGCTCGACCAGATCAGCCAGTGCAGTGGGAAGCCGGTCGGCACTGAAGGCCACCTGCTCGCGCAGCGACAGCGGCGCGGTATGGTGGTTGATGCCGAGGGCGACGAGTTCCATGTCCAGGGGAGGGACGCGGGCGTTCAGCGCTGTGCCGCGCCGGGCAACGAAACGGCGATGAGATGAAAGAGGTCGCCTGGCATCACTGGAGACATCGTTTCAGGCTCGGTGAAGCGAGGACATGTCTTTCCCTCCAACGCGCGCCGCGTATTGCTGCGATGGTGGCCAAGGGCGGAATCGAACCACCGACACAAGGATTTTCAGTCCTCTGCTCTACCAACTGAGCTACTTGGCCGCGCGAACATCCAGATTTCTGCATCCGCTTCGTCCAGAGCGACTGTCCCACCTGGACAGGCACACACCGAAGGACGAAATCTTGAAACCCGCCCGGTCGAACCGCCCGGAAACCCTCAATCACCGCGCGCCTCTACCCCGAGGTCTGTAAGTCTAACCCAGCGGCCCTTGCTTGGCCAGTACGCCGACGACAGTGCTTTGCCCCAGACGACACGTGCCTGCCCGCCTGCCGGGGTGTCAGGGCGTAGGTCCGCGCCGTCGCTGGGCGAGGAAATCGCCCAGCACCCGGGCCGTGTGCGAGCGTTCCGGGGCGGCGGCCACGGCCTCGGGATCTCCCTGCGCGACGATGCGTCCGCCGGCGTCACCCCCTTCGGGCCCGAGGTCGATCAGCCAGTCAGCCTCGGCCATCACGTCGAGATCGTGCTCCACCACCACGACCGTGTTGCCCGCATCGACCAGACGGTGCAGCACGAGGATCAGTTTCTCGACATCGGCCATGTGCAGCCCGACCGTCGGTTCGTCCAGGACGTAGAGCGTGTGGGCACCCCCCGCCCGCTGGCGCCGGCCCGGCACCGGGGTGTTGCGCACCTTCGCGAGTTCGGTCACCAGTTTGATGCGCTGCGCCTCGCCCCCCGACAGGGTCGGACTCTGCTGACCCATCGACAGGTAACCGAGTCCGACGTCCTGCAACAGCCGCAGCGGATGGCTGATGGAAGCATGCGCGGAGAAGAACTCCGCGGCCTCGTCCACGCTCATGGCCAGTACGTCCCCGATCGACCTGTCGCGGAAACGTACCGCCAGCGTCGCAGGCTCGAAGCGCCGCCCGCCGCAGGTGTCGCACAGCACCTTCACGTCCGGCAGGAAGCTCATCTCGATGCGCCGTACACCCTGCCCCTCGCAGGCCGGGCAGCGGCCTTGACCCGCGTTGAAGGAGAAGCGGCTCGCGGAGAAGCCGCGCATGCGCGCCTCGTTGGCGTCCGCGAACACCTTCCGGATGTTGTCCCAGAAACCCACGTAGGTCGCGGGGCAGGATCGCGGGGTCTTGCCGATGGGCGTCTGATCGACCTCCAGTATCCGCTGCACCTGTTCGTACCCCAGCAGCTCCGAGCAGCCGCGGGCCACCGTCTCGCCACGCAGCAGCCGCACCAGATTGTCGTGCAGGATGTCGCGCGCCAGCGTCGACTTGCCCGAGCCCGAGACGCCGGTGATCACCGTCAGCCGCCCCAGGGGAATGCGGGCATCCACCCGCTGCAGGTTGTGCAGGGTGGCGCCGTTGATCGCGATCGCGGGCGTGTCCGGTGTCACTGGCCGGCGCCGGCCGATGGGGTGGCGCAGGGGTTCGCGCAGGAACCGCCCGGTCACCGAGGTGGGCGACGCGATGAGTTCCCGGGCTGTGCCTTCCGCCACGATGTGGCCGCCGTTGACGCCGGCGCCCGGGCCGAGGTCCACCACATGGTCGGCGCGCCGGATGGTCTCCTCGTCGTGCTCCACCACCACCAGGGTGTTGCCCTTGCGCTGGAGCCGGTCCAGCGTGTCCAGCAGCTTCACGTTGTCCCGTGGGTGGAGGCCAATGGTGGGTTCGTCGAGGATGTAGCACACGCCCTGCAGGTTGGAGCCCAGCTGAGCCGCGAGACGGATGCGTTGCGCCTCGCCCCCGGATAGCGTGGGGGCCGACCGGTCCAGCGAAAGGTAGCCCAGCCCGACATCCTCGAGGAAGGCGAGCCGCGCCCGCAGCTCCACCAGCAGGTCACGGCTGACCTCGGCCTCGCGGCCCGACGGCTCCAGCGCACCGAACAGCCGCCCAGCCTCGCCCACCGGCAGCGCGCCGAAGTCCGCGATGGACTGCCCGTGGAAGCGCACGCCCAGCGCCGTGGGGTTCAGCCGCTGTCCGGCGCAGGACGGGCAGGGCACCGCCTCGCCCTCCACGGCCTCGTTCCACGCGCTCTCCTCGCCGCTCTGTTCCGCATCGAAGCCGGGAAGCACCAGCCCGGTTCCGTAACAACGTTCGCACCAGCCGTGCTTGGAGTTGAAAGAGAACAGCCGCGGGTCCAGTTCCGGGAAGCTGCGGCCGCAGCACGGGCAGGCCCGCTTGGTGGAGAACACCTGTTCCACCGTCGCCGCGCGTCCTTCCATCAGGCCGTCCAGCGGCGCGATCAGGTGCGCCACGCCCTTGCCGTGCTCGAGCGCGGACCCCACGAGCTCCCGCAGTCTGGCCTCCTGCTCCGGCGCCACCACCAGGTCGCCCACCGGCAGCTCGATGGTGTGCTCTCGGAAGCGGTCCAACCGCGGCCAGCGCTCCGTGGGCAGGAACTGCCCGTCCACCCGCAGGTGGGTGTAGCCCTTGTTGCGCGCCCAGGTGGCCAGATCCGTGTAGTAGCCCTTGCGCGCCACCACCAGCGGCGCCAGCAGGCCGACGTGCACACCGCGATGTTCCCGCGAGATGCGGGCCACGATACTGTCGATGCTCTGCGGTTCGATGGCCGTGCCGTCGTCCGGGCAGTGCTGCACGCCGAGCTTCACGAACAGCAGCCGCAGGTAATGGTGGACGTCCGTCAGCGTGGCGACGGTGCTCTTGCGCCCGCCGCGGCTGGTGCGCTGCTCGATCGCCACCGTGGGCGGGATGCCCGAGAGCGCGTCGACGTCCGGCCGGGAGGCTGGCTGCACGAACTGCCGTGCGTAGGCATTGAGAGACTCGAGATAGCGCCGCTGGCCTTCGGCGAAGACGATATCGAAGGCCAGCGTCGACTTGCCCGATCCGGACACCCCGGTCACCACGGTGAACCGGTTGTGCGGGATTTCCACGTCCACGTTCTTGAGGTTGTGCTCGCGCGCGTGGCGCACTGTGATGGCCTGCACCGGCTTGGCATGCGGCCTCGTGTGATAGGCGGCCGCCGGCTCCGCCACCCCCGCCGGCTGGCCGAAGCTGCGTTCGTACTCCCGAAGGGCGGTGCCGGTGTGGGACACCTCGCAGCGCATCACAGCTTCCGGGGTGCCCGTTACCACCACCGATCCTCCCGCCTCGCCGCCCTCGGGGCCGAGGTCGATGATCCAGTCCGAGGCGCGCACCACATCGAGGTTGTGCTCGATCACTATCAGCGAATGGCCACTGTCCAGCAGCTTGCGGAACGAGCGCAGCAGCTTGGCGATGTCGTCGAAGTGCAGGCCTGTGGTCGGTTCGTCGAACAGGAACAGCGTCGCGTCGGCGCTGCCCTGCGCGGCGTCGGCCAGATGGCCCGCCAGCTTCAGCCGCTGGGCTTCGCCGCCGGACAGTGTCGGCACCGGCTGTCCCAGGCGCAGGTAGTCCAGACCCACGTCCACCAGCGGCCGCAATCGCGTGGCCACCGCGCCGTGCCCGGCGAAGAAGCCCAGGGCCTCGGACACCGTCATGTCCAGCACCTGCGCCATGTTCCGACCGTCCACCGTCACCTCCAGCACCTCGGGCCGGTAGCGCGCGCCGTCGCAGTCCGGACAGCGCAGGTACACATCGGAGAGGAACTGCATCTCCACGTGCTCGAAACCGTTGCCGCCGCAGGTCGGGCAACGCCCATCACCGGAATTGAAGCTGAAGGTCCCCGCGGTGTAGGAGCGTTGCCGCGCCACCGGCGCGTCGGCGAACAGCTTGCGGATCGCGTCGAAGGCGCCGACGTAGCTGGCCGGGTTGGATCGCGTGGTCTTGCCGATCGGGGACTGGTCCACCATGACCACCTGCCGGATCTGCTCATGACCAAGCAGGGCGCGGAAGCGCCCTGGTGCCTCCGTTGGTCTACCCATGGCCTTGAGCAGTGCCGGGTGCAGGACATCCTGGATCAGCGTCGACTTGCCGGAACCCGATACCCCGGTGATGCAGACCAGCCGACGCAGCGGGAAGCTCGCGTCCACGTCGCGCAGGTTGTGCTCCGCCGCGCCGAGGAGCTGGATGCATGGATCCCCGGCGTGGGTCGGCAGCGCCTGAAGGCCGGCATCGGCGCGTCGCCGGCCGGCGAGGTAGTCCGCGGTCAGCGACGCCTGGCCCGTCCGCAGTTCCTCTGGCGTGCCGAAGAACACCACCTCGCCGCCGTGCTCTCCTGGGCCCGGCCCGATGTCGAGGATGCGGTCGGCAGCCTGCATCACCAGCGGGTCGTGCTCCACCACCACCAGCGAATTTCCGGCATCCCGCAGGCGGTGCATCACGGCGACGATGCGGCCCATGTCGCGCGGGTGCAGTCCGATGGACGGCTCGTCCAGCACGAACAGCGTGTTCACCAGAGAGGTGCCCAGCGCCGTGGTCAGGTTGATGCGCTGCACCTCGCCGCCGGACAGGGTGCGCGACTGGCGGTCCAGCGTGAGGTAGCCCAGTCCGACCTCGGCAAGGTAGCCCAGCCGCCCGCGAATCTCTTGCAGCAGCAGTTCAGTCGCCTCGTCGGTGGCACTGCCTCCCGGCACCAGGGTTGCGGCGACCTCGTCGAAGAAACCGCGCAGCCGGTCAATTGGCAGCAGCATCAGGTCGTGCAGGCACAGCCCTGGCATGGCGGCCAACTGGTCAGCGCTCCAGGGCACGTCCACCGGGACGAAGCGTTGCGCCGCGGGCAGGGCCCCCGCCGCGGCTTCGGTCCCGACGCGCCACAGCAGAGCGTCCGTCTTCAGGCGCGCGCCGCCGCAGCGGGTGCAGGGCGTGTAGGCGCGGTACTTAGACAGCAGCACCCGGATGTGCATCTTGTAGCTCTTGGTCTCGAGCCAGTCGAAGAAGTGCTTCACGCCGTACCAGGTGCCCGGCCAGGACTTGGACCAGTTCTTCCACGTCGGGTCGCCTTGCAGCACCCATTGCCTGGCCTCGTGCGACAGTTCCCGCCAGGGCACGTCCAGCGGGATGTCGTGCCTGGGGGCGTATTTCTCCAGGTCGGTCTGGCACTCGCTGAAGCTCGGGGTCTGCCAAGGCTTGATGGCGCCCTGGCGCAAGGTCTTCGATTCGTCGGGCACCACCAGCCCGTGATCGATGCCGATCACCCGACCGAAGCCGCGGCACTCCTCGCATGCGCCGAGCGGGGAGTTGAACGAGAAAAGGCTGGGCAGTGGATCGGTGTAGGCGATGTCGCAGTCGGCGCAGTGCAGCGCGGTCGAGTAGCGCCACGGCGACGGCGCGGCGGCGCTCTCCGGGTCTGCCGGCAGAGGGTGCACGTCCACCCGTCCGTTGCCCACCCGCAACGCGGCCTCCAGCGCCTCTGCCACCCGGCCCGGCTCGGCGTTGCCGGCGCGGAATCGGTCCTGCACC
>JBILUV010000033.1:0-19538 GCA_044370825.1 Burkholderiales bacterium | reverse complement strand
GTGGATCCGCGCGTAGCCCTGTACCTCGAGCAGGCGCAGCACCTCCTCCTCGGCGAAGTTCTCCGGGATTGCCACCGGGAAGGTGAGGATGAGCCGCGGATCGCCTGCCGCTGCCGCCCGCGCCGCGATGTCCGCCGCGATCGACTGCGGATCGTCGCGGCGTACCGGCCGTGCGCACTGGCGGCAGTGCAGGTGGCCGGCGCGGGCGAACATCAATTTCAGGTGGTCGTTGATCTCGGTCATCGTCCCCACGGTCGAGCGCGAGGTCCGGACCGGGTTGGTCTGGTCGATGGCGATGGCCGGCGGGATGCCGTCTATCCCGTCCACCTGGGGCTTGTCCATGCGGTCCAGGAACTGCCGCGCGTACGGCGAGAAGGTCTCGACGTAGCGCCGCTGTCCCTCGGCGTACAGCGTGTCGAACACCAGCGACGACTTGCCCGAGCCCGACACCCCAGTAACCACGATCAGTTCGTTCGTGGGCAGGGACAGCGAGACGTTCTTCAGGTTGTTCTGGCGGGCGCCACGGATGACGATGGCGTCGCCCTGGGCGGGCGGGGTCTGGGACGGCATGGGGAAGTGCTCCGGGGATGGGGCGCGGGCAGGCGGGACATGCGCAATGCAATTTTAGCCCGCGCCGCTTCACGGGGCGCTCGCGGACTCACATCTGACCAGCCTGAAAGGCCGGTGACCGGACACGCTCGACATCTCGGCAGACAACGCCGCAGCGCCCGGCGTTCCCCGTCGCGTGCGGGGTGCCCGCGTCAGATCGAATCCGGGTACTTCAGCAGGGCGTGCCGATCCTCGCGCTTCATGCGACGGCAGGCCTCGCGCGAGGCCTGTGCCTCGCCCCCCTGCCACAGGATGGCCTCGGTGGCATTGCGGGCGCGGCCGTCGTGCAGCATGGCCGTGCCGCCCGATACGATCTGTGACAACCCTATACCCCGCAGAGGCTGGGTGCGCCAGTCACGCCCACCGGCCCTGAACTCGGGCCGGTGGGCGGCCAGATCCTTGCCCATGTTGTGCAGCAACAGGTCGGTATGGGGACGGATCAGCTTGTTGGCCGCGACCTTGAGGAGAGGCACCTCCTTCGCCGTGCGCAGCTCCGGCACGTGGCAGACGTCGTAGCGCGACTCGCGGAACAGAGCCGCGCCGCGCTTGAACATCGGGTCGCCGGTGTCGCGCCGTGCCGGGCCGCCCAGGGTCCGCTCCCGGAAGATCACTTCCTCCCAGTCCGAGTCGATGAGCTCGGGCTGGTTGCCCGGCGGCTGCCCGGCGCAGGCGGTCTGCGCCGGCGGAGGCTGCAACAGCCGGGCTCCAGCCCGTCTGGTCCGGCTACTGCGCCACCCAGCCTCCATCGATGGAGTACGTGCTGCCGGTCATCGAGGCCGCCGCGTCGCCGCACAGGAACAGGCACAGCTGCGCCACCTGATCGGTCGTGACGAAGGCCTTGGTCGGCTGACGCTCCAGCATCACCCGCTCCACCACCTCCTCGCGCGGGATGCCATGAGTGCGCGCCTGGTCCTCGATCTGGCGTTCCACCAGGGGCGTGAGCACGTAGCCGGGGCAGATGGCGTTGCAGGTGATGCCCAGGCGGGCCGTCTCCAGGGCCACTGTCTTGGTCAGGCCCACGAGGCCGTGCTTGGCCGCGATGTAGGCCGACTTGAACGGCGAGGCGACGAGGCCGTGGGCCGAGGCAATGTTGACGATGCGCCCCCAGCCGCGTGCTTTCATGGCCGGCAGGCTGCCCTGGATGGTGTGGAAGGCCGAGGACAGGTTGATCGCCAGGATCAGGTCCCACTTATCGACGGGGAACTCGTCGACCGGCGCCACGTGCTGGATGCCGGCGTTGTTCACCAGGATGTCGATGCCGCCGAAACGGGCCACCGCCTCGCGCAGCATGGTCTGGATCTCCGGCGGGCGGCTCATGTCGGCGCCGGAGTACAGCACCTGCACGCCGTGGTCCCGCTCCATCTGCGCCCGCAAGGCCTTGATCTCGGCGATGTCGCCGAAACCGTTCAGCATCACGTTGGCGCCATTGGCCGCCAGCGTTTTCGCGATGGCCAGTCCGATGCCACTGGTGGATCCGGTCACCACCGCTGATCTGCCTCGAAGCATGCTGTGCCTCCACGGAAATGATGCAATGCACCAAGTCTAGCAGAGGCCTTCCGCGTGGGCCGCCCAGGATTCGCGGCCCGCGCTGGGCTTGCCGCAACCGCCAGGGGGCAGGCGACAATCGGGCTCTTTCAGACGCGGGAGCATGGCATGAGCACGCGGGAGGGCGGCCCGGCCTGGGATGTGGTGTCCATCGGCGAGCCGATGATCGAATTCAGCGCCCTGCCCGACGACCCCGGGCGCTACCTCCAGGGTTTCGGCGGCGACACCATGAACGCCGTCATCGCCGCTGCCCGGCAGGGTGCCCGTGTGTCCTACATTACCCGCCTTGGGGACGACGACTTCGGCCGCATGCTGCGCGAGCTCTGGGTGCGCGAAGGTGTCGACGCCTCGTCGGTGGCTGTCGATCCGGTGGCGCCCACCGGGCTTTACTTCATCCACCATGGCCCAGAGGGGCACCGCTTCAGTTACCGGCGCGCCGGGTCGGCCGCGTCACTCCTGCGGCCCGGGCACCTCCCCAGGGACCTTATCGCGAACACCCGGTACCTGCACACCTCCGCCATCACCCAGGCCATTGGCGTCGGCGCCTGCGATGCCGTGTTCGAGGCCATCGCCCATGCGCGCGAGCACGGCGTGGCGGTGGTCTACGACCCCAACCTGCGGCTCAACCTCTGGCCCCTGGCGCGTGCCCGCGCCGTCATCGCGGCCACGGCCGCCCAGGCGGACTGCTTCCTGCCCAGCCTCGACGACGCACGGCTGCTCTCCGGGCTGGAGGTGCCGGAAGACATCCTCGCCTGGGCCCGCGACCTCGGCGCCGGCCAGGTCGTGCTCAAGCTCGGGGCGGAAGGCGTACTGGCCTGGGACGGCTCCGAGACGAGGGGGCTGCCAGGCCATGCCATCACTCTGGTGGATGCCACAGGTGCTGGCGACTGCTTCGCTGGGAGCTTCATGGCGTGCCGGGCGCGGCGGGGTGGGTTCTGGGAAGCGGTGGCCTACGCAAACGCGGCGGCGGCGCTGGCTTGCGGACACTATGGGGCGGTGGCTTCTTATCCGGATCGCGGCGCGGTCAAGGGTTTTCTTGGGTAGCGCGTGGGTTGAGGCGGGTGCGGCTGGGATAAACTCGCGTTTCGTTATATTTGGTTCAGCCCTGCGAATGTCCTCAAGCGTCGCCAGTCTTTACGGTCGGCTTCGACCGGTTTGGCGGGGTTTGATGCAAAGCATGTCAGAACATGGGCTTGCGAGCGTTCTGGTTTTCGGCCTGGTAATTGCTTATCTTGATTGATGAACAGGATTTCGGTCGGAGACCCGGCGATATGAGCCAGACCAATCAACACCGCAGACAACTCCTCAAGGTAGGCGCAGGGGTTCCCGTCGTGCTGACGGTGCAGTCTGGTACTGCCGTGGCTGCCTCGAGTTCGATGTGTATTACCAAGGACGCCTCGCCCCCCGTCGCGAACAATCTTGCCAGCTCTAGCGAGGGTTCTGACAATTGGTTGCGTTGTGCTGTCACTCAGGTTGATCTTTTGCACCGGGCCTCCAGCACCACAGCCAGTTATGTGATCACTGATGTTGTGGGCACGGGGTCCTCCACGGCGGGTGGCACCACTACCCCGGCGCTAGCCTGCCCGACGGACGACAGCTTCTACATGAAAGTGAACGTCGGTACCGACACTGTTCCGGGTACCGGAGACGCCAATTTCCCGCAGATGATCCCTTCGACATCCGTGAGCACTACGGATGTGACCAAGCCTTACGCGTTGGTAGCTGGTTCGGTAGCGACGAAGGCCGGTTTGGTATTTTATGACTCAGCATCCAAGGATATTTCCGGTTTCTCGTGGTTGAACCCAGCTCCGAAGGGGCAGCAGATCACGGTGTCTTGTCTTAATTCGTTTGCCTGACGTGTCCGCCGATTGCGGCTCTATGAGCCCCTTCTGTGAGGTTTCATGGAGTCCTAACCTGGCAGCCTGCGTGGTCCTCCAGGATGCCGTGGTTGTTTACAACCCCCTCTCCTCCGAAACCCACCGCCTCGGCCCCGCCGCTGGCGAGGTACTGAAGTTGCTTTCCGAAGGCCCGGCCACCTATCTGGAGTTGTGCCTTGCCTTCGGCCTCCCCGCTACCGCGGAACCCCTCGCGGAAGAACACCAGCAGCTCGTGCGCATCGTCGATGAGCTCGCCCGTGCCGGGCTGATCCTGCATGCGACCGAACACTCTGGCTGGGCTCGACTCTGCCGAGGCGGCGAGGAGGCTGGCAGGCTCAGGGCTCGCGCTTGATTTCGGTTCGGCGCGGGTAAGAGTCCGCGCCGACGTCCCGGATCTGATCGCACCGCTCCGCCTGCTGTATGCGGCCTTTCCCTTGCTGGAGGCCTCGGGGTGCTTCGATGCCACCGTCACCCTCACCCAGGTCGACGGGATGCGCCGGTGGTTCAACCCGCAGATCCAGTGCGTCATCGACGGTGTCCAGCCCTTCGCGCCCTTCCCGGCCGACACCCACCTGCCCTATCTCGAATGGGGCATGAACCACGCTCTCGCGACCCGCCTGTTCCACTACCTGCTGCTGCATGCCGGCGTGGTGGCGCGGCCGGATCACCGGGCCGTCATCCTCCCGGCCGTGCCCGGCTCGGGCAAGAGCACCCTCACTGCCGCCCTGTCCCTGTCCGGCTACCGGCTGCTGTCCGACGAATTCGGGGTCATTGATCCGCGCAGCGGACAGTTGCTGCCCATGGTGCGGCCGGTCGCCCTGAAGAACGCCTCGGTACCGGTTATCCGCGGGCGTAGCGCCGAGGCCGTGCTGGGCCCGGTGTTCCCCAAGACCCGCAAGGGCGACGTCGCCCACCTCGCGCCCGACGCCACGAGCGTCGCGGCCCGCCATGTCCCGGCCACGCCCGCCCTGGTGGTGTTCCCCCGCTTCATCGCGGGTCAGCAGGCCAGCCTGACACCGGTCGACCCCGGGTCCGCCATGACCCGGCTGGCGGTGAACTCCTTCAATTATGAGTTCCTAGGGCTGCAGGCCTTCGAGCAGGTTGCGCGTCTCGCCACCACGCTGCCCTGCCGCCAGCTGGTGTTCGGCGATCTGGACGCCGCCATCGCCCTCATCGACCAGGCCCTCGACGAGGCCCCGCTGCCATCGTCCCCGGCCGAAGCCGCCGCCGGGGCCGGTACATGAACGCTCCACCCGCGTCCGTCGCAGAGGCCACCGCGGTGGGGGCCCCGGGGGCACGGCCACTCCCGGACCACGGCGCCCTGCTGCTCGCCGCCTTGGCGGACCCCGCGAGCATGGCCCGGCTGTCCGAGGACCGCTGGGACCTACTGCTGCGCACCGCCCGGCAGGCCAAGCTGCTGGCCTCGCTGGCCCATCGCCTCGCCTCGGCGGGTGTGCTCGACGCCCTCCCGGTCGAGCGGGTGCGTCAGCACCTGACGGGCAGCGGCTGCCTGGCGCAGCACCGCCGGCATGGCGCGCTCGCCATTCTCTGGGGGGTGGACCGGGCGTTCCACGATTTCGGCCACCCCGTGGTCCTGCTCAAGGGCGCCGCCTATCTGTTCCAGGAGCTGCCCATGGCCGAGGGGCGGATCTTCGAAGACGTCGACATCCTGGTGCCGCGGGAGGCCATCGCCGAGGTCGAGCGCCGGCTCACCGCCGTCGGCTGGGAGACGGAGAAGCCGGACCCCTACGACCAGAACTACTACCGCGTCTGGTCTCACGAACTGCCGCCCATGCGCCACGGCGCCCACCGCATGCAGCTCGACGTGCACCACACCATCCTGCCGGTGATCGGCCGCGCCAAGCCCGACGCCGCCCGCCTGCTGTCGCGCTCGATTCCGCTGGAGGGTTTCCGCTTCCGGGTGCTATGCCCGGTGGACCAGGTGATCCATGCGGCCGCCCATCTGTTCCAGGACTCGGACTGCGTGGGCAAGATCCGGGATCTGGTCGACCTGGATGCGATGATTCGCGGATTCGCCTCCGCGCCCGGTTTCTGGGACGAACTCGCCGCCGAGCCGCGCCGCCACGGCCTGGGCCGTTGCCTGTGGTACACCCTGCACTTCTGCCGCCGCCTGCTCGGCACCCCCGTGCCTGACAGGGTCTTTTGCGCACTGGCGCGCGAGGCCCCGCCACTGCCGCTGAGGCGCTGGATGGACACGGCCATCCCGGCGGTGATCTTCCCCCGCCACCCCGACGATCTTCACCCGACCCGCCGATCCCTGAACGAGCGCCTGCTGGAGGCGCGGGCGGTGTTCCTGCGCATGCCGCCGCACCTGCTGGTCTATCACGCCCTGATGAAGCAGTTTCGCCGCCGGAAACCCCGGACCGCGGGCGCGACTGCCTGACTGTTGCGCGGCCGCGCTGGGCCGCATTCATGCGCTGAGGGGTACCGGGCCGGCATCTTGCTCGCTTGGTCGGGAATCTCCGCGTCAGGCGCTCCCAGGCTGCTGGATGGTCATACTTTTCAATCAACGGGTTCCGGTCGTCGCCATCGTCGAGGTGGTGCTGGCGGGGCTCGTCCTGTGCGGATCGTTCATAAATGCCGTTTCGGGGCATCTGGACGAACCCATCACCGACCAGATGAAGGTTTTCTGGGCGGTGGCCATCTTCGCCCTCAGCCAGATCATCTTTCTCGGCGCTTTCCAGCTGCACCGCATCGACCGGGAATCCTCGGCGGTGGCCTTCGCCCTGCGCGTCCTGATCAGCCTGATCGTCGGCGGAGGCGTGGTATACGCCGTGTTCGCCTGGCTGCCCAACGGCGATGGCTACCGCGCGGCCCTGCCCGAGGCGCTGCTGCTTTCGGCGGGTGGCCTGATGCTGGTGCGCCTGCTCCTGCTGTTTGGCGTGGAGATGAACTGGCTCACCCACCGCATCCTGGTCCTGGGCACCGGCCCCGAGGCCCTCGCGGTGGAACAGACCCTGAACGGCTCGGGCCGTACCGGCGTGTCGCTGGCCGGCTTCTTCCCACTCGGCAGCAGTCCGGCACAGGCGGTCTCGGCCGACCGGGTGATCCGCACTGGCGCCTCGCTCGAGGACACCGTGGCCCGGCTGGGCGTGCACGAGATCATCGTCGCCCAGCAGGAACAGCGCGGGGGCGTGCTGCCGGTGAGTCAGCTGCTCAACTGCCGCCTGCGCGGCGTGCGCATCACCGAGTTGTCGGCCTTCTTCGAGCGGGTTTCGGGCGAGGTTCCGGTCAGCTCGCTCAAGGCCAGCTGGCTCATCTACGGCCACGGTTTCCGCCAGGGCTGGTCACGCCGCGTCGTCAAGCGCGCCTTCGACCTTGGCGCCTCCCTCACGCTGCTGGCGCTGGCAGGCCCGGCCATGCTGGTCGCTGCCCTGGCCATCTTCCTGGAGAGCGGCGGCCCGGTGATCTTCCGCCAGGAGCGGGTCGGCCTCGGTGGGCGGAATTTCATGCTGCTCAAGTTCCGCAGCATGCGCACCGACGCCGAGAAGGACGGCGTGCCGCGCTGGGCCGCCACCGGTGACCCGCGCGTGACCCGGGTTGGCCGCTTCATCCGCCGCACCCGCATCGACGAGCTGCCGCAGATCTTCAACGTGCTCAAGGGCGAGATGAGTTTTGTCGGACCGCGGCCCGAGCGGCCGTTCTTCGTCGCCCAGCTCACCGAGCAGGTGCCGTTCTACGGCGCCCGCCACAGCGTCAAGCCCGGCCTCACCGGCTGGGCGCAGGTGCGCTACAGCTATGGCGCGTCGGTGGAGGACGCCGTGCGCAAGCTGCAATACGATCTCTATTACGTGAAGAACCACACCGTGATGCTGGACATGGTGATTCTTTTCAGTACCTTCCGCGTGGTTCTGTTCGGGGAAGGCGTGCGCTGAGCCCCGGTAGCCCGCCGCGGGCCCCGCGCCTTTCGCCCCGTTCTGCCAACCTGTCCGCCCCCGAGTCCAAGCGCGTGAACGCTCGCCCCGCCACCCAGAAAGCCGCGTCCCGCCCCTCCACCAAGGCTGCCAGGTGATGTCCCAGGCCCTGGTCGCATCGCTGTGCTACGGCGTCGGCGGCCTCGCCTTCGGCGGGCTGGCAGCCCTGCTCTCGGTGCGCTCGCGCGGCAACGACCGCGCCCGGCTGCTGGCATTGGCCTGCGCCGTCACCGCTGTGTGGCAGTACTCCGGCCTAGCCGTGGCCTTGTACCCCGAGCGCGGGTTCGTGCTGGTGCACTTCCTGGCTGACGGGGCCCGCTTCGTGGTCTGGATGGGCTTCCTCCTGCACCTGCTGCCCGCCTTCGCCCTGGTCGGGCGGCAGGTGTCGCTGAGCGGACGGCTGCGCTGGGTACTGGCCATCGTCCTGCTCGCCATCCTCTGGGCGCTCGGCATCGGCTCGAGCTTCATCGCGGAACACCCGGGCATCGCTCTCAACCCCCAGGCCCCCATGCTTACTGCCTTTGCGGTGGCCTCGGTCGGCGGCCTGATGCTGTGCGAGCAGCTCTACCGCGGCACTGGCGAGGCCGGCCGCTGGGCGGTCAAGCCGCTGTGCCTCGCGCTGGCGGCCATGTTCGGCTTCGACCTGTTCGTGTTCTCCGATGCGCTGTTGCTCAAGGAGCTCAACGTCCAGATCTGGATCGTGCGCGGCGTGCTCCACGCCTTCGTCATCCCGCTGCTGTTCGTCGCCACCAAGCGCAACCGCGACTGGACCGTGGACGTGGCCGTTTCGCGCCAGGTGATGTTCAGCTCCACCGCCCTGCTGCTGTCGGGGTTGTACATGCTGGCGGTTGCCGGTGCCGGGTACTTCGTGCGGTTTTTCGGAGGGGGCTGGGCCACCGCGGTGCAGGTGACGGTGGTGTTCGCTGCCACCCTGGCGCTGGCGGTGCTGGCGTTTTCGCGCACCGTGCGCGCCCGTCTGCGGGTGTTCATCAACAAGCACTTCTACGCCTACCGCTACGACTACCGGGAGGAGTGGCTCAAGTTCACCAACTTCCTCAGCAACGCCGCCGACGACGGCGACATGGTCACCCGCTCCATCCACGCCCTGGCCGACCTCGTGGAAAGCCCGGGTGGGGCGCAGTGGTGGCGCGACGAGCGCGGCGACTTCCGCCAGTCCGGCCGCTGGAACATGCCGTCCGACCTGCCCACCATCCCTGGAGACGACCCGTTCATCGGTTTTCTCGCTCGCACCGGCTGGGTGGTGGACGTGCAGGACTTCATGCGTCGGCGCGATGCATACCCCGGCATGGAGCCGCCCGACTGGCTGCTGTCATTGGGCAATGCCTGGATCGTCATCCCCCTGCCGGTGGCCGACGGACTGGGCGGACTGGTGGCGCTCACCAAGCCGCGCACCCCGGTCGAGCTCAACTGGGAGGTGCTGGACCTGCTCAAGACCGCGGCCAAGCAGGCCGCCAGCGTCATCAGCCAGGTGCGCCTGGCCGAGGCCCTGGTCGAGGCGCAGCAGTTCAGCGCCTTCAACCGCATGTCCGCCTTCGTGGTGCACGATCTCAAGAACCTGGTCGCGCAGCTGTCGCTCATGCTCAAGAACGCCGAGCGCCATGCCGCAAATCCTGAATTCCAGAAGGACATGCGCGAGACCATCGAACACGTGGTCCAGCGCATGCAGCGACTGCTGTTGCAGCTGCGCTCCGGCACCGCGCCGATCGAGAACCCCGCCCCGGTGGACGTTGGCGCGGTGATTGCAGGCATCAAGGGTGCATGGGGGCGACAGGGCAGGACGGTGACGGCGTCCGTGGGCGACGAACTCTGGGCCATGGGCCACACCGACCGCCTCGAGCGGGTGCTGGGCCACCTGGTGCAGAACGCCTTCGACGCCATGGAGGGCCGCGGCACGGTGGACATCGAGGCCAGGCAGGACGGCAGCTTCGTCCTGATCGAGGTGCGGGATCACGGCAAGGGCATGAGTCCGCAGTTCATTCGCGACGAATTGTTCAAGCCCTTCCGCTCCACCAAGGCCACTGGCATGGGCATAGGCGCATACGAGAGCCAGCAGTACATACAGGAGCTCGGCGGACGCATCACCGTCGAGAGCGAGGTGGGGGTGGGCACGCGCTTTTGCGTGAGCCTGCCCGCGCGTGACAGGAAAGAGGCAAGCCTCGACAACGACGACAAGGCAGCATGAACACGGACAAGCGCAAACCCCTGCTCGTCATCGAAGACGACCCGGCCCTGCAAAAGCAGATGAAGTGGGCCTTCGACCAGTACGAAGTGCTGGTGGCGGACGACCGCGAGTCGGCCATCATCCAGCTGCGGCGCCACGAGCCCGCCGTGGTCACCATGGACCTTGGCCTGCCGCCCACGCCGGACGACACCACCACCGGCTTCGCCCTGCTGCAGGAGATCCTCACCCTGCTGCCCCAGACCAAGGTGATCGTCATCACCGGCCAGCACGACCGGTCGAATGCCGTGCGCTCCATCGCCCTAGGGGCCTACGACTTCTGCGAGAAGCCCTTCCAGCCCGAGCTGCTCAACCTCATCATCGAGCGCGCCTACCGCGTGTACGAGCTGCAGGAGGAGAACGCCCGCCTGCAGAGCGCGGTGACCTCGGCCGGCAGCTCCGGCATCATCACCCGCGACCCGGAGATGCAGAAGGTCTGCCGCACCGTGGAGAAGGTGGCCGGCACCAACGCCACGGTGATGCTGCTGGGCGAGTCCGGCACCGGCAAGGAGCTGCTGGCCCGCGCCTTGCACACCAGCTCCAGTCGGCGCGTTGGCCGCTTCGTCGCCATCAACTGCGCCGCCATCCCCGACAACCTGCTCGAGAGCGAGCTCTTCGGCTACGAGAAGGGAGCCTTCACCGGCGCGGCCAAGCAGACGCCCGGCAAGATCGAGGTGGCTGATGGCGGCACCCTGTTCCTCGATGAGATCGGCGACCTGCCGCTGTCGCTCCAGGCCAAGCTGCTGCGCTTCCTGCAGGAGCGGGTGATCGAGCGCATCGGCGGCCGCGACGAGATCCCGGTGGATGTGCGCATCGTCTGTGCCACTCACCAGGACCTGCATGCACTGAGTGGGCAGGGCAAGTTCCGCGAGGACCTCTACTACCGCCTGGCCGAGATCGTCCTCGACATCCCGCCGCTGCGCGCGCGCAAGGGCGACGCCAGCCTGCTGGCCCACTCCTTCGTGCGGCGCATCGCCGCCGAGCAGAAGGCCGGCGCCATGACGCTGCTGCCCGAGGCGGTCGACGCCATCGAGGGCTACCCCTGGCCCGGCAACGTCCGCGAGCTGGAAAACCGCGTCAAGCGCGCCGTCATCATGGCCGAGACCAACGCCCTCAAGGCCGAGGACTTCGGCCTCAGCATCCCCGACGTCGCGCCCGAGCTGTTCAACCTGCGCCGGGTGCGCGACGAGGCCGAGCGCGAGGCCATCGTGCAGGTGCTCAACCGCGTCAATGGCAACATCAGCAAGGCGGCGGAGATGCTGGGTGTGAGCCGGCCCACCCTGTACGACCTGCTCGACAAGTACGCCATGCGCACCACGGCCCAGACCGCCTGAGCCCCGACCACCGCCGCGCAACCTCCTTCATTCATCCGATCGGAACACCATGAGCGAAACAGTAGCCGTCGTTGGCCTGGGATATGTGGGCTTGCCCCTGGCGGTGGAGTTCGGCAAGCAGGGGCCCACCATCGGCCTCGACCTCTCCGAGGCCAAGATCGAGGCCTACCGCCGCCACGTCGACCCCACCGGTGAGGTGAGCACCGCCGATCTGGCCGCGGCCGTGCACTTCCGCCCTACCACCGATGCCAGTGCCCTGGCAGAGGCGGACGTCATCATCGTCGCCGTGCCCACCCCGGTGGACGAGGCCCACCAGCCGGACTTCAGCCCGCTGGTCGGCGCCAGCAAGGCCGTCGGCAAGTACATGAAGAAGGGCGCCATCGTGGTGTTCGAATCCACCGTCTATCCGGGTGCCACCGAGGAGGTGTGCGTGCCGTTGATGGAGCAGGTGTCGGGCATGAAGTGGGGGCAGGACTTCTTCGTCGGCTACTCGCCCGAGCGCATCAACCCCGGCGACAAGGAACGCACCGTCACCAAGATCAAAAAGGTCGTCTCCGGCGACAGCCCCGAGACCCTCGAGCGCGTGGCCAGGGTGTACGAGCGCGTGATCACCGCCGGGGTGCACCGCGCCAGCAGCATCAAGGTGGCCGAAGCTGCCAAGGTGATCGAGAACACCCAGCGCGACCTCAACATCGCCCTCATGAACGAGCTGGCGCTCATCTTCCACCGCCTGGGCATCGACACCCTCGAGGTGCTCGAGGCCGCCGGCACGAAGTGGAACTTCCTGCCCTTCCGCCCTGGGCTGGTGGGCGGCCACTGCATCGGCGTCGACCCCTACTACCTCACCTACAAGGCCGAGAAGGTCGGCTACCACCCGCAGGTCATCCTCGCCGGGCGGCGCATCAACGACGGCATGGGCAAGTACGTGGCCGAGCAGACCGTCAAGCGGCTGATTCACGCCGGCTTTCCGGTGCGCGGCGACGACGTCGTCGTCATGGGCCTCACCTTCAAGGAGAACTGCCCCGACACCCGCAACACCCGGGTGATCGACGTCATCCAGGAGCTCAAGTCCTACGGCGCCAACGTGCACGTGCACGACCCGGTGGCCGACGCGGACGAGGCCATGCATGAATACGGCGTCAGCCTCACCGCCTGGGACGACCTGCCCCCGGCCGCGGCGGTGGTCTTCGCCGTGGCGCACGAGGAGTTCGTGCGCAAGCCGGTGGAGGAGATCGTCTCCCGCATGAAGCCCGGTGGCGTGCTGGTCGACGTCAAGAGCAAGGCCGACGCCGCGCGCTACGCCGCCCACGGCATCGGCGTCTGGCGCCTGTGAGCGAGCCTGGCCCCACCGCAGCCGCCATCGCCGGCGCCCTGGGCGCCTACAGGCATCAGCCCGCCACCTGGCTGGTCACCGGCAGCGCCGGCTTCATCGGCTCGCATCTGCTCGAGGAACTGCTGCGTGCCGGCCAGCGCGTGGTGTCGCTCGACAACTTCGCCACCGGCCACCAGCGCAACCTCGACGAGGTGCGCACGCTGGTGGGCGAGGACGCCTGGGTGCGCCACCGGTTCATCGAGGGCGACATCCGCGACCTCGCCACCTGCCGCGAGGCGGTGCAAGGGGTGGACTTCGTCCTGCATCAGGCCGCCCTGGGCTCGGTGCCACGCTCCATCGCCGACCCCATCGCCTCGAACGCGGCCAACGTCACCGGCTTCCTCAACATCCTGGTGGCCGCCAAGGACGAAGGCGTGAAACGCTTCGTCTACGCCTCCTCCAGCTCCGTCTACGGCGACCACCCCGACCTGCCCAAGGTCGAGGACCGCATCGGCAACCCCTTGTCGCCCTATGCCGTCACCAAGCTGGTGGATGAGATCTACGCCCGCGTCTTCGCCGCCACCTACGGCATCACCACCGTGGGCCTGCGCTACTTCAACGTCTTCGGCGCCCGCCAGGACCCCGACGGCCCCTACGCTGCCGTGATCCCCAAGTGGGTGAGCGCCATGCTCGCTGGCCAGCCCGTGGTGATCAACGGCGACGGCGAGACTTCGCGGGACTTCTGCTATGTGAAGAACTCCGTGCTGGCGAATGTGCGTGCCGCAGTGGCGGACTTGGCGCCCGGCTCGCATGGGGTGTTCAATGTGGCGGTGGGGGAGAGGACGACGCTGAATTCCTTGTTTGCGCTGATTCGGGATCGCCTGTCCGAAATGCATCCCGAGGTGGCGGCGGTGCAGCCTGTGTCCGGGGACTTTCGGGTGGGGGATGTGCGGCATTCGTTGGCTGATGTCAGTGCAAGCGGCGCTCGGTTGGGTTACTTTCCTTCGCATGATCTGGGTGCTGGACTGGTCGAGGCCCTGGGCTGGTACATTCATGTGGCTTCCGGACTCGCGGACTGATCTTGAGCAAGTTGTCCTCGTGCCGGGTGTCGTCATGTCGTGAGTCAAGTCGGAGGCGCAGCGCGGTGAGAGAGTGCAATCTTGACCCCGCAGCATCGATAGCTGCTCGCTTTCCGTTTGCGTTCGCCGACGTGTTGGCAGTGATCGCAGCGTTTGCGTTCTCGCTGGCGCCAACGGCGGCCATGGCGGCACCGCGCAGCGACGACGCATCCGCCGAAGACATCATCCAGAAGGTCAAGCCCTCCGTGGTTGCGGTCGGGACCTACCAGCGCCTCAGGCAGCCTGCTTTCCTGTTTCAGGGGACTGGCTTCGCGGTGGGTGACGGCTCCTTGATCGCCACCAACGCACATGTCGTTCCGCTCAATCTCGACGGGGAGCGTCGTGAGGCCCTGGCGATCTTCGTGCCGGATGCCGTGGGCGGAGGCAGTGACTTTCGCACTGTGTCGGTGGTGCGGGTCGATCGAGACAGCGACGTTGCCTTGTTGAGCATCGATGGCTCGCGGCTACCCCCGCTCAAGCTGAGCGAGAGCACGGTCGTGCCGCGCGAGGGCAGGCAGTTCCTCTTCACCGGGTTCCCGTTGGGGCCCATCACCGGCCTTCTGCCCATCACCCACCGGGCCATGGTCTCGGCAGTCGCGCCAATGGCCATGCCGAAGCAGGACTCAGCCGGACTGGACGTCAAGACCATCAGGGCCCTATCAGGAGCCAATCCGCTGGTCATGCAACTTGATGCCACGGCATACCCTGGTAACAGCGGGAGTCCCCTGTACGATCCCATGACTGGCGAGGTTGTCGGCGTTGTCAACTCGGTAATCGTAAAGAGCCTGCGTGAGTCACCGGTCTCGCACCCGAGCGGCATCACGTTTGCTCTACCGGTCGGGACGCTCAGGGCATTGTTCACTGACAGGAAGTAGTCGGAAGGCCCGAACATCGAAGGGTTGTTTCCCGGGTGAGTTATAAAGGTATTGAAATGAATGAAATTCTGTCTGCCGAGCTTCTGTACGTGGATCGCCCCGGGCGTATCGCGTTCGGGGTCGTATGCGGACTGCTGGTGCTGTTCCTTTTTGGCTGTGGCGACGGCGGCTACGATGGCGCGAGAGATGCCGCAGCTCGCCACATCGCCGCTGGCGATTTCGTGGCAGCGCGGATCGATCTCAAGAATGCTCTTGAGTCCCAGCCAGACGACAAGGAGTTGCGCACACAGTTCGGAATGGTTCTGAGCAAGCTGGGGGATGTCGGCCTCGCCGAAGTAGAGTTTCGCAAAGCACGTCAACTGGGTGTGCAGCCTGAGGTCATTCTGCCTCAACTGGCCGCCGTCCTCCTGGACCTCGGCAAGTATGACGAGGTCCTGTCACTGGTGGAGCAGGCAGGAGGGTTGTCCCCTCAGGCGGGCAGCGCCATGCATGCGTTGGCTGCAGACGCCTTCCTGGCGTTGGGCAAGACGAAGGAGGCGGAGGCGGCGATCCAGCGCGCACGCGAGTTGGATGGCGACGGCGCGCGGGCGCACCTCGGAATGGCTCGACTTGCTGTTATTGGCCGGGATTACGCCTCGGCCATGTCCGAGGCGTCTCGTGCCATCGCGATGGATCAAAGCCTTAGCGCGGCGTGGTTCTTCAAGGCACAGGTGCATCTCAAAGAGAAGCAACTGGATCAGGCCGTCGATAGTCTGGACAAGGCAATCGCGCAGCGCCCCGGTTTCCTGCCTGCTTACGCGCTGCTTGGCGAGTTGCTCGTGGAGCGCGGTGATGTTGCTGGCGCCGAGAGCCGAATTGCAGCTCTACGCAGGATCAGCCCATCAGCACCGTTAGTGCATTACCTCCACGCCCTGACGGCACGGGCAAAAGGGGACCTTTCCAAGGCGCGGGAGTCCGCCAGACTTGCGATGAAGGTGCTACCTGATGATCCTCAGGCCACATCGCTCATGGCAACGATCGAGTTCGAGCTCGGCAACATTTCAGCGGCAGAGCGGTTTCTTGCCAAGGCGGTGCTCGAGTTTCCCGAGAACGAGGCGCTCAGAAAGAGATTTGCTTCCGCTTTGTTGCAACTCGGGCGTGTTTCGGACGCGCAAAAGGCGCTCTCCCCGTTGCTGGTAGCTGATGAGAGCGACGTTGCGACCTTGTTGCTCGCTGGGGAGATCGCGGCCCGTCAACGTGCAGGGGCGAAGGCACTCGAGTATTTCGCCAAGGCGGCGGACGTGGCACCCAGGGACGCGATTGCGCAGGAGAGGTTTGGTCGCGCACTGCTCGATACCGGCAAGACAGCAGACGGTCTTGCAAGGCTCGAAAGGGCGGCTGATCTCGCCCCTGGCAAGACTCAGGCGAGGGAGATCGCCGTTGATCATCTCCTGCGCGCGGGCAAACTGGACGACGCTCAGCGGGGCGCGGCTGCGTTCCTCGCGGGCAACCCCAAGCTGCCGCAAGCCTCCCAGTTGATGGGTGCCGTCCTTTCTGCGCGTAAAGATTCATCTGGCGCACGGAAGAAGTATCAGGAGGCTCTTTCGCTGGACCCTGCCTATCTGCCTGCGGTACGTTCGCTTGCGCGGCTGGATATCCAGGATCGTGATCTCAGTGCGGCGACGGAGCGCTTTCGGACGTTTCTGCAAGCCAATCCCCTCAATCTTCAGGCTGCGCAGGAACTTGCCGGGTTGCTGGAGGCCAATGGAGCTCCGCAGGTCGAGGTGCTGAAAGTCCTGGATGCCGCTGTTGCGGCCAGTGGTGCAGCGCCGGGCCCCCATATCTCCAAGATCTCCTATCTGGCCCGGAACGGTGAGCACAAGAGCGCCATCGATGCGGCGCAGGCCTCGCTGGCGGTTTTTCCCGATCATCCGCAGCTCATGTGGTTGCTGGCGCAGTCGCAAGAGGCCGCCGGCGACAGCGGTCGCGCCGTCCTGACCTATGAGAAGTTGACCTCCGTCGCGCCGAAGTCCCAGCTTGGCTATCTCGGGCAGGCGCAGATTTATTTCGCGCAGCGCAAGGTTGATGAGGCCCGGGCGGCCGCCGAGCGGGCGAAGGCGGTTAATCCGGATAGCATTGACCCGCACGTTGCCTTGGTCGAGATGGATACGCGCCTTGGCGAAAGAGAGCGAGCGCTTGCTGGAGCGAGAGAAATCCAGAAACGTTGGCCGGATCAGGTTGCCGGCTATGGAGCTGAGGCACGCGTCCTGAGTGGTAGCAAAGACTTTGCGGCTGCAGAGGCGGTCGTTCACAGGGGTATCGTGGCGACCCGCAATTCGACCCTGGTCAAGGGATTGCTTTTGCTCCTCGATCGTCAGGGCAAGACCGGCGATGCGGAGAAGGCGGCCAGCGATTGGCTGCGATCTGCGCCGCAGGATGCGTCGGTCATGGCGACCATGGGCGAGTTGAGGCTCCGGGTCGGGGATTATGCACGGGCGCGCGACTGGTTCAAGCGGGCGCTAGAGGCGCAGCCAGACGATCCTTCGGCGTTGAACAACCTCGCATGGTGCCTGTTGCGTACCAATGACCGACAAGCGTTGGTCGTCGCGGATCGGTTGGTCTCGCTCTACCCGAGGAATGCCGCGTTTCTGGACACGGCCGGCATGGTCCACTCGGAGTTTGGAAACGTCGATGTTGCCCTTCGACACCTTCGAGAGGCGACCGGACTCGTGCCCGGGTCTGCACCGTTCGGCTTCAACCTCGCAAAGGCGCTGGTCAAGGCAGGGAGAAAATCGGAGGCGAGGGGTGAGTTCGACCGCGTCTTGAATCTTTCGATGGATAGCCGTCTGAAAGAACAGATCGAGGCCTACGCACGGTCCCTACCTTGACACATGAAGTCTTCGGCCGGGTGCTCGGGATGCTCGGCGGGGCCGCCTTGGGTCGGTGTGGGTAGGTCGCTGCGCGGTGTGCGGTCGGAAATACTCGCGGTCAGGGAGGTGGGATGATGCGTGTGCTCATTACCGGTGGGGCTGGGTTCATAGGTACTCATTTGTCCCGCCGCCTCGTTGCGGGTGGCCATTTTGTCAGGGTGCTCGACAACCTGAGTCCTCAAGTACACGGCGCGAACCCCGGCTGGCCTGCGGCTCTGCCGCGGCAGGTGGAATGCGTACTCGGGGACGTTCGGGATAGTGTGATGCTGCGCAATGCCATGGTTGGGCAACAGGTGATCATCCATCTGGCTGCGGAAACCGGGACTGGACAGTCCATGTATGCCGTCCGGCGCTACGAGGAGGTCAACGTTGGCGGCACAGCGGCCCTGCTGGACCTTCTGGTCAACGAGTTGCCGCGGACGGTCGAGCGGGTTGTCGTCGCCTCATCACGAGCCGTCTACGGTGAGGGCAGATACCGCTGCGAGGCGCACGGTGTGGTGTATCCCGGCGCGCGGAACGCTGCTGATCTGGCGCGGGGTGATTTCGACGTGCACTGCCCGCTATGCAGGGCTATTTGCTTGCTTGAGCCGACGGATGAATCGGCGCAGTTGTCGCCTGCTTCCTTCTACGGGCTCACCAAGCAGATGCAGGAGCAAATGGTCCTGATGTTCGGACGGGTGCTCGGGATACCGTCCCTCGCCCTTCGCTTCCAGAACGTTTACGGACCCGGTCAATCGCTCATCAACCCGTACACGGGCATCCTTTCGGTTTTTTTCAATGCGGCTTCCGCGGGCGATGAGCTCAACGTTTTTGAGGACGGCCGGGCTGCGCGAGACTTCGTGTACATAGACGACGTCGTGGAAGCTGTCGTCAGGAGTATCGAGGTACCGGTTGACTCGCCGGTGGTACTCAACGTCGGTAGCGGCCTAGGGACCACGATTCTCGAGATGGCGCATCTCATGGTTCGTCTGCTCGACAGTCGCTCGCCAGTCCGGGTGAGCGGCAATTATCGCATTGGCGACATCCGCTCGAACGTCGCTGACTTGGTGCGAGCGCGGGCTGTCCTTGCCTTCCAACCCGGGTGGGCGCTCGAAGATGGGCTCTCCTGTTACCTGGAATGGGCTGGCGCTCAACCGCGGCTTGATAACCGCTATGGCGCATCAGTGGCCGAAATGCGGGCCCGCGGGCTTTTGCGGTAGGCCAGTGAATGGAGAGAAGGGGTGGTTTGTTTAGGGAGCGACCGCTCGAATAGCCCTGCAGTGAGTGTGTCGAAAATCTTTACGCTGACGGTTTCGGAGATCCAGGCAAGAACTTAAAGGTCTGTTTTTAATATTAAAACTGGCATGGCACGCCATGTGCTCATAGGGTGGCGTCAGTTGGCTAACTGGCCTAACTAATAAGGAGCCTCTCGATGAAACTCAATAAATCCCTCTTGGGCGTGGCGTTGGCGGTTGCCACCATGTCCACCGGCGCTCTGGCAATGCCGACAATCAAGAATCTGGATAATCCGGGTGGAGTGAGCTTTACCGGGTTTGACTGGGCGTCGGCTGGGCAGGCATGGATCACTGGCTACAACATCACGAATGCTTCGGCCCTTGGGACTGTCGATAACTTCCAACTCCAGTTCCAAGCCACAGCGGCTTCGTTGAACGGCATTGCGGGTGCCAATCAGACGGGACTCAATACGACGTACGAGTACACCCTCTTCGCCACTGCGCAGGAGCAGGCCACTTGCATTGCAAACCTGCCTGGTGGTGGGACCTGCGATCTCGTTAGTCTCGATCT
>JBILUV010000136.1:0-9278 GCA_044370825.1 Burkholderiales bacterium | reverse complement strand
CGGTGGCGTGGTGCGCCTCAAGGCGGTCGACGGTGTTCTCACCAGGCTTGCCGTCACCGGCAACCGCTACCACACGCGCGAGTACATCCGATCGAAGTTCCCGGCGCTCACCCCGGGGGCCGTGCCCTATTTCCCCGATGCGCAGAAGCAGCTGGCGAGCTTCAACCAGGTGCCGGGTCGCTCCGTCACGCCGGTGCTGCGGCCTGGGAACGAGCGCGGCACCATGGAGATGGAGCTCCGGGTGGAGGACAAGTCGCCGCTGCACGGCGGCATCGAGATCAACAACCGGCAGGCGCCCAACACGGAACCGCTGCGGGTCCAGGGCACGCTGCGCTACGACAACCTGTGGGGCCGTGACCACAGCGCCTCGCTGTTGTACCTGGTCTCGCCCCAGAACCCTTCCGAGGTCAGGGCCCTTTCCGCCAATTACCTGTTCCGTCCGACCGACTCGAATCTGCTGCTCGCGCTCTACGGCGTGCGCTCGCGCAGCACCGTCGCCTCGCTTGGCAGCTCGACCGTGCTGGGCAACAGCAACATCGTCGGCGCGCGCGCCATCGTCCCGCTTCCGGGTACCGAGCGCTACTTCCACAACGCCGTCCTCGGCATCGATTACAAGGAATCGCTGCAGGACGTTTCGGCCGGGCCGGGCGCGTCGCTCGCCAGCACCGTTTCCTACACGCCGCTGACGGCGCAGTACAGCTTCGGTCAACGCGGCGCACGAGGCACGACGCGCGGCAGCGTCACGACGAACTTCGCGCTGCGCGGCGCCCTGTCCGGCAACTCCGACCGCGAGTTCCAGGAACGCCGCTTCCGCGCCCAGGCCAACTACATCACGCTGCGGGGGGAACTGTCCCGCGAGCAGAAAGTGCGCGGCGCAACCGCCTTTGCTCGGGTGATCGCCCACACCGCGAGCACGCCGCTCATCAACACCGAACAGTTCGTGGGCACCGGCATGGATGGCGTGCGCGGCTACTACGAGGCCGAAGTACTCGGCGACGACGGCTGGATCGCCACGCTGGAGATGCGCAGTCCCTCGCTGCTGCGCGCCGTCGATGGCGGCGGACCCGGCGAACTGATCCTCCTCGGCTTCGTCGATGGCGCAAGCGTGAGGATCAAGAGTCCCCTGCCTGGTCAGCTGTCGCACCAGACGCCCTGGAGCACTGGCCTGGGGCTGCGCTATCGGCGTCAGCCGGAGCTGGCGGCCTCGGTCGAACTCGGCATGCCGATGGAAGACGCCCAGACCTCACGCGCGGGTGAACCGCGGGTGCTGTTCCGCCTCGCCTATGACTTCTGAGGTCCGCGGACCGAACGTGCGCATTGCCCGCGCCGCCAAGGAGTGCTCATGAATCGCCGCTGCTTCCGCCTCGTCTTCAGCCGCCGGGCCGGCATGCTCGTACCGGTCGGGGAGAATGCCTCCGCGCCACGCGGCCGGCGTCGCGCGCGCGTCGCCGCTGCCGCGACCGCACTCCTGATGGCGGGCGCGAGCGCGAACGACCTCGCGGTGCCTGCCGGAACGCTGCCGATCCCGGTGCTGCCCATCGATGGTGGAAACATCGCCGCCAGCGGCGCCGCGACAGCTGCGATCAACGCCGCGACGCAGACCATGACCATCGATCAGGCGTCGTTGCGGGCAGTGATCAACTGGCAGCAGTTCAACATCGGCGCCGGAGCGGCCGTCCAGTTCAACCACCAGCAGGGTGCGGCCTCGGCCACGCTGAATCGCATCTTCGACGCCAACCCGAGCGTCATCCAGGGCGCGATCCGCGCCGCCGGCGAGGTCTACCTCATCAATCAGAACGGCATCCTGTTCAAGGATGGCGCGCAGGTGAACGTCGGCTCGCTGATCGCTTCCAGTCTGCAGATCCGCGACGAGGCATTCGCCAGGGGCTTCCTGTCGCTGCCCATCGGCGCCGCGGCCCAGGCAGCCTTCGAATGGGGCGGCACGCTCGCACAGTTCCAGACCAGCTTTGTCGAGGTGGAAGCGGGCGCGGCGCTCAACGCCTCCACCGGTGGGCGGGTCATGCTTCTCGCGCCGAAGGTCGACAACGCCGGCACCGTTTCCGCGCCCCAGGGTCAGGTGGTCCTTGCCGGTGGGGCCAAGGTGTTTCTCGCAGCGCCGCTGGATGCGACCCTGCGCGGATTCCTGGTGGAGGTCGATCCCTACCAGACCTTCGACGGCGGCGGGCAGCCCGTGGACGTCACCGGGGGCAGCGTCACGAACGCGACGACCGGGCGGGTGCTCGCCGATCGCGGCAATGCGACGCTGGCTGGCTTCGCGGTCAACCAGAACGGGCGGGTGAGCGCCACCACCTCGGTGAACCTGAACGGCTCGATCTACCTCCAGGCGCGTGACCAGGTGAGTCTGGCAAGCGGGATTTCCACGGTCACGGTCAACGGCAACGTGCTCATTCCGCGCGGGCAGCGGACCGGGACCGTCACCTTCGGACGGGACAGCATCACCGAAGTCCTCCCGCAGGCTGGAGATGCCACCACGACCCAGGATGCACAGGGCTTCACCCCGTCTCTCATCGACGTGGTCGGCCGGCGTGTCAACCTGGAGGCCAACAGCCTGCTGAGCGCACCCGCGGGCAACGTCAGCATTTCCGCGCAGACGGCGCCATTGTTCCAGCTGCCCGGCAGCCCGGCGGTCGGGGATGTCCGCATCTACGCGGCGCCGGGCGCGCGCATCGACGTGTCGGGCACGGACGGGGTCGAGCTCTCCGTGGCACGCAACTTCGTCGAGGTGGAACTTCGCGGCAACGAGCTTCGCGATTCCCCCCTGCTTCGTGACAGTTTCGTGCGCGGTCAGAAGGTCACCATCGACATCCGCAAGGGCACGCCGCTGGCGGATGTGTCCGGCTTCGTCAACCAGGTCGGCCGCACCGTGGCGGAACGCACCGCCGGCGGCGGCAGCATCACCCTGCGATCCGAGGGCGACGTGGTCCTGCTCCAGGGCAGCGCGCTGGACGTGTCGGGCAGCACGGTCCGCTACACCGAGGCGCGCGTCGCCGAGACCCGGCTGCTGGGCGCCGATGGGCGGATCCACGCCATGAGCGAAGCTGCGGCTGATCGCCTCTACGTCGGCTTCGCCGACCGCTCGCCAGAGCAGGATCCGGTGAACGGACGTGCCACCGGGATGCTTGCAGCCAATGCCGCGGAAAAGCCCCTGGAGGCTGGCTATGTCGAGGGACGCACCGCGGGCAGCATCACCGTGGTGTCGCACCGCGCGGTGCTCGACGGCACCCTCAGCGGCCGGGCGACGGCCGGGGAGTGGCAGCGCACCCAGGCCACGGCACCGCGTGGCGGGGAGCTGATCCTGGGGGATGTTTCCGCGGAGGCCATTTCCGCCGGTGACGGCAAGCTGCGCGATCTCGCCTTCGTGGCAGCGCCCGCGCGCCTGTCTGCAGCCTTCGCTGCCGATGGCGTGCTCGACGCCCCATGGTCCGAGCGCACCCAGCTCGACCCGGCAGCCCTGTTCTCGACAGGCGGCTTCACCCGATTCTCGGCCAATGTGAACGGGGTGGTGAGCGTCGCGCCCGACGCCCCGTTGCGGCTGGCGCCCTGGAGTTCTCTATCCCTGGCCGGGCGGTCGTTGCAGGTGGCAGGCGACATCGTCGCGCCGGGGGGGGCAGTCTCTCTCACCACAAGGGCGGTGGCCGGGGAGCCGACCACCGACCCCTCGCGCTTCGGGCTGACGGTGTCCGACCAGGTGCGCATCGACGTCGCCGGCCTCTGGGTCAACGATCTCGGCCAGATCAACCCGCGACGCCCCGACACCCCGTTGGCAGTGAACGGTGGTCGCATCGAGTTGCGCAGCGAGGGCGATGTGGTGCTGGGAGCGGGCTCGCTGCTCGATGTCTCCGCCGGGGTTCAGGTCGATGCTGCCGGAAACCCGAACGCCGGGGACGCGGGCGCGATCCGGCTCGACAGCGGCCGGATCGGCATCGGTGATGCCGATCGGCAGGTCTCCAGCATTGCACTCGGCGGAGAACTGCGCGGCTTCGGCATTGCCCAGCCCCGGCTCGGCGAACGCGGCGCTGGAGGGTCGCTGCGCCTGTCCACCTCCAGCGTGCGCATCGGTGGGGCCTCGTCCGGGGAGCCTGGCGAATTGCTACTCGATGCCGGGTTCTTCGACCGCGGTGGTTTCACCAGCTTCATGGTGAACGGTCAGGATGGCCTCGAGGTGTCGGCCGGGACACAGATCGCCCCAGCCGCGATGGCGCGACTGATCGAGGGCACCAGCCTGGCCAGCCGCCGGACCGGAGCGCGTCTGGAGGAGTTCGCGACGACCTGGACTCCGCAGGGTGCAGACCGCCCGGGCACCCAGGTTTCGCTCCACTCCGACAGTTCCGTGTTCGGGCATGTCCAGCTTCAGGCTGGCTCCATGGTGCGTACCGACCCTGGCGGTGGCATCACCCTGGAGTCCGGGCGACGCGTCACCGTGCTGGGCACCCTCGATGCACCCGCCGGCAGCATTGCCGTGCGCAATACTCCCCCCGGGTCGAACGATTCCTTCGAGGGCGACGTTTCGGTGTGGATCGGTTCGACGGCGCGTCTGTTTGCCCAGGGACGCAGCGTCAGCCAGCGCGATCTTGCGGGTCGGTACCTCGGCGAGGTGCTGGACGGCGGGCGCATCGACCTGCAGGCTGCCAAAGGATCCCTGGTGCTGGCGGCCGGGTCACGCCTGGACGTGTCCGGCGTGGTGGCCGGCCGGCCGACGCAGGCCGCCACTGGGACGATCCGCATCGAGGACCGCATCGACCTGCCCGCTCTGAGTCCCCTTGGGATCGTCACCTACCGGGACAACGCGGCGGTCGCGGGCAACGCCGGGGAGATCGTGCTCGCCGCGCGCGAGGGCATGTTCGTGGACGGTGCTCTCGCGGCGAGTGCCGGCAGGGTGGCGGGTGTGGACGCCGCGGGCACGGCCGGCGGCACGCTGCGTGTCTCCATGCTGGCGGCACCCCAGCTCAACTTCCCCGGTACCTCCAAGAACATCGTCATTTCCGCGGCATCCGGCCTCGGTGGTGCGGCGAGCTTCCTGCCGCCAGGCACGGGGCCGGGAGACCTCATCCCGGTCAGCGTCGGCGCCACCGACGTCCAGGGCAATGCCTATCTGTCGACAGCCGGTCTCGCCGCGGCCGGGTTCGACAGCATCGAGCTGTCTGCACGCGATCGGATCCTGCTGGCAGGCGATGCGACGCTGCAGGTGGATCGCGCCTTGCGCCTGTTCAGTCCGGACATTGCTGTCACCGCAGGGGGGAACGCACAGCTGAGTGCCGCTTCCGTCACTCTGGGCAATCCGGATCCTCTGTTGCAGGCGAGCGTTTCGCCCGCCGGCGGGACCGGTACCCTGGAGGTGCAGTCGCGCGTGCTGGATCTCGTCGGGCGCTTCGCGGTGAGCGGAGTGGACCGGTTGACCCTGGCCAGCAGCGGCCTGGCCGCACAGGGAACGCGGCCGGCCCTGCCGGGCGGTGATGTGCGCCTGCGCGGCGTCGTGGTCGACACCGATCCGGGGGAGGGCATCGCCAACCGTCTGGTGGGAGCGATGACCACCGCGGCCTCGCGCGTCGACATCGTGGCCGAGCGCGTGCTGCCCACGAGTGCCAGCAATTACACGCTGCGCAGCGTGGACGCCGCGAGCGGTTCCACTGCCGGGACCATTGCCTTCTCCTTCCCGACGAATCGTGGCGCGGACCAGCCCGTTCTGTCCGCGGGGGGGGCGCTCACGGTTCAGGCGCGCGACATCCTGCAGGACGCCAGGCTTGTGGCGCCTTTCGGAGCCATCCGGCTCGAGGCGCTCGGCTCCGTGGTGCTCGGCGCGAGCAGTGAGACCTCGGTCAGCGGTGCGGGCATGAGCATGCCGTTCGGCCGGACCGAGTTGTCCGGCAAGGACTGGGTCTATGCCCTCGGCAGCGGTTTTGGCAATCAGGTGTTGGACAGCCTGCCCGAGAAACGCGTGGAACTTTCCGCGCCCGAGGTGCGGCTGCTTTCCGAGACCCACGATGGCGCCACGCGTCAGGCGCTGCTCGCGCTGGCAGGCGGAGGTGAACTGGTCGCCACCGAGTTCGTGCCCGGCCCCGGGGGATCCCGGGACATCCTCGACCCGCTCGTGTCTCCAGGCAGCTTCGCCATCCTGCCGGGCGTGGGGTCTGGTTACGGACCGCTGGACCACCAGTCGCTGCTGGGGATTTCCGGCTGGCAGGTCGGGGATCAGGTTCAGCTTCGCGGCGTGACAGGTCTGGCCGACGGCACGTACACCTTGCTTCCGCCCGCGTATTCAGCCCTGCCCGGGGCCTACCTGATCACGCCGCGCGATGGACCTCGCGATCTTCCGGAAGGGGTGTTCGCACCGCGTTACGCCGGGCCTGTGACGGGTGCTCTCGCCGGGGTCCAACTGGTGGCGGCGACCCGTTCGTCCTTCACCTACGACGGCGCCGTCGTGCGCGATCAGCGCACCTCATTGTTCGAGGTGGAGCCTGCGGCAGCGCTGGCTGTTCGTGCCGAATACAGCCGCAGCACTGCGAGCGACTTCTTCACCCGGATCGAGGGCTCGAGTGTTCCCGGAGATGCCGGCCGCCTCGCCCTGTCGACCACGGGGAGCCTGCAACTCGACGGGCGCATCGATGGTGCCGCCCAGGCAGGCCGACGTGGCCTGCGGGTCGACATTGCCGCCCCGGTGATCCGCGTTCGTTCATCCGCTGATGCCCCGGCAGGCGCGGGGCTCGACCTCGAGGTCTCCCGCCTCAACGCGCTCGAGGCTGCGAGCCTGCTTCTGGGGGGCACACGGTCGCGCTCGGGTGACCGACTGGCGCTGGCGACTGGTGTTGCAGGTTCGATCGTTCTGGCGAATCGTCCCGATGATCCCTTGCGCGCCGCAGAGGTCATGCTCCTGTCGCCCGGCGACATCACCCTGGAGGCGGGGGCGGGGGTGGTCGCCAGCGGTGCCGGCGTCGAAGCCGTGGAGGCGGTCACGCTCACGGGCAACGGTGCCTTCGTGCGCGCCGCGAACTCGCCGGCGGCCATCATCGAGCGCAGTGCCTTCGACGGCGGCGCCGGGCAGCTGCAAGTCGGTGCAGGCAGCCGCCTGGAATCGGCCGGGTCCGTCACGTTCGATGCGACCCGCAGCACGGTTCTGGATGCAGGCGTCGAACTCGTTTCACCTTCGGTCTCGCTCGCTGCCGGCCGGATCGACCTCGGCGCGGACGCCCCGGCATCACCGGATGGTCTGATCCTGGGCGCTGGTCTGCTCGACCGGCTTGGGTCCGGCTCCGCATTGGCACTGCGCGGGTATTCCGGGATCGACGTCCACGGTGCTGCCACCATCGGTGCCGTGGACGCCCAGGGTCGGCCACTGCTCGGCACCCTGACCCTCGATGCACCCGCGATCACGGCCCGCGGGGCGGGCGAGCGCACGTTCCGCGCCGCGGCCCTGACACTGCGCAACAGCGGCGGGGAGGCCACGGGCGCCGACGGTGCGGGAGCCGGGACCTTGCGCCTGGAGGCACTCGCAGGTGGCGCGACGTCGGGAGGCACGCTGGTGCTCGGGCCCGGGACGGTCCGCGTCAGCGGCATCGACACCCTCTCGCTGCAGGCCTCCCGTGAGCTGCGCTTCAGCGGGACCGCGGGCCTGGATGCCCGCGTCGGCCTGCTGCAGGTCACGACGCCGATGGTGGGCGGCGACACTGGTGCGGCGCTGGACCTGATCAACGCCAATGGTGCCGTTTCCCTGCTCGCGCCGGCCATGGACCCGGGCGGGCAGGCCACCAGCGGCCTCGGCGCGCAGCTCACGGTATCCGGCCGAAGCGTCGATGTCGGGACGCGCGTGCTGCTGCCTTCCGGTCGGGTCTCCCTGGCCGCGCTTGGCGCTTCGCCCGAGGACGCCGTGCAGCTGTCGTCGGGTGCTCGTCTCGATGTGGCCGGCGTGCCGGTGGTGTTCACGGAGGGCGTCAGCCGGGCTTCAGATGGAGGTGTCGTGGAGCTCGCCAGCACTGCCGGTGATGTCGTCCTGGCTGATGGTTCCCGGGTGGATGTTTCGGCGGGTGGGGCCGGCGCCCGTGGCGGGCAGATCGTCATGCGTGCCGGACGTTCGCTTGCGCTCGGTGGACAGCTAGTTGGTGGGGGTGGTGCCTCGATCGAGGCCGATGTCGCCAACCCGGGCGATGTCGGGGCCTTCGGCGCTGCCGCGGCTGCGGGTGGTTTCACGCGCGCCCTGGCGTGGCGCCAGCGCAGCGGCGACGTCGCCATCGCGACCGATGACGTTCTGACCGCGCGCACCATCCGCCTGTCGGCGGACGCAGGCGGGATCGACGTTGCGGGGCGCCTCGATGCCCGCGGCGCGGCTGCAGGGCGCATCGAATTGTGGGCGGCCCTTGATGTGCGTCTGCTCTCCGGCGGGCAACTGCTCGCGGCGGCGTCCGGGGCGGATGCCGCTGGTGGCGACGTGACCCTCGGCACCAGTGCGGGTGAGCTTCGCCTGGAGGCCGGGGCGTCCGTGGACGTCTCCGGGCCTGGTCGTGCCGGACAACTCTGGCTGCGCGCGCCGCGTGTCGGTAACGACGTCGCCATCGCCGCGCTCGATGCCTCGCTGACGGGTGTCAGCGAGGTCGTGATCGAGGCGGTGCAGGTCTATCTGGCCGAGACTCTCGGCACGACCGCGGGCAGTACGCTCGACGTGTCCAACAGCGGTGGGTCCGCCGTGCTCTTTGGCGACACCCTGTCCTATCTCGCGGCCGCACGCCCGGCCATCGAGACGCGCCTGGGGCAGCCCGGTGGTCCGTTGCTGCGGGTACGGCCCGGGATCGAAGTGCAGGGTGACACCGTCACCCTGGCTTCCGACTGGAACCTGTTCTGTGGCGTGTCCGCGACCTGTGCCGGCACCGAGGGCGTCTGGAGTCCCGGCGGAGAGCCTGGCGTATTGACCCTGCGCTCCAGCGGATCCCTCGTGCTGAACGGGACGCTGAATGATGGTTTCCGCGCCCTCCCGCCAGCCAACCTCGTCAGCGCCACGGCGGTCCAGATGAACGACGCCTTCATCCCGAGGACTGGTGGTGGCTGGTCCTACCGCCTCGTGGCAGGGGCGGACGGCACGGCGGCCGATCCTCTGGCAATCGTTGCGGGGACCGAGGCTGACGTGACGCTGGCTGCCGGCAAACTGATACGCACGTCCGACGGCTTCGTCGATGTCACGGCCTCGCGCGACGTGCTCCTGGGTAACGCCAGATCGGTGATCTACACCGCGGGTGAGCCGGCGCCGGCGGTGGCCGGATTCGTGGTTCCGC
>JBILUV010000135.1:0-9349 GCA_044370825.1 Burkholderiales bacterium | reverse complement strand
GCGACGCATCGGCCTCGATGCGGTGCGAGGTGTCCACCAGCCGCCCGTCGACCCGCCCGGCCAGCGCGGCGCGCGCGAGCCCCGCCCCGATCGACTGGGCGACCTCGGCCACGGTCACCGGCGCATCGAAGTGGCGGATGGAACCGTCGGGCAGGCGGATGTCGGGCATGGCGAAGTCTCGGCGAGGGCAGGGTCCCGCCGCCCCGGGCACCGGCGGGCCGCTGCGCCGCCGGGCGACCCCCGCGGCCGGCGAGGGCCTGCGATACGGGATACGGACGGACGCGAACGCGCCGCCCGAAGCCTCGGGATCATCGTTTCTTCAGGGGGGCGAGTCAAGGTGAGGCCCTGTGGCCTGCGCCTCATCGGCCGGCGCTTCATCGGCCGGCGCTTCATCGGCCGGCGTTTCATCGGCCTGCGCCTCGTCGGCCGGCGCTTCATCGGCCGGCGTTTCATCGGCCGGCGCCTCATCGGCCGGTGCTTCCGTCGGCCGGTGCGTCATCGGCCGGCGCGTCGCCGGCCCGTGCGCTTCATCACCTGTCGATTCGCCATCCGCCGCCTCACCGCCGAGAATCCTCATCGGCCAGTGCTTCATCAACCGACGAACGACCGCAGGCGCGCCGTCGGCAGTGTCCCCGCCGGTCGACGCACGCACCGGCCGATGCACGACTGGCTGATGCGCTACCGCCGCTAGCCGCTCGGTCAGCCGACGCGAGGCGGGCGCCGGTGAACGGATACACGGTCAGCGCAGGACCGCTGCACCGGTCAAGGCTCCGACCGCTCGACGGGGCGCCCTGGCGGGCGCGAACGCGCGCGCCGACAGCATGCCCCCCGCCCCCCGCGCGCTGCCCCCTGCCCGCCCCGGCGCGCGACGCCGCCCGGCATCGGGCACATCCCGCGCCGCTCCGCGCTGCCTAAAGGTACGCGCGCCACAACTCGTTCGAGAACCTGCCCGACGGATCGATGGCGCGCTTGGTTCGCCGGAACGCGTCGGCCTCGGGATACGCGCGCGCGAACTGGTCGGGCCGGGCGTGCAGCTGATAGGGCAGGTAGTAACGGCCGCCGTGCTGCAGCGCGAGCTCGATCAGCTCGCGTGTCCACTCACCCACCCTCTCCCGTGCGCGGGCGCTCGTGCGCTGCTTGAAATACAGCACGAAACAGAACACCTCCTCGCGCGCCCACGGCAGTGCGCTCACGCGGTCGGGCGGCGAGTGACGAATCGACACGTTGACCGCCTCGACGCGTCGACTCCGAAGCAGTCCCGCCATCGCGCGAGCGAAGCCGAGGAAACCGCGCTCGGGGAGGAAGTACTCCTGCAGCACGTAGGTGGAGACCGCGCGCGTGCGCGGCTCGAGCTCGGCTGCATCCAGGCTCGCCTCGTGGTTGAGCCACTTCACGGCCGCAGGACGCGTCAGCAGCGGATGCACCACCTTCTCGCGCAGCCGGCCGCCACCGGGCATCTCGGTCATCAGGAAGAGCGCGTTCTGCGCGAGTCCGTAGGACTGGCCACGCGGCACCAGCCGTCCCCGCTCGGTGAGCGGCGTGTCCTCGCCCGCGCGGTGCCAGGTGACGCAGACCGGCGCATCGAAATCGGGCGGCAGCAGGTCGGCGTTGTGCAGCACGGCGGTGGGGTCGGCGAGCAGCGTGCGCCTGAACCAGTCGAGGTAATCCGCCAGGGCCACCGGCTGCACGCGCCGCTCGATGCGGACATTGCGCACCACATCGAGCTCCACCTCGGTGATCACGCCCACCGCGCCGTAGCCCCCGATCGCGGCGGCGAACAGGTCGGGATGGCTGCGCGGCCCCACCTCGAGCACGCTGCCATCGGCGGTCACCAGTTGCAGTGCCCGCACCGAGTGCCCGACGGGACCGAGTCCGACATAGCGCCCGTGGCAATTGACCGAGATCGCCCCGCCGATGCTGAAGTTCGAGTAGCTCTGCATGACCTTCACGGCCAGCCCGTGCGGGTCGAGGTGGTCCTGCAGGTCGCGCCAGCGCATGCCGGCCTGCACGCGCACCGCGAACTGCTCCGGTCGCAGCCATACCAGCGCGTTCATCCGGCGCAGGTCCAGATGCAGGCCACCGCGCACCGCGATCTGGCCGCCCATGCTGTAGCGGGCTCCGCCCACGGCGATCTTCCCTGGCCAGTTCGAGATCGCCTCGGCCACCTCGGCCGCGCCGCGCGGCACCGCGATGCGGGCCACCTCGACCGGATAGAGCCCGCTGACGTTCTCGACCAGCAACCGCGGTGCAGCCGCCCCGATCGCGGGAGGCATCGCGAACAGTCCCGCGACCGCCAGCGCGCGGGCGATGACCGTGCGGCGGTGGGGGTTGTCAGGGCTGGGCGAACCGGCGACCGACACAGGCGAGCACTTCGAATCCGCCATGGACGGCGCTGACGGGAGATGAATCATGCCGAAGCAAGCTCGCAGTTGTCGCACCCCGGGACATGAGCCTACCACGTGCCCCCGGTACGTTTCCCGCAGCCCGTTGATCCGCACCACGAACATGCCGTCCCGAAGCCGCCCCCCCCGTTCGTCGTCATGCGGCATCACGCCTTCCCGGAACGCAGGAACCGCGGCGTGGCGCAGTCAGCAAAGAGCGCGGGCGTCCGCCTGATCCACCCTGGATACGGCCTTCACCTCGGCGCGGGCCCCTGCTCCACCACCTCGATCATCCGATCGACCTCGACCCCGGAACAATCGCGAACAAGACGAAACGGCAGCGGTCCCGGATGCGCGGTCGATGGGCGAGGCGATTCGTGCAGCGCGAAGCGCTCGAGCCACTGCCAGGTTGTGACGATGGGAGGACTCCGCCCGCCAACCAAGGCGGGGAGACGACGCGGCACGTCTTCGGCCGGGTCGACAACCGTTTCCGCTCGAGCGAAAGCGGACTCTGCAGAGTGCGGTGGCTCCCGCCTTCCCGCGCAGCCCTGCCCCATGCGTCAAGGCGGGTCGCCAGGATGTCGGCCGACTCGATCGACGCGGTGCCCGCTTACGGAATCCTGATGACCGGCGTGATAGCGTCATCGCGTGTCGCAATTCAGGATCAAAAGCCGCAGTGCCGCGAAGCATCGGTGGTTGCCCGCCGGCATCGCCTGGGCCGTTGCCTGGCTGATCATGCTGGGGCTCGATGGTCGGATTGACCTGGCCAACATGGCGCTGATCCTGGTGCTGGGGGCCGCCATCGCGGCTATCTGGTCGATGCCCCTGGCCTCGCTGGCCGCCAGTGCGATCGCCGTGGTGGCCTTCAACGTCGCCTTTGTTCCACCGCGTGGCGCCCTTACGGTGGACCTTCACCAGCACGCCCTGCTGCTTGCCACGATGCTGACGGTCAGCTGGATCGTGACGCTGCTGGTGGCTCGCCTGCGCTGGCACACTTCACAGGCGACCGCGCAGGCCCTGCGTTCCGATCAGCTTCGAGAATTCGCCGAGGCCCTGCGGGCGTCCGATGAACCCGCCGTCCAGGCCTCGATCCTGCGGAATACGCTCTCCCGGCTGAGCGGCGCAGAACCCACGCTGCTGCTGTCCAGCCCAACCGTCGACTCCGTGGAGGGCAGCGCGGTCCAGCTCCTCGGCCCTGCCACGCCCGACGAGTCGGGGGGCCTGCGTCTTTGCCTCAAGGAGGTCAGGCCCATGGGGCCCGGTACGGGTCGCCACGAGGAGCAGCCGTCGTGGTACCTGCCTTTGCGCGGCGCCAGCGGCGCCTTCGGCGCAGCGCTCATCCGCAACGCAGTCGGCGCTGGGGACGAACGGCGTGATCACGTGCAGGCCCTGTGCGACCAGCTGGGCGCCGCGCTCGAACGCGGCGCAGCCCTCCGTGCCGCCGCCGCGGCGCGGCAGCAGGCCCAGGACCACGCCCTTCGCAACACGCTGCTCACGGCCATCTCGCACGACCACCGGACGCCACTGGCCACCATCCTCGGCGCGGCCAGCGCCTTGCACGACCAGGACCAACGCCTGTCCGTTGCGCAACGTCGTCGTCTCGCGGCGACCATCGTCGACGAGGCCACGCAGCTGGCCCGCCTGACGGACAACACGCTTCAGCTGGCGCGCCTGGGCCAGGGCGGGGTGGAGCTGCAGCGCGATTGGGAGTCGGTCGAGGAAATGGTCGGCACCGTCTTGCGACGCGTCAGGCAGCGCGATCCCCGCCACCGGGTGAAGGCCTGCGTGGAAGCCGGTCTGCCCTTGCTGCGCTGTGATGCCGTGCTGATGGTCCAGCTGCTCGACAACCTGATCGACAACGCACTGAAGCACGGGGGTGGGGATACGCCCGTCGAGGTCATGGCCCGGCGGGTCGGGGCAGCCGTACTCATCGCCGTGCGGGACCGCGGACCCGGCGTACCCTCGGCGCAGCGCATGCGCATCTTCGACACCTTCCAGCGCGGTGAGCGTGAAGCCGTCGCCGAGGGTGGCGAGGAGCGTCCACGGCCAGGCGCCGGCGTGGGGCTCGCGCTGTGCCAGGCCATCGCGCGGGTGCATGGTGGCGAGCTTCGCCTGCGCACCCGCGGCAACGGGGGCTCGAGTTTCGAAGTGACCCTGCCGGTGGACGAGGGCCCCGGCGGCACCTCGCGCGACGGGGACGCAGGAGCACCAGCGTGAGCCTTGGCGTGCTCCTCGTCGAGGACGACCGTGAACTGCGCACCACCTTGCGCGACGCGTTGCAGGTCGAGGGCTACCGTGTCCTCTCTTCGGCCAGCCTGACCGATGCGAGGGCGGTGATGTCCAACGCGCTGGCCCGGGGCGGACTCGACATCGTTCTGATCGATCTGGGCCTGCCGGACGGCGACGGGGCGTCCCTGCTGGCGGACCTCCGGCGCCAGCACGGCACGCCGGTGATCGTGATCTCGGCGCGTCCAGGGGAGAACCACAAGGTGCGGCTGCTCGACGAGGGCGCGGACGACTACCTGGTGAAGCCCTTCAGCCTGGCCGAGTTGCTGGCCCGCATGCGGGTGGCTCTGCGACACCGGGGAACAACGGTACGCCCGGTGAGCGTACGCTACGAGCGCGCCGATCTGGCGGTAGACCTGGAGGCCCGGCGGGTGCGGCGCGCAGGTGCCGAGGTGCACCTGACCCCCACCGAGTACCGGCTGCTGGCACGGCTGGTGCGCCACGCCGGCCAGGTGGTCACGCACCGCCAGTTGCTGGCGGACGTCTGGGGGCCTGAGTACACGGAGCACACCCACTACCTGCGCCTGTACATGGCGCAGCTTCGTGCCAAACTCGAGGCCGAGCCGGCCGACCCGCGCCTGCTGCTCACCGAACCGGGGGTGGGCTATCGGCTGGCCGAGCCGGAGGACTAGGCTCGACGCGCCCTGTCCCGGCGCGTACTTATGCGTTCCTGACGTCGAGGCCCCGAAGCTGCAAGGCATCGAACCCGCCCGGACAGCGCATGACCCCCACCGCCAGCCCCCCCCGCTCCACCCCGATCGCGGACAACCCCACGCGGGCCGGCCGGCAAGGCCTGGGAGCCCTGACGCTGGGGGCCATCGGCGTCGTCTACGGCGACATCGGCACGAGCCCCCTCTACACGATGAAGGAGATCTTCGCGCCCCACACCGGGGTGCCGCTGGACGCCCACCATCTGGTCGGGGCCGTGTCGGTGATCTTCTGGGCCCTGATGCTGGTGGTCACGCTCAAGTACGTGATCCTCATCCTGCGCGCCGACAATCATGGCGAAGGCGGCGGGCTGGCGCTGACTGCCATGGCAGCGCAGGCCGTCAAGGAGCAGCCCGCACTGCGCCATGCGCTGCTGCTGCTGGGCGTGTTCGGCGCCACGCTGTTCTACGGCGACAGCCTCATCACGCCAGCGATCTCGGTGCTCGGTGCAATGGAGGGCCTGGAGCTCGTCACGCCGGCGCTCAAACCCTATGTCGTACCCATCACGGTCGCCATCCTCGTCGGCCTGTTCCTGGTGCAGCGCTTCGGCACCGCATTCGTCGGCCGCTTCTTCGGGCCGATCATCGTGCTGTGGTTCGTCATGCTCGGGGTGATGGGCGTGGTACACATCGCGCAGCAGCCCGCGATCCTCGCTGCGCTGAATCCGCTGCACGCCTGGAGCTTCCTCGTCGAGCGGGGCTGGTATCTGTTCGCCGCGGTGGGCGCCATCGTGCTGGCGCTGACCGGTGCCGAGGCCCTGTATGCGGACATGGGGCACTTCGGCCGCAAGCCCATCCAGCTGGCCTGGACCGGCCTCGTGCTGCCGGGCCTGGCGTTGAACTACCTCGGGCAGGGTGCGCTGCTGATGGGTGCCCCGGCCGCCATCGAGAACCCCTTCTACCGCCTGTTTCCCGATGTCCTGCTCGTGCCTGCGCTGGTGCTGGCCACCCTGGCTGCCATCATCGCCTCGCAGGCGGTGATCTCGGGGGCCTATTCGATGACCAAGCAGGCCATACAGCTGGGCTTCCTGCCTCGAATGACGATCCGCTACACCTCGGCGCGCGAGATGGGCCAGATCTACATGCCGGCGGTGAACTGGGCGCTGCTGGCGGGCGTGATCGCCGCGGTGCTCTACTTCGGCAGCTCATCGGCCTTGGCAGGTGCCTACGGCATCGCGGTCACGCTGACGATGATGATCACGACCACGCTGACCTATTTCGTCGTGCGCAAGGCCTGGCGAATGCCAGCGCCCGTGGCGATCGGTGCCACCGCGTTCTTCCTGGCCATCGACGCGCTGCTGGTCGCAGGCTGCGCCGTGAAGTTCCTCGACGGGGGATGGTTCCCGCTGGCGCTCGGCCTGCTGCTGTTCGGCGTCATGAGCACCTGGTCGCGCGGGCGGGCGTTGCTGGTGCAGGCCATCCGCCGTGACGGGATCGAACTGCAGTCCTTCATCGACGCGCTCGACCCGCGCTCGCTCAACCGCGCCGAACGCACCGCGGTGTACGCCGTCGCCGATCCGACGACCGTGCCGCAGGCCTTGCTTCACAACCTGAAGCACAACCAGGTCTTGCACCAGCGCAACGTCATCCTGACGGTGGTTTTCCATGAAGTGCCGTGGGTGTCGATGGACCGGCGCGTCCAGGTGTCACAGCTGGGCCACGGTTTCTGGCGCGTCACCCTGAACTTCGGCTTCATGAACACGCCCGATGTGCCGAAGGCGCTGGAACTCACGCAGTCGCACGGACTGCATGTCCCGGCGTTCGAGACGACCTACTTCCTGAGCCGGGAAGACGTGGTACCGACCTCCGGCGGCGGCATGGCGAACTGGCGCGAGCGGTTGTTCGCCACGATGAGCCGCAACGCAGGAGGCGTGGTGGAGTTCTTCCGGCTGCCCGGCAACGCCGTGGTCGAGCTGGGAACGCGGGTGCAGATCTGAGCCTGTCGGCGCTTGCCTGAGGGTTCCGGGGCGGTGCCAAGCACGTCCGGAATCATCGCCAGTCCCTGCGGGTCACTTCGGGGCGCAGTCGCGCAGGCCAGTCTTCGGGGCTCGCCCTGACTCGGACCATCCAACCGGGCAGACGAGTTCGCCTGCAACAAGGCATCCTCGCGGCCCGGCTGGGACCGGGCCACGAGGTGGAACGAATGCGCGACGACGTCAGAGGTACTCGCGCATCCAGTCTCTTCCTGCCTCGCCAGCGATCGCGAGGTGATCGAGGTTCTCGTAGATGGACATGTGCGACGCACCGCCGCCGATCTGAACCAGCTTCTTGCGGGGGCTTGGTATCCGATTGAAGTACGGCACTTCGATCTCGGTCATCGTGATGTCGTCATAGGCTGACGTGATCATCAAGGTCGGCGTGTAGATGATCCGCTCCAGATACGGCGCGACATCGTAGGCGAGCACATACTCGGCCGACTGTACGGTCGTCCAGTGCTCATGATTGGGGGCCGTTGTCTCCTTGAACTTCTTGAACACCGGCCAGGTCTCGGGCGCGGGGAACGTGGACGCCGCTTCGTGCGGGTGGGCAGAGTGAAGGATCCGTCCATGCTCCCCAGTGAGAAACCGTTGACGCCGATCGGACTCGATCAGAGCCATGAACTCGCGAAATCCCACGTTGCTCATCGATCTGCGCATGTTGTAGAGGCCGTTGCACATCGGCACGATGGACACGATGGAACGAACGCGCGAATCGAGGGCGCCTACCACCAGGACATGCGCACCCGAATATGAGATTCCCCAGATACCGATACGGCTGCCATCAACGTCCTTGCGCGTCTCCACGTAGGAGATGGCGTTACGGTAATCCTCGATCTGCTCCCAGGGATTGATGTGCTGCCTCGGCGTCCCGTCACTCTCCCCCAGGTTCCGGTAGTCGAACACCAGGCAGGCATACCCTGCATCGACGAAGTACTTCGCATATTCGGGCTGGATGAGCTCCTTCACGTAGCACCACCCTCCACCCATCACGATCGTCGGATACGGGCCATCTCCGCCGCCCGGCGTGTAGAAGTCCGCTCTGAGCGTGACACCTTCACTCTTGAACTCCACCAGTTCCTTATTCATTGCACGTGCTCTCCCACGGTTGAACACTCTTGCATGACCTTCATGGACATGCAGGTGCTGCGTGTACCGGCTCGACTCGCGCGTACTTGTGATTCGCTCGAGCGCCAGCCGTAAGCCCGATATGCTTTGCCGCCTGCTGCGCATGCTTCGGCGCCAAACGGTTGCGGCGCGTGACGCCCACAAGGTGAACGCGCCATGGTCGACGCGCCTCGCGGAGCGCTTCATTGATGGAGGACATAGCCGACGAACGCGACCTGTCCACCCGATCCATCAAAGGCTCGGATCTGCCGGCCCACGGACGACAGCCGCCCCCGGAGGTCTCCGCAATGCGCTTTCCTAGACTGCCCCGGCTCGGCGAGACACGGGGTCGAGCAGTTCGTCCCGTCACCTCGGCAGGCGAGTACGTCAACAGCCGACGAGCGATCGCGGGGCCGGCGTGCGGGAGGGCGCAGGCCTGATATCTTTCGTGCGATGGCGTGTCGTTGGCGGATGGCCACCAGCCCGCCCTGGCCTTTACGCGCCTTCCGTGAACAGCAGCCCACTCACGCGGGTACAGTGCTGCAGGATCACGCCGGTGGCCAGAGAGACGATCGCGTGAGCATGTGGAGGTGTGATCATGAAGGACATCAAGTCCGTCTTCCGAAACCTGGAAGGCATGCTCAAGGACATGGCGTGGTTCGACGACGACTGGGAGATATACAACCGGGGCGTGTACATGCAGTTGTACAAGTCGAACTGGTACAACAGCGCGCAGGGAGGCATCCATTTTGAAACGGTCATCGAGGACGCTCAGTGCCGGATGAAGACGTTCCCCATATGCTTTCATGCCGAGGACGATTGTCCTTTTCGACAGCGCTTCATGGACGAGCTCATCAAGAGCGAAGGCCAACGTATCCAGGGCTGGCGCGGT
>JBILUV010000105.1:0-11631 GCA_044370825.1 Burkholderiales bacterium | reverse complement strand
CCTGATCGTCTTCTTTGCCATCTTGACCGGCGACTATCGGGTGTCGGCCACCACCACCATCGAAGGGGCGGTGCAGCGTTCCCTGGCAGCACCCTTCGAGGGCTACATCCGGGAGTCCACCGTCCGGCCGGGCGACCTGGTGAAACAGGGTGGCGTGGTGGCGCGTCTGGACGACCGCGACCTGCAGCTCGAGCGCCTGAAGGTCTCCAGCCGGCGCGAGCAGCTCGTGAAGCAGCACCGCGAGGCGCTGGCCAACCACGACCGCGCCCAGATCCGCGTCATCGGATCGCAGATCGATCAGGCCGATGCCGAACTCCAGGTGGTGGAGGAAAAGCTCGCTCGCACCGAAGTCAGGGCTCCGTTCGACGGCGTGGTGGTGAGCGGCGACCTGTCGCAGAAGCTCGGCGCACCGGTGCAGCGTGGCGAGGTGTTGTTCGAGGTCGCGCCGCTGCAGGACTACCGGGTGGTGTTGCAGGTCGACGAGCGCGACGTGCGCGATCTGGTCGAGGGTCAGCCGGGGCAACTGGTGCTGTCTGCCATGCCAGCCGAGCGGCTCGCATTCCGCGTCGCGCGCATCACGCCGGTGAGCACGGCCGAGGATGGCCGGAACTTCTTCCGCGTGGAGGCAAGGCTCGACAAGGGCTTCGAACGCCTCCGCCCCGGAATGGAGGGCGTGGGCAAGGTCGACATCGGTGAGCGCAGGCTGATCTGGATCTGGACCCGTCATCTGCTCGACTGGCTGCGCCTGGAGTTGTGGTGGCTGCTGCCGTGACGAAGCGGTTCCTCGCATCATGGTCCTGGCGCCTGCGCCGGAGGGCCGCGGTGTGAGCGGCACCCTGCACAGTCCCTCGTGGTATCGCGTTGCGGACCTGAGACCGCGTCTCAAGTCCCATGCGGAAGTGCATCGTCATCACTACCGTGGCGAGCTCTGGTACGTGCTGCAGGACCGCGCCTCCCGACGCATGTACCGCTTCAATCCCGCCGCCTGGCAGGTGATCGGCCTGCTCGATGGCGAGCGCACGGTACAGGCAGCATGGGACCTCGCCTGCGATCGCCTCGGCGACGACGCCCCGACTCAGGACGAGACCATCCGCCTGCTGGGCCAGCTGCACGGAGCCGACCTCCTGCAAAGCGAGATCGCGCCCGACGTCGACGAACTGCTGCGGCGACACGTGAAGCAGGAGAAGGGAAAGTGGTGGCGCAACCTGCGCAATCCCATGTCGGTCCGCCTGCCACTGATCGACCCGGACCGCTTCCTGCAACGCACCGAAGCGGCCTACCGCTGGATGTTCGGCATCTGGGGCCTGCTGCTGTGGCTCGCCCTGGTGCTGGCGGCCGGCCTGGCGGCGGCGTCCCACTGGCGCGAGCTGACCGGGAACATCGCCGACCGCATGCTCGCGCCCGGCAACCTGCTGGGCCTTCTGGTGATCTTCCCGTTCGTCAAGATCGTGCACGAGTTCGGCCACGCCTGCGCCGTGAGGGCGCGCGGCGGCGAGGTGCACGAGATGGGCGTGATGCTGCTGGTATTCCTGCCGGTGCCGTATGTCGATGCGTCGGCCTCCTCGGCCTTCCGCAGCAAGTGGCAGCGCTTCCAGGTCGGTGGGGCGGGGATGATGGCGGAACTCGCGCTCGCCTCGCTCGCGATGTTCGTCTGGCTCGCCGTGGAGCCGGGCATCATCCGCGCAGCCTGCTTCAACGTCATGCTGATCGCCGGCATCTCGACCGTCCTGTTCAACGGCAATCCGTTGTTGCGCTACGACGGCTATTACATGCTGTCCGATCTGCTGGAGATCCCCAATCTGGGCCAGCGCGCCAATCGCCACCTCGGCTACCTGGTGCAGCGTCATGCCTTCGGCCTGAAGGAGTTGCAGCCTCCCGAGGCGACGTTCGGAGAGAAGGCGTGGTTCGTGTTCTACAGCGTCACGTCCTTCGTCTATCGGCAGTTCATCACCTTTGCCATCATCCTGTTCATCGCGAGCCAGTATTTCGTCATCGGGGTGGTGCTGGCGATCTGGGCGGCGACGTCCTCGCTGCTGATGCCGCTGGGCAAGGCCATCCTCCACGTCGCCAGCGGTCGCACCCTGCGGCGTCACCGGGCGCGTGCCTGGGTCGTGACCGGTGCCGCGATGACCGTCTTGCTGCTGCTGTTCGCCCTGCCGTTCCCCGTCTGGACCCGTACGGAGGGGGTCTTGTGGGTGCCCGAGCAGTCGGTGCTGCGCGCCGGGACGGAGGGCTTCGTGGCCCGCATCTCGGCCAGGCCGGGTGCCGAGGTGCGCGCCGGCGACACGCTCTTCCAGTTGGCCGATCCCCTGCTGGAGCCGCAGGAGCGCGTGCTGGTGGCGCGGCTGGAGGAGCTCGACTCACGACTGCGTGACCAGCAGGTGCAGGATCGGGTCCAGGCGCAGATCGTAGAGCAGGAGATCGACGTGACCCGGCGCGAGCTGGCGCGGGTGCGCGAGCGCCTCCAGGGCCTTGCCGTGGTGGCGCCGGCGTCGGGCCGCTTCGTCGTCGCCGATCCGGGTGACCTGCCGGACCGTTTCGTGCGCCAGGGAACCCAGCTGGGCTTTGTCGCACCGGCAGACCGGCGCCTGGTCCGCGTGGTGGTGTTGCAGGATGATGTCGATCGCGTCCGTTCCCAGACCCGTGGCATCGAGGTGCGACTCGCCGAAAGTGTGCCGGAGGTGCTGCCGGCGACGGTGCTGCGCGAGGTGCCGGCCGCATCGGGCGAACTGCCGAGTCTGGCCTTGTCGGAGCGCGGTGGCGGCAGCATCGTCCTGGATCCCCGCGAGTCGGGTCAGCCGCGCGCCCTGAACCCGGTGTTCCACTTCGAGCTCAGCCTGCCGCCCGGCCGGGGAGCGCTGCACATCGGTGGCCGTGTGCACGTGTTGTTCGATCACGGCGCCGAACCGCTCGGGCAGCAGGCCTGGCGTGCCATGCGCCGCCTGTTCCTGCGCCGTTTCACCGTCTGAGTCGCGTGGCAAGGAACATCGCCCCGGGGCTGTCGCCGCGGTCCTGAAGATGCGGGCCGAATCGGCGGACATTCAGGGCGTCGGGTTCTATCCCGAGCGCATCGAGAAGCGCGAGCACTGGCTCGAGCGATCGCTGCGTCATCCCGCGCTCTGGATTGGCCGCGACATCGGCACGGGAAGCCGTCGTTTCCGGGCCCTGCTCCGGGCGGTCGAGGCGGCTGCCCCCGACTACGACGGCCTGGATGCCGCGGGATTGACCGCCGCCGCCGCCGCCTTGCGGCCCGGGCTTCGCCGGGATGGTTTCACCGATACCCTCGTGGCCCGCGCCTTTGCGCTGGTGCGCGCGGCTTCGCAGCACACGCTTGGCCTGCGCCATTACGACGTGCAACTCGCCGGTGGCTGGGTGCTGCTGGCCGGCCGGGTGGCGGAGATGGAGACCGGCGAGGGCAAGACCCTGACCGCGACGCTGGCGGCGGCCACTGCTGCGATGGCCGGCATGCCCGTGCACGTGGTCACGGTCAACGACTACCTGGCGCAACGCGACGCCGAGGAGATGGCCCCCCTGTACCGGGTGCTGGGACTCAGCGTCGGCTGCGTCACCCACCACGTGTCGCCGCACGAGCGCCGTCCGCAGTACGCCTGCGACATCACCTATTGCACCAACAAGGATCTGACCTTCGACTATCTGCGGGACCGTCTGCGCCTGAAAGGCAGGCCGCGGCCGCTGCGCCACGCCGTGGAGCGGCTCGCCGGCGCCGGCGTGGACGCGGGTCTCAATCTTCGGGGCCTGCACTTTGCCATCGTCGACGAGATCGACAGCGTTCTGGTGGACGAGGCGCGCACACCCCTCATCCTGTCGGCCGAGACCGACGACCCGGCGGTCGAGCGGCTCTACCGGGAGGCGCTCGAGCTGGCGCGTGGCCTCGAGGAGGGGCGGGACTTCGTCATCGAGCACCAGCGGACGTACGTCCGCCTCACCGAGGAGGGCAGGCGCCGGCTCGGTGAACTCGCCAGCGGCCTGCGCGGTGTGTGGAGTGGTCCCAATCGGCGCGAGGAACTGACCCGGCAGGCGCTCACCGCGCTGCACCTGTTCCATCGTGACCAGCACTATCTTGTTGTCGAGGGCAAGGTGCAGATCGTCGACGAGTTCACCGGCCGGGTCATGCCGGACCGTTCCTGGGAACGCGGCCTGCATCAGATGATCGAGGTCAAGGAGGGCTGTCCCGTCACCGGACAGCGCGAGACGCTCGCCCGCATCTCCTACCAGCGCTTCTTCCGTCGCTACCTGCGGCTGTCCGGCATGACCGGCACGGCGAAGGAGATCAGCGCGGAGCTCTGGTCGGTGTACCGGCTCAAGGTCATGCGGGTGCCGACGCGCCGCCCGGTGCAGCGCACGATCGGCCCGATACAGGTCCGCCGCACGGCGCCGGAGAAATGGGCTGCCGTGCTGGAGGCCATCCGCCGCGAACACGCCCGGGGGCGGCCGGTGCTGGTCGGGACGCGTTCGGTGGCCGCCTCGGAGACGCTGTCGGGGTTGTTGCGCGACGCGGGTCTGGCGCACAGCCTGCTCAACGCCCGCCAGGATTGGGAGGAGGCGTGCATCGTCGCCGCCGCGGGCGGTGCGGGCTGCATCACCGTCGCGACCAACATGGCTGGTCGCGGTACAGACATCAAGCTCTCCCCCGAAGCGCTGGCGGCCGGCGGACTGCACGTGATCGTCACTGAACTGAGCGAGTCCGGCCGCGTGGACCGGCAATTGTTCGGTCGTTGCGCCCGTCAGGGGGACCCGGGCTCTTGCGATATATTCGTCTGCCACGAGGACGATCTGGTCACCCGGTATGCCAGCCTTGCGCCCGGCGTGATCGGGCGGCTGCCCGGCCGCGCGCTAACCGGCCCGGCGCTGTTCCGCCACGCCCAGCGCCGGGCCGAGCGCATCCACGCGATGATGCGCCGCGAGGTGCTGGAGATGGATGATTACCTGGGGGACATGCTCGCCTTCGCGGGCCGGGCCGAGTGATGTGGCGGCGCCGGGCGCGTCCTCTCGCGTTTCGTGTCATCAGGTAGCGCCCCTGTCCGGTCCGCAGTTCGCCCCGGTCCCGCGGCCTGACGAAACATCCAGGTCAGTCGACCGCGGTCCGGTCATCCTCCGTGGAGGCGATCCCGGGTGTGTCCAACAGCAGCCGCATCGGGATCATCGGCGAGTGCTGGAAGCCGCGGCGCTGGTAGAAGCGCTGCGCCGCGACGTTGTCCGCGTCCGTCAGGAGCGTGACGCGGCGGCATCCACGCCGCGCCGCATGCGCCAGCGCCGCGTCCAGCAGCGCGCCGCCCACGCCCGCGCCACGGGTCTCAGCCAGTACCACCATGTCCTCCAGCCACGCGACCCGAGCCCCCAGCGCCGTGGAGACGGTGTAGAGCAGACTCACCATCCCGAGCACACGCCCGCCGCCGCGCGCCACCAGGATTTCCCCGGTGGCCGGATCTCCGACGATGGCGGCGAGGCCACGCGCCTGGGCTTCGTGGTCGGGGCGGAATTCCGCCTCCTGGGAGAACAGCACCTGCAACAGCCCGCAGAGTGCGGTGATGTCACCCGGGACGGCGATCGAGACGGCGATGTCCATGCATCCCTCCTGTGTGAAAGCCCGCGGTTGCGCCGTCTCAGGCGTGAAGTCGCGGCGCGAACATGATCACCGCCATCCCCACCAGGCAGATGCCGCCGCCCATCAGATCCCAGGCAGTGGGGCGCACGCCCTCCACCAGCCACAGCCAGAGCAGCGCGACGGCGACGTAGACGCCACCGTAAGCCGCGTACACCCGGCCCGCGGCAGCCGGGTGCAGTGTCAGCAGCCACACGAAAAGGCCCAGGCTCGCGGCCGCGGGGAGCAGCAGCCAGACCGGGCCGCGCCCGGCGAGCCAGAGTGCCGGCAGGAAGCAGCCGACGATCTCCGCCACGGCGGTCAGCAGGAACAGCGGCAGCGTATGCCATCCAGGAGCGCTCATGTGACCGCTGATCGGAGAAGACAAGGGTGCGAAGCATAGCGCGGGGTCTGAGACAACGCGCGCCGCCTGCGCCGGGTGAGTCGCATTGACAGGAATCAAATCCCCAGGAGACGCACGGGGATATCGTCGCCGTTGTCGACCACCTGGAGGTCCCCATGCCTGCCAAGCAGATCCTTTTCCACGACCGCGCGTGGGAGCGCATCCTCGCCGGGGTCAACATCCTGGCCGACGCGGTGCAGGTGACCCTCGGACCCCGTAGCCGCAACGTCCTGATGCAGCAGTCCTGGGGCGGCCCGGTCATGGCCAACTCCGGCGTGGTCGTCGCCAGGGCCGTCGAGCTGCCCGACCCGTTCGAGAACATGGGGGCGCAGATGGTGCGCGAGGTCGCGGCACGGACCTCGGAGGTCGCGGGCGACGGCACCACCACGGCGACCGTGCTGGCCCGGGGTATCGTCCGCGAGGGCATGAAATACGTGGTGGCGGGCATGAACCCGATGGACCTGAAGCGCGGCATCGATCGCGCGGCAGCCGCGCTGGTCGCGGAGCTCAAACGCATCTCCCAGCCCTGCACCACCGGTGACGAGATCGCGCAGGTGGGCGCGATCTCCGCCAACAACGATCGCTCGGTGGGGCGCATCATCGCCGAGGCCATGGAGAAGGTCGGGCGCGAGGGCGTGATCACCGCCGAGGACGGCTCCGGGCTGGACAACGCGCTTGAGACGGTCGAGGGCATGCAGTTCGACCGGGGCTACCTGTCGCCCTATTTCGTCAATGCCGGCGAGAAGCGCAGGTGCGTGCTGGACGACGCCTACGTGCTGCTCTACGACGGCCGCATCTCGGCCGTCGCCGAACTGCTGCCCGTGCTCGAGGAGGTGACCCGGGTGAACCGCCCGGTGCTGGTGATTGCCGAGGAGGTCGAGGGGGAGGCGCTGGCCACCCTGGTGGTCAACGCCGCGCGCGGCATCCTCAAGACCTGCGCCGTCAAGGCGCCCGGCTTCGGCGATCGACGCAAGGCGATGCTGGAGGACATCGGCGTGCTGACCGGCGGGCGCGTGATCACCGGCGAGCTCGGCCGCCGACTCGACAAGGCCACGCTGGAGGATCTCGGCCGGGTTCGCCGCGTCGAGGTTGACAAGGACAACACCACGCTGATCAACGGCGCCGGCGCCGCCGACGCCATCGCCGAGCGCATCCGCGCCATCCGCGCCGAGGCGGCGGAGGCGAAGAGCGACTACGACCGGGAAAAACTGGAGGAGCGCGCCGCCAAGCTCTCCGGCGGTGTGGGGCTCATCAAGGTGGGCGGTGCCACCGAGACCGAAATGAAGGAGCGCAAGGTGAGGGTCGAGGATGCGCTGCACGCCACCCGTGCGGCGGTGGAGGAGGGTATCGTCCCTGGCGGTGGCGTGGCGCTGATCCGCGCCCGCGCCGGCATCGCGTCCGTGCCCACCGACAATGACGATCAGGCTGCCGGCGTGCGCATCGTGATGCGTGCGATCGAGGAACCGTTGCGCCAGATCGTGACCAATGCCGGCCGGGATCCGAGCGTGGTGCTCGACCGGGTGGTGGCCGGCGAGGGTGGTTTCGGCTTCAATGCCGCCACCGGCGAGTACGGCGATCTCGTGCGCATGGGCGTGATCGACCCCACCAAGGTGGCACGCACCGCCCTGCAGAATGCCGCCTCGGTGGCAGGGCTGATCCTCACTACGGACGTGATGATCGCCGAAATCCCTGCGCCCCCGACGGCACCGGCAGCCCTGCCTCCTGACATGTGACCGACCGGCCGCCACGCCACGGGCCGCATCCAGGTCACCGCAGCCACGCCGCCCGTGTCAGCAGCACCACGCCGGTAGCGAGCAGCATGAGCGCCAGCGGTACGGATCGTGAACGGCCGATGCCCGTGGCGCGCCCTCCGCTCAGGACCACGGCAAGCGCCAGAAGGGCGCCCGCGATGCCGGCCTGGCCCAGGGCATGGAGGGCGATGTGCACATGTCTGGTCAGGCCGCTCAGTCCATGTCCGCTCAGGGCCGTGTCCAGGACGGCGGCGTTGCCGGCGGTGCACAGCAGGCCTGCGAGCGACGTCGCCGCACCGATGAGGATGCCCGCTCCAATGGCCGTTCCGACGCCGGCTCCCAGGCCGAGCAGTGTGTCCAGTCCGTCCGCCGGGGCACGGGACCGCAAACCGGCTGGCAGCAGGCGCCGCGCCTGGAGCAGACCGTAGAGGCCGGTCGCCACGCCGATCAGGCCGAGGCCCCAGCGCGCGGGGCGCGACGCGCTCACCGCCAGGGTGAGATCCGCCCAGCCAGCATTGAGCAGGTACTGGCATGCGGCCGCGGCGAGGACGAAGCTTCCGCCAAGCACCCAGAGGCGACTGCGACGACGCTGCGTCATCAGCACTGCCAGGGGAAACGCGAGTAGCACCAGACTGCAGCGGGCGATGCCGTCGCCGACGCCCGCCAGGAGGCTGAACAGCGGCAGACCGATGCGTCGCCCCTCCAGGCTGCCCAGCCCGGGAAGGCGAAGTGTGTCGACGGGAACCGCGCCCTTGTCGATGAGTGCCAGCAGCCGCGGAGCGCTGCCGCGCTCGTCGGAGAACCCTGCCAGCACCCGAGGCCCGACCGCGAAGGTCGGTACGCCTGGGGGCCAGACGCCCACGGCGCGGGAACGCCGCACGAGCTCCGGCATGGCCTGCAGGTCGTGGTCCACGTTGCGGTAGACCACGCGCAGGTCAGGGCGCTCGCGGGCAAGCCGACCGAGGAACTCTTCCGCGCGGGCGCAGTACGGACAGCCATCGCGCACGAATACCTCGAGCGTGATGACACCCGGGGTCTGCACGGCCGCGGGTGGCCCCAGCATCGGGACGGCGGCCATCGCCGCGGGAAGGCAGATGGCCAGCAGTGCGATCAGCAGGCAGGCCGCGGTGGTGCGCAGAGGGCGTGTGTGTCGCGTCTTCATGATGGCGAGGTTACCCGGATTTTCCAGCCGTCGGCCCCGGGAGCACCGGCCGCCGGGGGTGGGGGCCTCACGAGGCGCGCCGGACGGCCGGTCCCGTCGCCGTCGGTCACGGCTTCCCGGAGCGCGCGAGTGTAAGCTTGTCGTGGCGCGTGCACCGGCATGCGCATCGGGAAAGGACGCAATCATGGATCTGGCGGGCAGGGTGGCCATCGTCACGGGTGGCAATGGCGGATTGGGCCAACGCATCTGCCGGGCGTTGGCGGCGGCGGGTTGCCGGGTGGCGGTCACCTGTGCGCGGGACATGGAATCGGCGACCGCCGTGGCCGAGGAACTGCGCGCGAGCGGGGCGCAGGCCGCCCCCTTCGCCTGCGACGTCACCGAGCCGGCGCAGGTGACGGCGCTGGTGGCGGATGTCGATGCCCGACTCGGCCCGCCCACGGTGCTGGTCAATGATGCCGCCTACAACAAGTGGATTCCCTATGCCGATCTGGACGCCCTGACCCTGGAGGAGTGGCAGCGCATCCTGGCGGTGAACCTCACCGGCCCGATGCTGTGCATCAAGGCGGTGGCGGCGACCATGCGTCGCAACGGGGGCGGGCGCATCGTCAACATCGCCTCGGTGGCGGGGCTCGCGCCCACCGGATCGTCCATCGCCTATGCGGTGTCCAAGGCGGGCCTGATCCATCTCACCCGCTGCATGGCGGTCGGGCTGGCCCCGGACGTCCTGGTCAACTGCGTGGCGCCGGGCTACATCGAGGACACACGTGCGACCGCGAACCTCGACCCCGCCTACCGGCAGCGTTCGCGCGACGGTGCCCTGCTCAAGCGGGCCGCCGACAAGGACGACGTGGCGGATCAGGTCGTTGCCTTCTGCCGGACCGACAGCATCACCGGCCAGGCCCTGGCCATCGACGCGGGACGGGTGTTCCATTGAGAGTGAAGCGGCATGGGGCAGGGTGCCTCTGACACGGCGCAGCGCGGTCGCTCATCCGGCTGCCTTCACCTCCAGCACGTAGGATTGATCCTCGGGCGGATACATGCGGACGCTGAAAGGTCCGGCGTAGGTGCCGACACACGCCAGCACGCCGTCATGGGACACCTCGCAGTGCAGTTCGCCAGACGCGTTGCGCTCGCAGTCCACCTCGACCTCCAGGCCGGAGGGCAGTTCGGCGCACAGCGTCTCCGCGAGCGCCTGGCGACCCGGGGCGTCCGGGCTCTCCGCCAGCGGGGCGGAGGCGATACACAGCGCGTGGCTGCCGGCGAAGTTGTCGGGATCGGAATCTATCCGCACGGAGACGATGACCATGCCGCGATGTTACGCGAGCCCGGTGCGGTGTCCGGCCGCGGCGCCGAAGATGCAGCGCGACCGCATGGGCGCGTGGCGCCTCCCCATGCGGGGCAGGCGTCGCCGTGAGCCGTCCCGACATGCCTGCGCACGTCCCGTCGCGCCCAGCGGGTGAAGAATCTCCGCTCGAGGTCCTGCGCGTGTTCCTCGGTCTCGGCCTGAGCTCCTTCGGCGGTCCGGTGGCGCACCTCGGTGTCTTCCGGGAGGCCTTCGTGGTCCGCCGTCGCTGGATCGACGAGACCCGCTTCGCCCAATTGCTCGCCCTGTGCCAGTTCCTGCCCGGGCCGGCCAGCAGCCAGCTGGGTTTCGCCCTTGGGCTGCTGCGGGCCGGCTGGCTCGGCGGGCTGGCGGCCTTCTTCGGCTTCACGCTGCCCTCCGCCGTGATGATGTTCGCCCTGGCACTCGTCCTGCCGAATGTGACCGGTGCCCCCGCGGAGGCCGTGGTGCATGGCCTGAAGCTGGTTGCCGTGTCGGTGGTGGCGGCAGCGTTGCTGGGCATGGCCCGCCAGCTCTGCGCCGAGCCCCGGCGGGCGAGCCTGGCGGCTGCGGCCGTGGTGGCGGTGTCTGGCAGTGCATCGCCCTGGACGCAACTCATGGTGATCGCGGCAGGTGCTCTGGCCGGGGCGGTCCTGCTGCGGGATGCGTCGGCCCTCCCGGCAGCGGGTCTCGGGGTCCGCCATGGCGCCCGGGCGGGGGCCCTGCTGCTCGGCGTGTTCGCGCTGCTGCTCGCGATGACGCTGCTAATGGGTGGGCAGGCCGGCGGGCTCGCGGCGATCGCCCAACCCTTTTACCGCGCGGGTGCGCTGGTGTTTGGCGGGGGGCACGTGGTCCTGCCGTTGCTCGAGGCATCGCTCACGGCACCGGCGGGCGTACTGTCGCGGGACGAGTTCCTCGCCGGCTATGGCGCGGCCCAGGCACTGCCCGGACCCATGTTCGCCCTGTCCTCCTTCCTCGGTGCGCGCCTCGCGCAGGAAGGCTCCATGCCGGCCGGTGCGGTCACCGCGCTGGTGGCGATGTTTCTGCCCGGCCTGCTGCTGGTCGCGGGCGCCTTGCCGCTCTGGAGCGGTTTGGTGCGAAGGACTGCCGCGGCGGGTGCCGTGGCCGGGGTCAACGCCGCCGTGGTGGGAGTGCTCGCCGCGGCGCTCTACGACCCGGTATGGATCAGCGCGGTGCGCGGTCCGTCCGACCTCGCCATCGCCGCTGGGGGGTTCACCCTGCTGGTGGCGTGGCGGCTCTCGGCGCTGTGGGTGGTGCTCTGGTGTCTTGGCGCTTCTGCCGCCGTGACCCTGGCGGGCTGAGTCACGCTGGTTCAGAGGTTACCGGGCAAGGGCGCCGGTCAGCAGCATCAGCCCGATGCCACCCTCGACC
>JBILUV010000044.1:0-18209 GCA_044370825.1 Burkholderiales bacterium | reverse complement strand
AGGCCCGCGGCGTTCTTCGCCGGCTCGCGCCGATCATGCACCATGGACAACAGGCGGGCCAGGGCGGCGCCCAACCAGCCCGCTGCGGCCGTCGCACAGGCCGCGGGGTGGTCCGTCAGCAGGCAGGCGGCGCCCAGGCCGATGAACAAACCACCATAGGTGGCGCGGACTTCGGCAAGCCCGGGGCCGCCGATTGGCGTCAATCCCACCATCGCGGCGACCCGGGCAGGCAATACCAACCCTGCCATACCCAGCGCCAGTGTCGCGATGGCACCTGCGTTGGCAATGCTGGTCATGACAGCGAAGCCAGGAAGGTGTCGAAGTCGTGCATGAAGGGCTCGGGCTGCTGGAAGTAGGGCAGGGCGCCGCAGCCCTCGTAGACCGTGAAGCGCCACCCCGGCCGCCGCGCGAGGGTGGCCTTCCAGGCGTAATCGGTGAAGTCGCCCCGGGTGCCGTGGCACATCCACACCGGCATGCTCAGGCGCTCGTAAAGGTCGTTGGCATCTCGTGCGAACAGGAAGCCCGACAGGAAGTGGAGCGGGGCGTGCCGCGCCCCGGGTTCGCGCGCCGTGCGCCAGGAAAACTCCAGCAGTTCGGCGTCCACCTCGCGCGAACCGAAGGTCTTGCGCAGGAAGAAACGGATGCTGGCGCGGCTGGTCAGCAGGTCGAACAGCCCCTGTGACCAGAGCGGCTGGGTGACGGCGCGGTGCAGCCAGGGCATGCCGAGGTGGGCCCCTGGCGGGCCGCGGCGCGGTGCCCTGCGGCCGAAGGATGTCGGGCTCACCAGTGCGACGCTGCGGAAGCGCTGAGGCGCCTCGACCGCCGCGCGCGCCAGGAATTCGCAGCCGAGGGACACTGCGAGCGCGTCCACGGGCTGGTCGCCGTGGCGGTGGGCGATGACGTCCAGCGTGTCGTGCAGCGCATCGGTCATCAGGCGCGGTGTGTAGGCGCGCGCGCTGCGGTTCGAGTGACCGTAGCCTGGCAGATCCGGGGCGTAGACCGCACGCGTGCTCCGGAAGTGCTCGAACAGGGGGGCCACCTCGTGTACCGAGGCGGCGGCGTTGACCGAATGCACGAGCAGCAGGGGCGGGCCCGTGTCGGCACCTGCGACGTGCAGGCCGACGGCGCCGGCACGTCTGTCCAGTCGCAGCAGCTCGCCGGCGACGGGCGTTGGCAGAGTTGCCGTCGGCCGGGAGCCCGGGGCGCCGGTGTGTGGAGGGAAGTCGTTCGTCATGCGGCCAGCCTGTGCGGAAACCACGAGACGATACTCCCAAAAGCATCGCGGTACGGCGAGACGGGCTGTCCTGGTTGCACTGCGGCAGGACAGCGGGATGATTTTCAGGCATGTTTCCACATCGACAGGTGTGCGCCCGCACCCGCGTTCATCGCCAAGGAGGAAGACATGAGGTTTCCAAACCGTTTCGTGGCCGTCGCCGGGCTGGCAGGCATCCTTGTCGCGGGAATGGCAGTCACAGCCGATGCTGCAGCGGCGGGCTCGTCTTTCCGTGATTGCGATCGCTGCCCCGAGATGGTAGTGATCCCGGCGGGCAGCTTCGCCATGGGCTCGCCCGAGGACGAACCTGGTCGGGATGACGACGAGGGGCCGGTTCACACGGTCCGGATCGCGCGCGCCTTCGCCCTGGGGCGTTTCGAGCTGACTTTCGACGAATGGGATGCCTGCGTGCAGTCCAAGGCCTGCGATGCGCTGGCCGACGATGGCTGGGGCCGCGGCCGCCGTCCCGCCATCAACATGAGCTTCAACCAGGCCGGGGCCTATGTCGCCTGGCTGGCCAAATCCACCGGCAAACCCTACCGCCTCGCGAGCGAGGCGGAGTGGGAGTACGCCGCCCGGGCGGGCTCCTCCACCGCCACGCCCTGGGGGACGGATGCGGCGGCGGCCTGCCGCTTCGCCAACATCTACGACCGGGACTCCGAGGCGCGCTACCAGTTCCAGTGGAAGCCGCTACCCTGCGCCGACGGTCAGGTCGACACAGGGCCCGTGGGGTCGTACGCGGCCAACGCCTTCGGCCTCCACGACATGATCGGCAACGTGTTCGAGTGGACCGCCGACTGCTACCTGCCCGGCTACGCCGCCACGCCGACCGATGGCAGCCCGAACACGGCCGGGCCCTGCTTCAAGCGCATGGCGCGCGGCGGCAGCTGGAACATCTTCCCGCAATGGTTGCGCTTCGCCTACCGCTACGGCATCGAGCCGGTGAAGGGGAGCAACAACGTCGGCCTGAGGGTGGCGCGCGACCTGCCGTGATCGATCGGGTAACTTTGACCGGATGCCCCCCGGTCCTGTGACCTTCGACAGATTGAAACAGTACGGTCACACACTCGAGCGTTCTTTCAGTCTCTGATTGACGGGAGGCGCATGTCGGGTAAAGCGGAACGGATGCAGACGGGCACGGGATTCCCGGCGCATGGGGGCGTTACGCTCGAGGGCAGTAGAAGGGGGTATCGTGCGGTCGCGCCGGTCTACGACGCGGTGTTCGGGCTGCTGCTCCATCACGGGCGGCGGGTGGGTATCGCGCAGCTCGACTGTCAGCCCGGTGATCGCATTCTCGAACTGTGCATAGGCAGTGGCCTGTCCCTGCCCCTCTATCCTGCGGCGGCCCAGGTGACCGGGGTCGATCTGTCCGCTGAGATGCTCGGCCGGGCATCTCGCCGTCTCGACCGGATGCGCCCGGGCGCCGGTTGCAGTTTGCTGAGGATGAACGCCGAGCGGCTGGCGTTCGCCGACGGCAGTTTCGACAAGGCTGTCGTCCTGTTCGGCGTGGCCGGATTGCCCGATCCGGTGCGAGCCTTGCAGGAATTGCGGCGGGTGTGCAGGCCGGGCGCGACGATCGTGCTGGTGAACCGTTTCCGCTCGGATGCGCCATGGGCGCGGGCGTTGGACCTGCTGCTGACACCTGTTTACCGCTTGCTGCGCTACCGGGTCGATCTCGACGGCGCTGCGCTGTTGCGGCAATCCGGGCTCGAGGCGATCGGTTCACGGCCGGTCAATCTGCTGGGATACGCGACGGCACTGGTGTGCCGCACACCGAACGCTGCGTCGCCCCACTGGGCCGGAGAATCGCGCCGCCTGCCCGGGGTCGTCGGCGCGGGCTCGGCGTGCCCGCCACAGCGGGCATGGCCAGATGCCGGCGGCGTCGAGGCGACGACGGCCGCGCACGCCGGTCAGGCGGATTCCGCCGGCCCGGCCTCCATGCCGTCGTAGTCCACGCCGAGTCGCGTGGCCAGTGCTTCGAGTTCGGCGTTGCGCGCATGCAGAGATGCCGGTGAGTGACGTTCCATGCGTTCCATGCGCAGGAAATGCGTCCGGCCGTCGTCTGTCCTGAACAGGCCGCCTTCGAGATAGCCTGTGGCCAGCAGTTCGTCGGCCACCGGGCGCAGGCGGCGTTTGTCCGGTGCGATGAAGACGTAGCCCCAAATGAGTGGCTCGTCCGGGTCCAGTTCCTCGCGCATTCGGGAGAACAGTTCCTCCAGTTCGGCGAGTCCGATGTTTGCCATGGGGCGCTCGGGTCGCCTATTCGCACAGCCCGGAGGCCACCTGGCGTCCCGAGACGACGACAAAGGGCTTGAGCGGCCCCGGCTGCGGTTCGTGCACCGTGACATGGACAGCCGATGAGACCTGGTTGCCGCGCATCGTGACGGCCATCGACACGAAGGCATCCTGGGCGTCCCCCCGCACCATCACGGCGAATTTCGAATCGCTGCGGGCCCAGAAGGCGCCGTCCGGACCGACCAGAACCCCGCTGGTGCGGTTGACGACGAAGCGTCTGCCGACGATCGCCGGTTCGGTCATCGCGCCCTGGCGGCCGTCCCCATCCAGGGCCCGCGCCTCGACGATGGTACATACGTACTGGTCGGGCGCGGCGAGTCCTCGCCCGGCAAACATGGCCAGCATACCCGCCGACGCGAGCTGCAGGAAGGTCCGGCGGTGGTCACATGTCATGGGTCTGGGGCATCCTGCGCAGGCGTGACGGACGGGCGGGAGCGGATTCGGTGGGCGGTGCGGCCGCGCTCGGGCTTGCGGGCCTGCCTCCCGTGGCCGCTTCCGAGCGGATGCTGAGGCTCACGCGGCTCGGCACCTCGCCGCGCCGGTTGTCCAGCATGACGTAGTAGGTGCCGCCGACGCTCAAGGTGGTGGCGAAGGACAGGCTGCGCTCGACCTGCGCCGAGAACAGCGGCTGCTCCGGCTGAGGAAACCGCTTGGAGTCCTCCTCGGTGAGCAGCGAGACCAGCACACGGGAGGAGGCCTGGATTGCAATCGCCAACCGACCGTCCCGCGGAGCATTGAGCAGCCGGACCGACTTGAAGCTCCCCGGCGCCACCTCGGCGGACACCTGGATCCGCGTCCCCTCGGCCTGCGCCGGCAACGCCAACACCAACACTACGGTCGCGAGCGTCGGCAGCCACCGGATCACTTGCCGTCGAAGACGACCTTGCACCTGGCACCGGCGGGAATGGCGAGCCCCGGGTTGGGCAGCTCGAGACGCACGCCGAAGGTGCCGCTGGCAGCGTCGATCACAGAGTCAACCGTCTTGATCCGTGCCCGGTGCTTTCCGCCCGGGGCTTCGGGCCTGACAGTGGCCTGGGCCCCCTTGCGGATCTTTCCGTACAGCGTCGCCGGGAGAACCACCTCCACATGGAGGGGATTGATGGCCGCCAGCCTCATGATGGGTTCCTTGACGTTGGAGGTGGCGAGCGCGCCGGGTGACATGAGCCGCTCCACCACCACGCCATCGAAGGGGCTGCGGATGGTGCGCAGCTTGAGTGTCTCCTCGGCGCGGCGCAGCTCCAGCTCGTTCAGGCTGCGGTTCTCGCGTGCCTCGCGCAGTTCCGATTCGGCGAGCTCACGCTGCGTGCGCGCCTCGTCGAGGGCGCCAGCCGAGACGAAATTCTGCTTGAACAACTCGAGGGTGCGCTGCTCCTTCTTGGCGGCGAAATCGAGTCGCGACTCCGCAGCCTTCAGCGGCCCCTCCATGCGGGCCTTGGACCGGGCGAGTTCCACCGCTGCACGTTCCGTCCCGGATTCGAGCACGACCACGATGTCGCCCCGGCGCACCGTGTCGCCACGCCTGACCGGAACCTGCTCGATGAGCGCCTCGACCGGGCTGCGCACCTCCACCGTGTCGCGTGCTTCGATGATGCAGTCGTACTCCTCGGCGAATGCCGGCACCGCTGCCAGGGCGAACGCCACGGCCGCGACACGCCTGCCGAATTCACTCAAGATCGAACCTCTTGCCAGCACACGCAAATGCTCTCCCGCTTGCAAAGCCGAGGGATTCTGCGCCCCGCCGGCATGCGATGTAAAGGCGCGGACCCGCGACGGTCGCTCCCGGACACACGCCCGCGGGCCCCCGCTTCATGCCAGGGGCGGACCGCGCCTGGCATACATGCGGCGGCATCCATCCGGTGATCGACCGGGCCATCGTCGCGGCCGGCTCAGATTTCCCGCTCCCAGCTGCAGTAGACCCCGCCCTGGTGCCGCTCCGCCACGGGGTCGCCGCCATCTCCCTGCAGGCCGAGCGTTGCCGCGAATGCCTCGGCGTCGTCCACCGGGTGGTAGCCAAGGCATTCGGCGCTGTCGTCCCGCCACCAGCGTCGTGTGTTGTTCGACACGCCATAGACGATCGCGTAATCCACATCCGCCTCGATCGAACGGTGCAACAGTTGTCCGAGGTCACGGTGACTCAGCCACGTGGACAGGTGCCGCCGCTCCCTGGGCGCGTCGGGTCGCAGGACGGTGCCGATGCGCAGGCAGACCGAAGTGAGCCCGAATTTGTCGGCGTAGAAGCGCAGCAGCGCCTCGCCGAAGACCTTGGACACGCCATAGCGGGTGTCAGGCCGCGGCATGCAGCCGGCATCGATGAGTTCGCTGCGTTCGTGGAACCCCACCGCGTGGTTCGAGGACGCGAACACCAGGCGCCGCACCCCGGACTGACGCGCCGCCTCCACCACGCGGTAGCAGCCGTCGATGTTCGCCTCCATGATGCGCTCCCAACTGGTCTCGGTCGGCTCCCCGGCCAGGTGCACCACGCTGTCCACGCCGTCCATCGCCTCGCGCAGGCGATCACCGTTCCGGATGTCGCAGACCACGACCGACTCGTCGGCGGTCGGCGCGGCGGGTGGCACGCGATCGAGCAGCACCAGCCGGTGGCGACCGCGCAGTTGTTCGCGCAACACGCCACCGACCAGTCCCGACGCACCGGTGATCAGCACGCGCCGCATCGATCCTCCATCGTGCCGGCGCGACGGGCGCAGGCGGTCATTCGAGCCCCCCCGGTCCCAGCAGGCGCACCGGCCAGAGGTACAGCCCGGGCCAGGCCACGATCGATGCCAGCACCAGCAGGCAGGGCAGGAGGAACATCAGCAGGTCACGCAGTGCTTCCCCGATCCGGATGCGGGCGATGGAGCAGCCGATCAGCAGGCACAGCCCGTAGGGCGGCGTCACCAGTCCGAAGGCGAGCGACACGATCCCGATCAGGGCGTAGTGCAGCGGCTCGAGCCCGGAGGCCATCGCCATCGGTTCGAGCAGGGTGCCGACGATGATGATGGCCGGGATGGCATCCAGGAAGCAGCCCACCACCAGAAATACGCCGGCCACGAACAGCCCGGCGCCGAATGGCGTCAGCTGCCAGTGCGTGGCAGCCTCCAGGAGGAACTGCGGCAGCTGGAAGAAGGCCAGCAGCCACCCGAACACCGACGCGGTGCCCACGCACAACAGGATTGCGGCGGTGAGTTCAGTGGTCTCGGCGAGTGTGCGCGCGAGTGCAGCGATGCCCAGCGAGCGATAGAAGGCGACGGACAGGACCAGCGAGTAGAGCACCGCGATGACCGAGGCCTCCGTGGCCGTGAACCAGCCCATCACCTTGCCACCGATGATGATCAGCGGCGTCATGAGGGCGGGCAGGGACGACACGATGCTCACCAGCACGGCACGCCAGCCGGCGCGGGCGTGGATCGGATAGCCGCGTCGCAGTGCGGTGACGTGAACCACCAGCATCATGGCCGCGGCGAGCACCAGTCCGGGCATCACTCCCGCGATGAACAGACCACCCACCGAGACCGACATCACGCCGGCCCACACGATCATCATGATGGAGGGTGGAATCACCGCCGAGAGCAGGGAGCTCACCGCCGTGACCGCCACGGCGAATCCCGGGCTCTGTCCTTCCTTCACCTGTCCGTCGATGAACAGCCTGCCCTGGGACGCGGCGTCGGCGGTGGCCGAGCCCGAGATGCCGGCGAAGAACACCGACAGCAGCACATTGACCTGCGCCAGTCCGCCCGGCCAGTGTCCCACCAGCGAGCGCGACAGGCCCAGCAGCCGCGCGGTGATGCCGCCCGCGTTCATGAGGTTGGCGGACAGCAGGAAGAACGGCACGGCCAGCAGGATGAAGGAGTTGAACGACTTGAACGATTCGTTGAACACCACCATGGGGCCGAGCCGCGGATCCAGCATCACCGCCGGCAGGCTGGCTACACCCAGTGCCACCGCCACCGGCACCCGCAGGACAAGCAGCACGAGGAATCCGCCCAGCAGGGTGGTGATGGCCAGCGCGGGTGTCACGGTCGCAGTTCCTTGCGGTCGCGCCAGCGCCGCCACAGTGCCTCGAGGGTGAACAGGCACCAGACCGCGCCGGTCACCGGCCAGGCCACGTACACGATCCACAGGGGCCAGTCGGCGATCTCGGAAGTCTGGTGGCGCGCGAACAGCGCGAAGTCCACGCCATGGCGCAAAAGGAAGGCGGCGAACACGAGCACGATGGCGTGGGTGACGATGTCCAGCACCAGGGCCACACCAGGATGCAGGCGGGGCAGCATGTCGACCGCGAAGTGACTGCCGCGGCGCAGGGCCACCATGGAGCCGATCATGATGGTCCAGATGAGCAGAAAGCGCGCGGCCTCCTCGGTCCACTCCGGGCTGTCGATCCCGGGCATGAGGCGCGAGAAAACCTGGATCGACACCGGCACGAGCAGGGCGGCCAGCAGCAGGCCGCCAAGCGCGCGCAGTCCGGTCTCGAGGGCTGACAGCATGGCGCCGGCCCGGTCAGGCAGCCTGGATGCGCGCGTGCAGGGCTTCCGCGCCGATCTGCTTCACGTAGGCGCGTATCACCGGCTCGGCCAGCTGCGCTGCGCGTGCCTGGTCCGAGAAGGGGACGAGCTTCAGCCGGCCGGCCTTGGCCAGACGCACCAGCTTGGCGCTGTCCTCCTTCACCTCGGTGGTGCGGGCGAAGGTCCCAGCTTCGCGACCGGCGCGCAGCACGGCCTCCTGCAGCTTCGGTGGCAGGCGGCGGAAGGTCTTGCCGGAGAAGCACAACGGCCGCACAGTGATGTTGTGCCGGGTCTGGATCAGATGCGGCGCCACCTCGTAGAACTTCATCTGTTCCACGCCGGCGGCCTCGTTCTCGAGCGCCTGGATCACGCCGCTCTGGATGGCGTTGTAGACCTCCTGATAGGACACCACCGAGGGGGCGAGGCCAAGGGCCTGAAAGATCTTCGAGTGCACCGGCGCCGCCTGTACACGGATCTTCAGGCGGGACAGTTCGGCGAGCGTCGAGCCTGGCCTGCTCGAGACGATGTTGCGCGTGCCGCCACCGGCATAGCCGATGACCATCACGTCCGCCTTCGCGGCGATGTCCTCGGCGATCGGCTTGAGCAGGTCGGCGGAGACCACGCGTTCCCAGTGCGCCAGGTCGCGGAACAGGAAGGGGAGGTCCATGAGCGGCGCGAGCTTCGAGAAGCTTGACATGTGGGCGGGCGAGATGACCCCGGCGTCCACCGAGATGCCCTGGCTCATGTAGATGAAGTAGTCCTTGTCGCCGCCGAGTTCCGCGTTGCGATGCAGGGTCGAGGACACCGGTTGCCCGGAGTACTCCGACACGAGTTTCAGGAAGCGCTCCAGCGCCTGGGTGTAGACGTGTTCGCTTGGAAGGTGCGACGCCGCCCTGAGGGAGACGCCCTCGGCCCGCGCGTCGGTTCCGATCAGCGGGATCAGGCCCGAGGCCGCGCAGGCTTTGAGGAAATGCCGCCGGGTGTTCATGACGCTGGGCATCCTGGGTTCGATGGATGGGGACGCCTCGGCGGCGATCGCCGCCGAGGCGCCGGACGGTCCACGACGGGCGGTCTTCTCGACTTCCTCCAGGAAGCTGTCCATCAGCCCGTCCGGCGCCCTGATGACATGCTCCGGCCCGGGGAAGCCGCCGGATCGCACGTCGGCGATGAAGTCCCTGAATCCACCCACGCGCTCGGCCTGCATCGCCAGACGCATGGCGTGCAGGTCGCGGTACTGCTTCGAATGCCGCGGGTAGGGCGGGCCGTTGTTGCCGAGAATGTCTTCGGCGAACAGGAACTGGATGTCGCCGCCACTGCCGGCTCCGATGGACGAGGTGAGCAGGCTGGTGCGACGGGTGATCTCGGCCAGCAGCGGCGCGGGAATGACCTCCACCTCCACTGCCCAGGCGCCGGCCTCCTCGATACGCTTGACCTCGCGGTAGACCCACAAGGCTTCCTCCATGGTCTTGCCCACGGCGCGAAGCCCGCCTGTCCAGGTGCTCTTGCGCGGGACGAGACCGGCGTGGCCCTGCACCGGCACACCGGCCTCGGCGGCGGCGCTGATGAAACGTGGCGACCACTGGCACATGATGGCGTCCGCCCCAAGCTCCATCGCAGTGTAGGCCAGACGCACCGCCTCGGCCTCGGTGGCGGCTGCCACCAGCGGCACCGAGAACGACATGAAGGTATTGGGCGCGGCCTTGCGGATGGCGGCGGCGGTCTCGGGCCGCTTGGGATCGAAGCGCACCTTCATGGTGTCGATGCCGGCCTCTTCCGCAGCCGCGGCCTCCTCGGGAGTGAAGGGCAGCGTCTCGCAGAGCACGCGGCGACCCTTGGCATCGCGCAGATCCTTGACCGTGTAATTGCGTGTGCCGTAGGCGCCGCCCAGCGACATGACACGCTTGAGTCCGCGCTCGGCGGCATCGCGCGGCGGAATGCCGCCATCTCCGGTGGCGTGACTGGCCATGGTGTTCGTTCTCCTCCGCTGTGTTGTTCGGGCGATGCGCGCAAGTGTAGCCTCACGCGGGCTGGCGCACGGGCCCAAACGCTCGCGTGGTCGTCAGCCCCGCTGTTGGCGCACGACCTGCCGGCCGACGCTGGCCGCGGCCGCCCTGCCTCAGCTGTCGCCGGCCGCACGCGCGACGCGCCGACTCTCGATGGCCTGCGGTGCGACGCCCAGATCGCGCCATGCGCCGGGGTGGCAGGTGAAGATCAGCACCTGGTGCCGCCGGGAGGCGTCGAACAGTGCGCGTTTCATGGCGGCGAGCCGCGTCGCATCGCTGTGCACCAGTGCATCGTCGAGAATCACGAGCGTGGGTCTTCCGGCCTCGCGCAACAGGTCGGCGTAGGCCAGTCGGGTGATGACCCCGAGCTGCTCGCGTGCGCCATGGCTCAGATCCTCCACCTCGCCAGACTCGGCGCCGCGCGACCCCTCGCGCTTCAGATGTCCGGGGGCGAGGTCTTCGCCCAGGCTCAGTTCCGCCCGCGGGAACAGCAGGTGCAGGTAGTGCGTGAGCCTGTGGCGCAGCGGTGCGTGCAGGCGCCGCGTGAGTTCCCGTCGACCGTCCTCGAGCAGCTGCAGCAGGAGGTCCAGGGCTCGGGCGCGTCGCTCCAGTTCCTGCACCCGGCGGGTGGCCGCGGCCACCCGTGCGGCCTGCAGGGCGCGCTCCTCCTCCAGGCCCTGGGCGCCGGTCTCATCCAGACGGCCGTGCAGGCGGTGGATGCGCTCGGCGCGCTCGTCGAAGGCCTGGCGCATCCGCGCGATGCTCAGACGGTAGCGCTCGAGGTCCTGCTCGAGGATGTCGGGCCGCGCCTCCTGGAGCCGATCGCGCCTGTGTGCCGACTCGCGTTCCAGGGTGGCCACGAGTGCCGCAGCCTCGTCGCGCATGTGCAGGGCTTCGCGCTCTTCCTGCAGCAGGGCATCGCTCTCCAGCGTGTCCCGCAGCGCGTCGCGCTCGCGCAGCGCGTTGGCCAGATCGGCCTCGACCCTCAGAAGACGGGTGGCGAGTTCCCGGGTCTCCCGGTCGTGGCTGTCGAGCGTCGTGCGCAGTGTCTCGCAGCGGGCCGTGGCGGTGGCCACATCCGGTGCCTCCGCCGCTTCCCCCGACCGCGTGAGTGCAGCCAGCCGTTCCTGATCGCGCAGTTGCTGGGCTGCCAGGGCATCCCGGCGCAGGCGCAGGGCATCGATGCCCTCGGGCGCGACCGCGGCGAGCAGCTGTTCGGCCTGTCGCCGTTCCACGGCAGCCTGCTCGTGCCTAACCCGTCTGGCCTCGACTTCGTCCACGCTGGCCGCGTCCAGGCCGCGCAGCAGCGTCTCGAGCGCATCCTGTGCCTCGGCGAGTTGCAGGCCGATCGTCGCGAGGTCGGTACCGCCGGGGAGAATGTGGAGGCTGCCGATACCGGGGATGCGGACTTCGGCTGCGGCGCTGAGCAGTCGTTCCTCGCGTGGCGAGACGCGCCCGCCGTCCAGGGTCACGCCGCTGTCGTCGCGCAGCGCGAAACGCAGCCGGGTGGCGGCCGCCTCCTGCCGGATGCGCAAGGCGCCGACGCCGGCCTGGAGTTCGCGCAGCCGGTCGAGGTCCGTGCGCGTGACCATCCGTTCGTTGCCGATGCGTTGCAGCGCGAGCACCCGCTCGTGCTCCCGTTCAGCCTGGCCGAGGGCCTGTGCCAGTGCCTCCAGGGTATGCCCGGTTGCGTCGATGCGTCCGGACAGCTCGGCGCCCAGCTCGGCCGAGCGGGCCCGGGCGAGCGCCTCGGTCGCAGCCTGCAGCCTGTCCTGCGCCTCGGCCCGGTCGCGCCCGCGTGCGTCGCAGGCGAGCCTGGCGATCTCGGCGCGACGCGAGGCCTCGGTCAGCTCGTGCTCACGGTGCCGCAGTTGCGCGCGCCGCTCCTCGATCGCCGCCAGCCGGCCCAGCGCGAGCTGGTGGCGCAGCCGTGCCGCGGCGACGGAAGCCTCGGTGCCGGCGAGTTCCGTCCGCAACGTGGTCAGGGCCGCCAGCGCCCGCTCGGCCTCGGCACGGCCGGCCTCGGTCGCTTCCCAGGGTGGGGCGCGGGACTCCGCAGCATGGATCGCGGTGAGCTCGGCCAGCTGGTCGACGTCGGTCTGATACTGGGCCACACGTTCGTCCAGCTCCCGCAGCGTTGCCTCGCTGGAGCTCAGAGCCTCCAGCGCCTGCTGGTAGTCGCCGGTGGGCCTGCCGACCGCCGCGGTCAGCAGTCGGCCCCTTTCGTCGCGCACCCGGGCGATGAGGGCGTCGCCCTGGCTGCTCGCCACCTCGCCGACACAGCGCTCCAACGCGCCGCGCAGGTGCTCCGCCGCGTGCTGGACTGCGGGGGCGAGTTCGTGGCTGGTTCCCTGTTCCATCCAGAGCAGACCCGGGATACCCCAGTGCTCGCGCCGGCTGGCGCCGCGCTGGGGCAGCTCGAATCCGAGCAGCCCGGCGATCATCGCCTCGGCCTCGTCACCGTCGAGCGAGCCGCCGGGCCAGTCGAGGTGGCAGCGGGCCTTGCGCAGGAAGGTCTTGCGAAGGCGATAGCGCGTCTCGCCGATCTCGAAATCGATCTCCACGCCGGGGGCCGCCGCCGCGTCGTCCCAGGGCCTGAGGTCCTCGACGCTGGTGGAGCGGTGGCGCTCGAAGAACGCCGCGCGGATCGCCCGCACGAGTGTGCTCTTTCCGGCCTCGTTCGGACCGGTGAAGAGATTGATGCCCGGATCGAAACCGGTCAGTTCGAAAGGCTGGCGGAACTGGCGCAGCTGCTCGACGCGCAGGCGCAGGATCCTCACGCCGGACGCCCGCTGTCGCGTGAGTTCGCCAGCATTCCGGCGAGCAGTCCAAGGGCCTCGGCTGCCAGTCCGGCGTCGTCGCCGCCCGCCTCCTGGCGGACGCGCAGAGCCGCGAGGACCTCGCCGACGTAGCCGTCGGCGGCCAGGGCCGCGATGTCTTCGTCCGTGGGCAGCAAGCGCAACTCACCGAGGTCCTGCAGCAGGCTGCGCGCGGACGCCTCCGCGCCAGCCAGGGCTTCCCGGAGCCGCGCCATGCCCGGCAGATCGACGCGGCCGCCGAGCCTGACACTCAGCACATCTGCAGCGCCCGCGTCCGCCAGGCGCGCCGACACGACGTCGACGTCGCTTGCGACCTCGAGGCGTGCCTCCCAGGCGGTCCAGGTGAAGCGGGCGGTGGCGAGCCGGGTCACCGTCGGGATGGCGCCCGGATGCGGCAGCTCCACCAGAAGGGCGTGTCCGGGCTCGTTGGCCTTGAAGCGGTCTGGTTCGGGGGTGCCGCTGTACCAGGTGCGATCGTCGATGCGTCGGCAGCCGTGCCAGTCACCCAGGGCCAGATAATCGAGGCTGGCGGAAGAGGCGCGGTCCGGCGCGATGGGGTTCGGAGAGTCCACATCATCGGAGAGGATGCCCTGCACACTCCCGTGCGCGAGGCCGATGCGAAGTCGGCCGGGCAGGGTGGCGGCGCCGTCGAACCAGGCGGTGAGGTCATCGTGGGTCTGGCGCTGCGTGAGGGGCGCGGCCAGCACGGAGAAGTCGGCCTCGGGGAAATCCGCGACACCGGGCGTCGTCAACAGCCGCAAGTTCGCCGGGACCAGTCCGGCGCGCGCAGCCCGCACCCACACCCCCTCGGCCAGCGCAGCGTCGTGGTTGCCCGGGATGACCACCCAGGGCCCGCCATAGCCAGCCACGGCGGACATCAGCTGTCGCAGGGTGCGGCTGGCAACGTTCTGCATATCGAAGACATCGCCCGCCACCAACACCGCGTCGACCCTGCGCGCTGTGGCCATCTGCGCCAGCACTGCCACGGTCGTGATGCGAGCCTCGGCCAGCGCGGCGCCGTCCTCGGGAGGAAACTGTGAGAACTGGCGGCCGATCTGCCAGTCGGCAGTATGGAGAAAACGGGCCAAGGCGGCTGAGCTCGGTCGGGGGATGCGCGTAATTTAATCAGACCTTCCTGAAGTCGGGTCCGATTAAGTCGCGCGGAGCGCGCGGCAGTCGGCAGCGGGCGATGGCAAGCCGACCAACGCCGGCAGCGCCCGTTTCCGGCACAACCAAGTTGCGGTGCAGGCTCATGCCGCGACAGCGGCGTCATGCCGGAGCCAACACACTACAGGGACGGCGAGCAAGTGCTTCATTCCACAGTGCCACCACGGCGGCTGCTGCCCCTCGCCGCAGCGGCTTGCGCAACCGTGTTCGGGGCGCGGAGCCCCCGTGGGCGGCTGACTTTGTCGGCGCGTGCCGCGTGTGCTCCAGCACAGGGCAGCCCGGACCTTCGCGTAATCCGCCCGCGGCAACTCTGTCGCGACCGCATAATTTAATCAGACCTTCCTTAAAGTCGTTGCGCCCGTCGACCGTAAAGCTTGTTTCATGAGCGGCCCGAACACAGGGCCTCCCGCGACCGGCCGGTTGTCCGGCGGGCGCGTCCATCACGGCGGGACATGGACAGACAGGGTTTCGATGAGCTGAAGACCACGGGCAAGCTCCCCTCGCCGTCCGGCGTGGCCATGCGCATCATGGAGCTCTGCCGCGAGGAGGAGGCCCCGCTGGCAGACATGGAGTATGTCCTGCGGGCTGATCCCGCGCTGTCCGGTCGCCTGATAAAGTTCGCCAATTCGGCCCTGATGGGGGGACACCGTCCGGTTGCGTCGGCGGTCGATGCCATTCGGCTGCTGGGCTTGAATACGGTGAGACAGCTCGCACTGGGCTTCTCCCTGCTGAGTGAGAACCGCACGGGTCTGTGCCATGGCTTCGATTACGCAGCGTTCTGGTCACGCTCGCTGGCCGCCGCCATCGCCGCAAACGCTCTCTGCCTGCGCACCCGCACCGCCCCGCCGGACGAGGCTTTCAGCTGTGGCCTGCTGGCCAACATCGGTCGGCTCGCCCTCGCCAGCCTCTACCCGGACCAGTACGCCGAGATCGTCTCCGATGCCGCGCCGGATTTCGGGACTGCGCTGCTGCGGGAAAGATCCCTCATGGGAACGGATCATGTCGAGATGACCGCCGCGCTGCTGGACGCCTGGCAGATCCCAGGCATCTTCGTTAGCGCCATCGTCCACCACGAGGAGCCGTACAAGTCGGAGTATCCCGATGCGTCGCGCGAATCGACCCTGTGCCACCTGCTGAATCTGGCGGCCATGATCGGGACGTACTGCGGGGCGGACGAGCGACAGCGCAAGACCATGCTGTCGGATCTGATTTTCGGGGGCGCGCGAGTGGGACTGGATGCGGAGTCGTTGTCGCTGCTCACCGATCAGGTGGTGTCGGACTGGCGTGAATGGGGTCGGGTGCTGGATGTGCCGACCACCGATATTCCTCGCTTCCAGCACATGATGCAGTCGCTGGATGAGCCGGCTGCAAAGGTGGTCGTCGAGGCTGCCACCGAGGTGTCCAGGGTCAATGCGGTCAACGCCGCAGCGGTGGCGGTGGGACGGGAAGGCGAGACCCTGCGCATATTGCTCGTTGACGACAACGCGACGACTCTCGCGGTGCTGTCACGCATCCTCAGTCAGCAGGGGCATGAGGTCAGCATCGCCCTGGATGGTGAGGAGGCGTTGCGGGTGGCTATGCGGGACCGTCCGCAGATGATCATCAGTGACTGGATCATGCCACGGATGGACGGCATCTCCCTGTGCCGGGCCCTGCGTGACACCGAGGAGGGGCGGCAGATGTATTTCCTGCTGCTCACCGCTCTCGAGGAGGAGGAGAAGCTGGTCGAGGCCTTCGAGGCAGGCGTCGACGATTACGTCACGAAGCCGGTCTCGGCCCGGCTGCTGACCGCCCGCCTGCGCGCCGGCATGCGCGTGATTCGGCTGCAGGAGGAGGCGGAGCGCGACAGCCAGAGCCTGCGCCGATTCGCCACCGAACTCGCCGTGGTGAACCGACGCCTGCGTCAGGCGGCGCTCACCGATCCGCTGACCGGCCTGCCAAACCGCCGCTATGCCATGGAACGGCTGGAGCAGGAGTGGGCGGCCTCCAGCCGCAACGAGCGCGCCTTCTCCGTCATGATGATCGACATCGATCGTTTCAAGGCGGTCAACGACGCCTATGGTCACGAGACCGGCGATCAGGCGCTGCGACAGGTCGCCTCGATCCTGCGCAAGGCGGCGCGCTCCGAGGACGTCATCTGTCGTCTCGGGGGAGAGGAATTCCTCGTGATCTCACCCGACACACTCGCGCCCGCGGCCATGCGTCTGGCCGATCGGCTGCGCCAGTCGGTCTGCAATGCGCCCATCACACTGGGCACGCTCAGGTACACGCTGTCCATCTCCATCGGAGTCGCCCAGCTCGTTCCCACCATGGTGAGCTTCGACCAGTTGCTCAAGGCGGCGGACGACGTGCTCTATCACGCCAAGCGCCTGGGGGGCAACCGCGTCAAATCCCCGGGCATGGGGGTTTCGGAGAGGCCCGCTAGGCCGGATTCGTAGGGCACGCCGGCTCGCTGCGAACGCGGATCCGGCCGGCCCCTGTGGTGACGACGTCCACCGTTCCTTGGAGACGATGAAAGCGAAATCGCCCGCAGAGTTGCTCCGCGGGCGTTTTCATTCCTGCTCGGGCCGGGGCAACCGTCAGCCCCGGCCGATTCGGACTCGTCAGGCTGCCTTGCGCTTGGCGGGCTGGGCGGTCGTGATGCCGGATGTGATGGTGGAGCCAGCGTCCTTGAGCGTCTGAATGGAGGTTTCGTACGCTTTGTTGGCCGAGTTCATGGCCGACTTGAAGGCGGACACGAAGGCTTCCGAGCCGGCGGGCGCCGACTTGAAGGCGCTGTCGAGGGTGCTGGCGATCTGCTTGTTCATTTCCGCCATCTGCACCTCGACCAGGCCCATCAGCTCGGCCTGGGTGGCGGTGATCTGCTCGTACACGGTCTTGGCGTAGGCCTGCGACTTCTCCAGATCCGGCGTCATGGTCTTGGACATCAGCGTCCGCAGGTCCGCGGGGTCCTTGGCGGAAGCCACCGCCTGCAGGGTGCCGGTGATCTCTTCCAGCGCGGCGCGCGCGGTGCGGGAGTTGAGTTCGAACAGCTTGCTCATGCCGTCGGAAGCAATGGTCGTGGCGCGAATCATCGCGTCGATCTGGGCTTTGGCCGGGGCGCTGAAGTCATGCGTGGACTGGGTCATTGCAGTGATTCCTGAAGGATGGGTAAGGAGGTTTCCTGCAAGAGCTGCGGATTCCTCTCGGATATGGTGCATCGCACAATTGAAAGTATAAGGGCCGAATCGCACTCGTCAAGGGGTGCATCGAAAATAATGTTGCGGTGCGCAAAATGCTGCTGCTGCGGGCTGAATTCCAAACGGATCGGTCTGTGGGTGGGCGGCTCAGGCCCCGGTGCCGAAGCCGGATTTCCCGCGGTACAGACCCGGCGGCAGATCGGCGCAGGGAATGTCGCGGTGCCACCGTCCGGCGATCCATTGCCAGATTTCCGCCGGCGTGGCTGTGGCCAGATCCTCCGGCGGATGCTGGCCGAGGAATTCCAGCGCCAGGAACAGCACCTGCCCGGCCTGCCCGGGGTCCACGGCCGGCGCGCGGGACTGCTTCGACAGTTTCTGGCCAGAGCCGTCGACCGCCACCGGGAGGTGCAGGTAATGGGGCACAGGCAGCGAGAGCAACTCCTGCAGCAGTCGCTGCCGGGGTGTCGAGGCCAGAAGGTCGGCGCCCCGCACCACGTGGTCGAAGCCCGCCTCTGCATCGTCGATCACGCACGCCAGATGGTAGGAGAACACGCCATCGGCCCGCTGCAGCACGAAATCTCCGACGGTGTCGGCGAGGTTACTGAAAACCCGGCCAAACCGCAGATCGTCGAAGCTCACAGGGGCGCCGGGCACGACAAGCCGCCAGGCCGGGGCGCGTTCGGAGTGACGCGACCCGGTGCGGCAGGTGCCAGGGTAACGAGGCCCCTCGACGCCGGGCAATCCGGACGCAGCGATCTCCGCCCGCGAGCAGGTGCAGGCATGGACCGTTGCCGCCAGGCGCAAGGTCTCGAGCGCCTCCCGGTACGCCGCCCCGCGGTCGCTCTGGTGCACCACCGGGCCCGTCCACTCGAAGCCCAGAGCCTCCAGGCAGCGCAGGATGGCGGACGTGGCGCCCGCCACCATCCGCGGTGGGTCGAGGTCGTCGATGCGCAGGTGCCACTCCCCGCCCTGGG
>JBILUV010000133.1:0-9382 GCA_044370825.1 Burkholderiales bacterium | reverse complement strand
AAATGGTGCCTCTCATCGTGCAGTCGAACGCGCCCAACCACTGCCGCATCCGGGCGGATGTGTCCGAGGGAGAGTATCCGGTGGAACTCGATCGTGCCGTGCCCCTGTCGCTGATGGCGACGGAGTTGCTGCTCAACTCGATGAAACACGCCTTCACGCACCGCACCTCCGGCCATATCCGGGTGGACATCCGGCGGGACGATGGGAACCTCTCCATCGCTTTCATCGATGATGGCGAGGGCGCCGTGGACATCGCCAGTCGGGCCGGCACTGGCGCCCGCCTGGTGACCACGCTGGCGCGGCAGATCGGCGCCACCCTGGATGCGCGCTCCGGCCCTGAGGGCACGCAGGTCACGGTGCGGATGGAGTTGGCGAGATGAGCGACGTCCACGAGGTGAAGATCCTGGTGGTCGAGGACGAGGCGATCACCGCCATGGACATCGAGACCGAACTGAGTGGTCTTGGTTATCAGGTATGCGGCATTGCCGACGACCAGGTGAGCGCGCTGCTCCTTTTCGAGACTGAGCGGCCCGAACTGGTGCTGATGGACATACGCCTCGCGCACGGCGACAACGGTATCGCCATCGCGGCGGAGATGGTGGAGAAGCGGGATGTGGCCATCGTCTTTCTCACCGCCCACTCCGACGCCGGGACACTGTCGCGCGCGCTTTCGGTCTCGCCCCTTGCCTATATCGTGAAGCCTTTCGGCAGCAGGGAACTGCGCACCACCATCGAGGTCGCGATAGACAAGCATCGCAAGGACATGGAGATTCGCGAACTCGCGCGGCGGCTCAAGGCCTCCGAGGCGGACCTCGTGGCCGCCAAGGAGGCGCTGGCCGAACTGGCCGTCACAGATCCGCTGACCGGCCTCAAGAACCGGCGCGGTCTGGACCAGGCGCTGGATAGAGAATGGCGGCGTGGGAGCCGGGACACGACGCCGGTGGGCATCATCTTGGTCGACGTCGACCACTTCAAGGCCTTCAACGATACTTATGGTCATGTTGCCGGTGACGACTGCCTGCGGCGCGTGGCAGCGGTCCTGCGCGATGTCGCCACCCGCGGCAGCGATGTGGTCTGCCGATACGGCGGGGAGGAATTCGTCTTCCTGCTGCCAAACACCAGCGACGAGGGAACGCGCGTCGTCGCCGAGCGCGTGGTGGAGGGGATTCGCGACCTCGCCATCGAACACGCGCGGCCGGGGGGCGGATCCGTGGTGACCGTCAGTGCCGGTTTCGTGGCCGCGCGCCCCTGGGCTGCCGATGACCCCGAGCATGCGATGCGGCAGGCCGATGACGCGTTGTATCTGGCCAAGCGCCAGGGCCGCGATCGCGCTGTCACCGCGGGCTGACTGACGCAGCGGGTATCCGTCCTCAGGCTGCGGGCCGGCGACAGCCGCCATCAGACACGCACCAACCAGGACAGAGGGCCTGCGGCATGATCCGCGCGAGCTACATCTCCATCCTGGATCCGGACCACGGGCCCGGGTCCTCACCGACTTGTTCGAGAGCGTAGGGTCGGCTTCGGACCGCACCGCACCGCGATTACTGCATTCCTGCACCGCCGGGGTCGAGGACGAGCGTGGTGCTGCCATCGGGTGGAGGCGCCGGCGTCCGGTACCATCGTCTGATGCGCGCGCTCACCGCTGATCAGGCAGCAAGCATCCAACCCCGCCCGGCCGCCACCACCCTCATCCTGAGGGATGGCGGGTCGGGCCTGGAGGTGCTCATGGCGCGCCGCTCCATGCAGGCGAGCTTCATGCCGGGCGCGTATGTGTTTCCAGGTGGGGCGGTCGACGAGGCGGATGCGTCAGCCGCCTGCCTGGCCGCCTGCGACGAATCGGTGGAGATCCTGCTGGCCCGCATCGGCGACCCGACGCAGGTCGGCGATCAGGCTGCGGCCTTTGCCGTCGCCGCGTTGCGCGAGACCTTCGAGGAATGCGGTCTCTGGCTTGGTGCCCGGTCTGGGCGGGCACCGGCGAAGGCGGAACGCGAACGACACCGTGCCCGGTTGCGTGACGGTGCCGCGCTGGCAGGCATCGCGGCCGCTACCGGACTCGCGCTGCACACCAGCGTGCTCCAACCATGGAGCCACTGGGTGACACCGCTCGGTCTGCCCAAGCGTTTCGACACCCTGTTTTTCGTGGCGCCCTGTCCCGGGGACCAGAACCCGCGGGAAGACGCCGGCGAGACCACCTCCCTCGAATGGGTGTGCCCGCCCGAGGCACTGGCGCGGCACGCGGAAGGCGGCTTTCACATGGAGTTTGCCACCGTCTCCACGGTGCGCTCGCTTCTGCCGTTCGCCGCGGGTGGCGTCGGGGCCCTGCTGGAACATGCCCGGGGACTGCGGGATCTCGGCCCGCTGCATCCCCGGCTGCGGGTCGGCGCGGGGGGGCGCATCGAGCAGGCGCTGCTGCCGGGAGAGCCCGGTTACGATAAGGTGACCCTGCCGGCCGGGTGATTGGCTGCGAGGCCTTCCGTTGGCCCGGTGCCGCAGACGCCTAATCGAGCAGGTCCACCAGGGACGCGGGTGAACTCTCGTTCTGCTCGTAGTTTCCGAAATCGATCAGCAGCGCGGCGCAAAACAGCAGCATCTTCTCGGCCACGGGCAGGCTGCGGTCGACTTCCGTCTGGAAGGTGTCGGCATCGGTGAAGTACTCCTGCAGGAGGCCTTTCCACTTCTTGGCGAGACGCCCCACTTCCTGCCCACGGCGTCTGAAGGTGTACTCGGCGGACATGAAGGGCAGCAGGAACAGCGGCCCGGTGATGGTCATGACAATACCGCCAGCCGGGTCAACCACGTCGTAATTGCTGCGCAGGAGGTGGAAACGCCGCTGGATCGCACCCATGGGGGTGCCGCTGGCGGCGGTCACCTCGAGCCTGTGGAAATAGAACCTGAAGGGTTTGTGCATCTTCAGGATGGTGTTCTGGTACTCATCCTCGAACAGCAGCGTCGCCGGGCGCAGCGCCCCCAGAAACTGCCGCGCGATCACGTTCAGGACCGAGCGGCTGTGCTCCTCGACGAACCCGTGGAAGTTCCGGGTGCCCAGGACCGACGCGTCGTAGCGGTTGCGCAGTTCGAGCGGCGACAGGATCTCGAACCATTCCTTGCGCTGGATGACCCGGAAACCGTGGGCCCCCGCGAAGATCGACTCCAGGTTCCGGGTGGGCTTCTCCTCCTCATCCCGCAGCCTGTCCTCCTCCCGCTCGCGGACCTTCGCGAACACCACACCGCACGCGCTGCAGATATCCCGGCCCGTCTGGGTGATGTTGCACTTCGGGCAGGTGACGCGTTCCGTCTGCCGCAGGGCATCCCTGACAAGGGGCCACTCGCCGCCGTCCAGCCATACCCCCTGGCATTGCCTGCACCCGTCCACCAGCACCTGGGTTCCGGGGAAGCAGTGCTCGAACAAAGGCGCGCTGCAGCGCGGACACCCCCTGCCAACTGCCTGGAAGGCGTGGCCGGGCACCTGCTGGACAACGCCAGGCACCGCGAGGGCGCCGCGCAATTCCTCGTCGTCGAACCACACACCCCTGCACGTCGGGCAGGCGTCCAGCGCGAACGCGCCGTCTGTGGTCTTGACCGGCACGAGGTCCGGCGTGCGGCAGTTGGGGCATTTCATCGCTGCGGGATCCTCGGCGCTCCAGTTCTGTCGTCGGGTCCACCACGGACGCCGACTTCTGCCTTATCGGTACCCCATCCCGCTTCTGCAACCCCACTTCGGGGTCGGACCGGGCCGGATAGTCGCGCGCCCAGTGTTTTGTGCCGGAGCAAGCGGTCCCATGGTGACCAAGCCGCATTCGAGTACGGCTCGGAAACGCTGTGGTGCGATTTTCGGATGCTCAGCAATTTCAAGAGATGGCACCGACGACCGAGACCTATCGTCGCGCATTGGGCGTGACGACGACATTCGACGGCGAGCCCGTGAGGAAAGCTCGTGGCGTGGCACGCCTGCATGGGCCATGGCAGCGAACGCGTCCGTCTGCCCGTGCCGGCCTCGCGATGGTCAGGCAGTGACGACGGGTGACTCCGCCGGGCAGTCCGGGTGGCTGGCGCGCCTGCACGTGGAATCGCCGTCGCGCATCGGTACCGGGAGCGATCTGCAGCCGGTGCTCTCCGCTTTGGTGGACGCCTTTCTGACGCTCGGTCTGGGTGAGGTTCTGGCCACCACGGACCTCGACGCCGAAAAGAGTCGCTGCGTCGACGCCCTGCTGCACACCATCCGGGAACTGCTCGGCCTGCTCGGCAACATACTGGACTTCTCCGAGCTCGACGCCGGCAGCGCCGCGTCCCAGCAGGTACCTCTGCGACCGTCCCGGATCGCCGCGGAGATGCTCGACGATCGTCGCGCCGAGGCGCGATCGCGCGAACTCGAGCTCACGCTGGTGTGCGATCCGGCCATGCCGGCGCGCGTGCTCGGCGATCCTGCGAGATTGCGCCAGATCTGGACCATCCTCAACGGCAATGCCGTCAAGTTCACGCGTCGCGGCAGCGTCCGGGTGAACATCGGCGTGGATGCGACGGCCGACGGCAGGCCGCTGCTCCGTGGTGTCGTCAGTGACACGGGTGCCGATATCCCGCTGGAGGAGCAGGCCGCGCTGTTCGAATCCTTCACCCAGGTCGACGGCTCCCTGCGGCGGCGTTTCGGCGGATTGGGTCTGGGCTTGGCGATCTGCAGGCTGATCGTTGCCCGGATGGGGGGCACCCTGGGGGTCGACTCGCGGGTCGGCCAGGGCGCGCGCTTCTTCTTCAGCATTCCAGCCCCGATCTGCGATGGCGTCGAGGTCGCCACCGAGTCCCGGTGGGCAGACGCGGCGGGCGTTGGTGACGTCTCGGCGTCGCGCGCGCCGGTGGTCGACGACAATCCGGTCAACCTCCTGCTCACCGAGCGGCAGCTGCGCACCCTGGGGGTGACAAGCCCCAGGCTCGCCGCCCATGGTCTCGAGGCCCTGGACATCCTGACCGACCTGACGCCCGATCTGGTACTGATGGATATCCAGATGCCCGACATCGACGGGCGTGAAGTGATCCGCCAACTGCGCAAGCTCGCCCTGGTTCGTCAACCCTGGGTGTGCGCCATGACCGCGAACGTCTCCGATGACGACCGCCGTACCTGCGCCTCCGCCGGCATGAACGATTTCCTCCCCAAACCGGTCTCGCTGTCCACCCTGTGCACTGCCATGCAAAAGGCGGTGTCGGCGGTTGACCTGGCTGCGTCCCTCACGCCAAATTGAGGCTGTGGGCGGCAGGCGCATTGCCGGTCTGCCGCAGGGTGGCGCGGAGCACGGTTCCGTCGCCGATTTCCCCATCCAGCGGGGTCCCGTCTTCAGCCTGCAGAGCCCCTCCTGACAGGTGAGCCCCGGGGCCCGGCGCCAGGAGCGACAGATGTACGACGCCATTGTCATCGGGTCTGGAATCGGCGGCATGACCGCCGCCGGGCTGCTCGCCGGGGTTGCCGGGAAGAAGGTTCTCGTACTCGAGAAGCACACCGAGCCCGGTGGCCTTACGCACGTCTTTCGTCGGGATGGCGCATCCTGGGACGTAGGCCTGCACTACGTCGGCGACGTCGCCCCGGGGACGCAGCCCCGTGCATTGTTCGACTACCTCTCCGGCGGCCGCCTGCAGTGGAACCGCATGCCCGAGGCCTTCGAGCGCTTCGTCTATCCCGGTCTGGATTTCGCCGTACCCGCCGATCCCGAGCGGTACCGGGACAATCTGATCGAGGCGTTTCCGGAAGAGGCGCGTGCCATCCGGCGCTATTTTCGGGATGTGCATCGTGCGGCACGCTGGACCATGCTCGGCTTCATGCGCGCCATGGTGCCGCGTCCGGTGGCGCCGCTGATCGGAATCGTCCAGCGTCTCACCGCCGGCGCTGCCGTCAACAGCACCGCGGACTACCTCCACCGTCATTTTCGCTCGCCCCGGCTGCGTGCGCTGCTGGCCAGCCAATGGGGCGATTACGGCCTGCCGCCAGGGCGCAGCGCCTTCGCCATCCACGCCATGATCGTGTCGCACTATCTGCACGGGGCCTGGTTTCCCGTCGGCGGTTCCGCCCATGTGGCCCGCAGCTTCGAAGCCGGCATCGAGCGGGCGGGTGGCGCCATCCGGGTCGGCCAGGAGGTGGTGGACATTCTGGTGGAGGAAGGGCGGGCTGTCGGCGTGCGCGTGCTGGACCGGCGTGGCCCGGCGCCGCAGGAGTGCATCCACCGGGCGCCGGTGATCATCTCGAACGTCGGTGCACGCCTGACCTTCGAGAAGCTGCTGCCGACCACAGGGACGGTGGGCGAGGCCACGGCCGCCGTGCGCCGTTTCATGGACCGCCTGGGGGAGGGCGCATCCGCGGTGACGCTCTACCTGCGTCTCAGGGAGGACGCCAGGACTCTCGGTGTCCGCGGGGAGAACTACTGGATCAACACCGGGCTCGATCACGACGCCGCCGCGGCGAGGACGGAGGCATTGCTCGGCGGGGACCCAGGCAGCATCTATGTCTCCTTCCCGTCGATCAAGTCGGGAGAGGAGCGCTTTCACACCGCCGAGATCATCGCCTTCGTCGACCAGCATGCGTTCGACCCGTGGCGCGGCCAACCCCGGGGGCAGCGCGGTGCCGATTATTCGGCACTGAAGGAGCGCATCGGTGCCGGCCTGCTGCGGTTGGCCGAGACCGCCATTCCCGGCCTCACTGCCCTGGTGGAGTATTCCGAGTTGTCCACGCCCCTCACCGTGGAGCACTACACGTCCCACCCCGGCGGCCAGTTCTACGGCCTTCCGGCCACGCCGGACCGCTACCGCTCCGGTCTGCTGGGGCCGCGCACCCCGGTGCCAGGCCTGTTCCTGTCGGGTCAGGACGCCGGTTGCCTCGGGATCGTTGGCGCCATGATGGGGGGCATGGGGGCTGCCTGTCAGGTACTTGGCTCGAGGGGGTATCCGATGATCCAGCTGGCGCTGAGGACCCGGTCGAGGCCTGCGCCAGTCCATGCGGAAGCAGGCGACAAGCTGGACGCCGTGCTCGTCGCCAAGCGGCGGCTCACGCCGAACATCTGGGCGCTCGAGTTCGAGACGGCGGGCCCCGTCGCGGGCTACGTGCCGGGCCAGTTCGCCCGGCTGGAAGTTGGAGACGGCGAATGGCGCGACTACTCCATCGCCGGCCTCGAGGGCCGCATCGTGCGTTTTCTGATCAGCACCCGCACCGGCGGTGATGGCTCCCGGTTCATCGAAAACGTCGCGCCCGGTGGCAGGACCCGCGTCGAACTGCCGCTGGGCAACTACACCCTGGCGCCGAATGACCGCGACAAGGTGTTCGTCGCCACGGGCACCGGACTCGCCCCCTTCCTGCCGATATTCCGCCAGCTGGCGGCCGAGAGGCGACTCGATCGTGCCCTGCTGTTCTTCGGTTTCCGCACGTCCGAAGAGGACATCACGGCCGGGTTGGATCCGCTGCCTGCCAGGGTCGTGCGTTGCGTGAGCCGCGGCCAGCCTTGCGAAGGTGGATTCGCCGGTCGTGTAACGGCGGCGCTGGCGGATTTTGATTTCGATCCGGAGCGCACTGAGTTCTATCTCTGCGGTTCGTCGGCCATGGTGACCGATGCCCGCCGGGTGCTCGAGCAACGGGGCGCACGGCACCTGTTCACCGAGTCGTATTGATGGCGACGGCTGCTGATTGCGCCACACTCCCCGGGCGCTGTCCTGCCGAAAGCGGTGTTGATGCATCGCCCGCTCCGCATGACGCCCGTTGCGGGGAAACCTGGTCCGGCATGGGTGGGATGGGCGCATCATGGCCCGGTATTCGGGCGTGCGACCCGGGGGCAGGGCGGATCGCGGCGGTTGTCGACGTGACTCGACCCGTGCAGATTTCCAAGCGTCCTTGCCCCCGCATCCTGCTTTCCCGTCGACGCTCCGCGGCCGCCACCATCCAGGGCTGTTTGAACAGGTCGCGCAGATGAATTCGCGTTCTCCGGAAGAGATTCGCCCATGAAGACCATCCACTCCGATACCCATCGCCTGCACCACGGGCAGGCCGAGTTGATCGACGGCATGCTCAAGCCCTGCTTCGAGATGCCCGCGCGCGTCGACATGATCCTCGCGGAGGTTCAATCCGCCGGGCTGGGGCCAGTGCTGTCTCCGGAGGCCTTTGGGCCGGCGCCGAGAACACGGGTGCACACCGCGCCCTACCTGGCCTTTCTCGAGGGGGCATGGGTGCGCTGGGCCGCTCTCGGGCGAAGTCACGATGCGTTGCCGCTCGTCTGGCCCGCCCGCGACCTCCGACAGGACGTGGAGCCGTCACACATCGACGGTCGACTGGGCTTTTTCTCCACGGACGCCAGCGTGCCCGTCACCGCCGGCACATGGACTGCGGCCACCGCCGCCGCGGACGTGGCGCTCACCGGGGCCTGCCTGTTGCAGATGGGGGAGCGGGCCGCGTTCGCGTTGTGCCGTCCGCCCGGACACCACGCGGCGGCCGGCACCATGGGCGGGTACTGCTACCTCAACAACGCGGCCATCGCGGCGCGCTGGCTGCGTGATCAGGGCGCCGCCCGCGTGGCCGTGCTCGACGTCGATTACCATCATGGCAACGGGACCCAGAACATCTTCTGGAGCGATCCGAGCGTGCTGTTCGTGTCTCTGCACGCCGATCCACGCGAGGAGTATCCGTACTTCGCCGGCCATGCGGACGAGCGTGGCGCCGGGGAGGGGTACGGATTCAACCTCAACATCCCTTTGCCGCGGGGGACAGACTGGTCGCGCTACGGCATCGCGCTCGGTGAGGCCTGCGCCGCGGTCCGCCGGTTTGCGCCTGATGCACTGGTGGTATCGCTGGGCGTGGATACCTTCGAGGATGACCCAATCAGTGCCTTCCAGCTCCGTGGCGATGACTACCGCCGCATCGGCGAGGCCATCGGGGATGTCCGCTTCCGGACCGTATTCGTGATGGAGGGCGGCTACGCGGTTCGCGAGATCGGCATCAACGTCGTGAACGTGTTGCAGGCCTTCGATTCGGTCGGCTGAACCGCGTTGCCAGCCCGCCGGCGGGCTGGGTGTCGGGCTAGAACCGCACCCCGACAGTGACCTTCAGCGCGGCCAGGCCGCCGAAAGCGCCTTCGAGCACCAGCATCCGGTAGTTGAAGCCGAGCGACGGAATGACCACGGGAGCCACACCCAGCTGGTTCAGCGGAATCTTGTCCTCGTAGGGTTCCTTGTAGCCGTGCAGCAGCCCGGCCATGACCTTGCCGTAGAAATTCTCGGAGCCGAACAGCGGCCAAGTCTTGCCGACGAACAGCAGTTGCGAGGGCTGGTTGAAGGAGTTGTCCAGCAGCGCCGCCCCGGCGACCCAGTTGCGGTCGAAACCGAGCTCCACGCCGATGAGGTTCTGGTGGTTGTTGTGTTCCGG
>JBILUV010000169.1:0-7973 GCA_044370825.1 Burkholderiales bacterium | reverse complement strand
GATCCCGCCAGAGCGACCCTGGTGGCACAGAAGCTGGTGGACGCCGGCATCCGCGGCATGCTCGGGCACTTCAACTCAGGCACCAGCATCCCGGCGGCAGCGATCTACGCCCAGGCCGGCATTCCCCAACTGGCCATGGCCACGGCACCGGCCTACACGGCACAGGGACACCGTACGGCTTTCCGCATGATGACCAGCGACGTGCAGCAGGGCGCCGCGCTCGGCCGCTTCGCCGTCGAGACGCTGGGCCTGAAACGGATCGCCGTGGTGGACGACCGCAGCGCCTACGGCGAGGGGCTGGCGGAACAGTTCTCGGCGGCGGTCCGGGCCGCCGGCGGCGAGATCGTCGCGCGGGAATTCACCAGCGACCGTGCGACCGATTTCGCCGCCATCCTCACCGCGATCAAGCGCGTGCGCCCTGACGCGGTGTTCTTCGGTGGTGCCGATGCCCAGGCCGCACCGATGGCCCGCCAGATGCGGCAACTTGGCCTGATGGCACGCCTGCTCGGAGGCGAGATGATCAAGTCGCCCGCCTTCCTGTCGCTGGCCGGTGCCGCCGGCGAACGCACGGTGGCCTCGCTGGCCGGTCTGCCGCTGGAGCGCATGCCGGGCGGCGAGGCGTTCGCGCGCCGCCATCAGGCGCGCTTCGGCAAGCCCGTGCAGGTCTACGCCCCCTATGCCTACGATGGCGCCGTGACCCTGATCGAGGCCATGAAACGCGCGGACGCGTCGGAGCCCGCCCGCGTCCTGCCCGAACTCGCGCGCACCCGTCGCGCGGGCGTGACCTCGACGACCATCACTTACGACGCCAACGGTGACCTCGGGGAGGTCGCAATCACCCTCTACGAGGTGCGCGGCGGACAGTGGGCCGTGTTGCAGACGGCAACGCGCTGATGGCGATCTAGGCGGGCGGCGTCCCGGTGTGGTGCCGGCGGAATCCCGCCTTGCTCACGATCCCGAATCCGGAGCAGGAGTGCCGTCGCTTCGACACGACCGCAGGGCCCGCTCAGCGGGCGGCCGACGGATCCCTGACGGGCGGCGGTGGCGTACGCGACGGCCTGCCGTCCGCATCGCGGAACGGAAACAGTCCGGCGAGATAGCTCTGCGCCATGTGCCGCGCAATGCCGATGGCGTGTGCCGCCTCGGCCGGCCCCAGAGCCTCGCTGGCCGCCGCCTCGAAGGCCGCCAGCCAGTGCTCGAAGGCCTCGGGCTCGAAGCGCAGCTTCATGTGCGGCGCATAGGCGTTGCCCTTGTAGCGCCGGGTGCCGTGGATGGAGTTGGACCAGAAGTCGGCCACCAGGCGGATGTGGCCCTCCCAGTCGTGAATGGCAGCCTGGAAGATGGGCGCGAGGACAGGATCGGCCAGACCGTTGCGGTAGAACAGGCGCACCATGCGCTCGACGGCGGCCTCCTGATCCGGCGTCGGCGCCGCGCCCGGGGCGGGTGGCAGGCTCACCGCCTTCCCTCCGCGCAGCGGGCGGGTGGAAGTGCACCGGTCGTGGCGCCGGGAACCGCAGCAGCCATGACGCTCAGGTACGGTCGCCTTCCGCGGCGATGCTGGCCCGGCGCAGGGCCTCGCGCACCGCGTCGAGGTTGGGATTGAGCTCGAGCGCACGGCGGAAGTAGCCCACCGCTTCGGCGTTGCGGCCGCGGCGCAGGCTGCAGTGGCCCAGGCCTTCCAGCGCGCCGAAATGGTAGGGATTGAGTTCGAGGGCGTGAACGAAATCCGCGGCTGCGGCGTCCCAGCGCTCCCCGGCGACCTTCACCTCGCCGCGACGATGCCAGCCTTCCGCGAATTCGGGCTTCATCTCGAGCAGACGGTCGAACATCTCCTCGGACTCCGCGAGCTTGGCCTGATGCAGCAGGTCCAGCGCCATCTGGAACATGGGGTCGGCCACAGGGTCGTTGGCACGCATCCACAGTCCCCACAACGACTGCTCGGCAACGCCGCGGATCAGGTCCTCGTCGTCGAGCAGGGCGGAGAGCAGCACCGGGGTGTCCTCCATCTCGCCCGCATCGGCCAGCAGGCCGTAACCCTGGCGACGCTGCTCCAGATGGCTGCTGCCGATCATCTTCAACGCTCGCTCACGGTCCAGGGCACCGGCGGCGCGGGCCCCTCCTGCCGTGCCCAAAAGGGCCGCCGCAACAAGCAGACCGGCGAGGGATGTCCTGCCGGCGTTCAACGCGATGCCCATGGCTCGCTCCTCCAATGTCATGTTGCGGTGACGCTGCGCCGGGTGTCCCGGACACCATCGGCACGGCAATTTGCCTGACCTGTTTGCGCGTGTTCAGTCTGCGGCGCGATCGCCCGGCGTGCAAGCCGGGCGCCCCGATCCCGCGGCGCAGGCCGCGCGCCCGGAGAACGCCTGGCCGTGCGGCCGAAGCCGTCCGGCCAGACGCTCCAGCTTGGGCCCGATCTGCCCGCCAACGAAGATCTGCGGATTGGAGGGCGGAAAACCAGCGGCCTGCTCGCGCCGCGCGATTGCCTCGCGTGCCGCCTCGAAAGCGTCGGGCAGGAGCGCCGTGCGCCGCAGGGCCTCATCCAGAAACGCCCTGCCGAAGTAGGTCAGCTCCGATTCCGACCCGCAGCCGAAGGACTGGTTCCACGCGTCGGCCGCGGTGATCACCACGGTGCGCTCGTCGCTGAGCGCGTCGACGAAGCCGCCGGCATAGCAGGCCGACAGGATCACCACGCGCCAGCGGAAGCCGGCCTCGTCCAGCATGCGAGAAAGCATGTCCGGTGTGATGGCGCTGAACTGCAGCGGCCAGGCTTCCATGGCGAGGGTGTGATCCTCGCCGCCATGGGTGGTGAGGAACAGGAACAGCACGTCCTCGCGCGGATTCATGACCTGGGCCACCGCCTTCAGGCTGGCCGACAGGCTGGTGGCGCTGGCCAGCGGGAGGGTACGCAAGGTGCGCGGGTTGTTCGACAGCATGAGCGTCCGCCCCTCGGCGTCGAACCGGGTCCGCACGAGTTCGGCTGCCAGCGTCGCCTCGTTCAGGAAAACGTCCTCGCCGGCGTGTCCGGCGGCGGACACCAGATAGACGTCCTCGACACCCGGACGCTCGCGGGCGAGCCGGGCGACAACACGGTTCAGCAGATCGGACTGGCCGTAGACGACCTCCTCACGGCCGCTGGCGTACTCGTCACCGTCCTCGCTCGCCACTGCATTCCACACCGGTTCGTCCGGCAGCCACCACGCCGGCAGGGCCAGGACGACCGCGCTCAGCACGGCGTCGGCCAGCCGGGCCTGCCAGCGACCGCCCCCGACCCTGACGACCGCCACGGCGCTGGCCGCGGCCCACCAGACGAACAGCACCCAGCCGGGATCCGGATCTGCGCCGAAATCGACGTGCGCCACCAGATAGCCCGCGGCGTCGAACACCACCTGCAGCGCGAGCACCCGCGTGGCGACGGCACCAAGGGCGCCCGCGAAGCCGGAGCGGCGTGCCACCAACCAGCCCAGCATCAGGGCGAGAGTGAGCGGCAGAAGGTTGCGCGGCAGGCCGTCCCAGTGCGGCGCTCCCTCGCCCGCGGCACCGAGGAAACCGGCGCCGAGGCGAAGCAGCAGGTCGAGCACGATCAGCGCGACCAGCTGCTCCGGAAACGGCCGCCAGGTGCCGGGGCGCGCCGGCAGGAACACCGCAGCCAGGGCCGCACCGCGCAGATTTGCGAGCACATCACGCGTCGGCCCGGCGGAGACCGGCGGGCCGTGCTGCGGCAGGGGGGCGAGGCTCAAGGGTGCGGGATCCTGTTGGGGCTATTGGGATATGTCTCACGCGGCAAGGCCGCGCGAGACAACCGGTTCGCGGGATTCTAACCGTCTCACCCCCTCGCACCATGGCCTGCCCCACCCCGCCGGCGATACACTGACGACATATCGCACCGGCCCGGGGACCCCACATGAGATTCCGCCTCACACCCTTCCTCCTGCTCGTCCTCGCGTTGGACGGGCCCGCCGCAGTCGCCGGCAACTACCCGCTCGGCACCATGACCTGCGACGACATCGCCCAGTTCTCCATGGACACCATCGCCGCCAAGAAGGAAGGCCGTTCCCGCGAGGAGGCGCTCGCGAGCCTGGAGGCGCGCAGCTACGGCGACCCGGTGGAGAAGCAGACCCTGACGGATGTCATCGGCGTGCTCTACAGCAATCTGGGCCGCAACCTCGGCGTGAAGTCCGCGGGTGCGGTGATGAAGATGGATTGCGAAAAGGGGCGGACCCCCTGATGGCCATGCTGCCCCCGCCGGCTGCGCCCGGCATGCCCCTCGCCGACGTCGACACGCCGGCGCTGCTGCTCGACCTCGACGTCTTCGAGGCCAACCTCGAGACGCTCGACCAGACGCTGGAGGGACACACCGTGCGTGTGCGGCCGCACGCGAAGAGCCACAAGTGCGCGCGCATCTCGCTGGCGCAGATGGCGCGTGGCGCCGTCGGGGTGTGTTGCCAGAAAGTGAGCGAGGCCGAGGCCCTGGTGGACGGCGGCGTCCCCAACGTGATGGTGAGCAATGAGGTGGTCGGCGCCGGCAAGCTCGCCCGTCTCGCCCGTCTCGCGCATCGGGCCACGGTGCTGGTGCTGGCCGATCACCCGGATCAGGTGCTCGCGCTGCAGACAGCGGCCCAGGCCGAGGACGTGAACCTCGAGGTTCTGGTCGAGGTAGACGTGGGCGCCTCCCGCTGCGGTGTCGCCCCGGGCGAGCCCGCGGCCGATCTGGCCATGCTGATCGTCGCCCAGCCGAACCTGCGCTTCGGCGGCCTGCACGCCTATCAGGGTGGCGCCCAGCACCTGCGCACGGCGGCCGAGCGCGAGGCGGCCATCGGTCGCGCGGTGGCGCAGGTGCGCGAGACCCTTGACGCGCTCGCGCGCCGCAACCTGCAGGCCCCCACCATCACAGGCGCCGGCACCGGCACCTACCTGCTCGAGGCGGCCAGCGGTATCTACAACGAAATCCAGCCCGGCTCCTATGTCTTCATGGACGCGGACTACGGCCGCAACCTGGAGGCCGACGGCAGACCGGTGCACACGTTCCGCCAGAGCCTGCACCTGCTGGCCACCGTCATGAGCCGCCCCACGCCCACCCGCGCGGTGGTCGACATCGGCCTCAAGGCGCACTCGGTGGACTCCGGCATGCCGCTGGTGGCCGACCTCGAGGGCGTGCGCTATCTGCGGGCCTCCGATGAGCACGGCACTCTCGAACTCGCGCCCGGCGTGGACCTGCCGCTCGGCGCGAAGATCCGGCTCGTGCCGGGCCACTGCGACCCGACGGTCAACCTGTACGACTGGATCGTCTGCCACCGCCAGGGCATCGTCGAGGACATCTGGCCGGTGGATGCGCGCGGCGCGTTTTACTGACGGACAAAGGTGCGTCGCATGGTACGACCACCGGCGCGGCTGCACGGTTGACAGCAGGAACACGCCCCGCCACGACGCCGCTCACGGATCGGCACGGCGAGCCTGGCCCCCCACGCCCCTTCTCCCCCGGCTTGGTTCAAAATGGTGGCTTGGCAGCCGTGCAGGGTCCGCCCCGGTGCCGACCGGCGGGCCGCTGACGCCCACTTCCGAGGATTCTCCATGCCAGCCCCACGTTACCTGGGTTTCGACACCCTGAGCCTGCACGCCGGTCAGCAACCCGACCCGCACACCGGCGCCCGCGCCACGCCGATCTACCAGACCACGTCCTACGTGTTCCGGGACACGGACCACGCCGCCGCCCTGTTCAACATGGAGCGCGCCGGACACGTCTACTCGCGCATCTCCAATCCGACCAACGCCGTGCTGGAGGAGCGCATCGCCGCCCTCGAGGGCGGCATCGGCGCCATCGCCACCGCCAGCGGTCAGGCGGCACTGCACCTCGCCGTGGCCACCATTGCCGGGGCCGGCTGCCACATCGTCGCCAGCCGCTCGCTCTATGGCGGCTCGCACAACCTGCTGCACTACACGCTGCGACGCTTCGGCATCGAGACCACCTTTATCGACCCGCGCCGGCTGGACGACTGGCGCTCCGCCATCCGACCCAACACCCGGCTGCTCTACGCCGAGACCCTGGGTAACCCCGGGCTGGACGTGCTCGACGTGCCGGCGGTGGCCGACATCGCCCACGCCGCCGGGCTGCCGCTGCTGGTGGACTCGACCTTCACCACGCCCTACCTCATGCGCCCCTTCGAGCTGGGGGCTGATCTGGTGTATCACTCGGCCACCAAATTCCTCGGCGGTCACGGCGTCGCCATCGGTGGCCTGCTGGTCGACAGCGGTGGCTTCGACTGGGAGGCGTCGGGCCGCTTCCCCGAGCTGACCGAGCCCTACGATGGTTTCCATGGCATGGACTTCCAGGAGGAATCCACGGTCGCCGCCTTCCTGCTGCGGGCGCGGCGCGAGGGACTGCGCGACTTCGGCGCCTGCATGGCGCCGATGGTCGCCTTCCAGATCCTTCAGGGCATCGAGACCCTGTCGGTGCGCATGGAGAAGCACGTCGCCAACGCGCGGCGGGTGGTGGAGTTTCTCGTCGCCCACCCGGCGGTCGAGTCGGTGAGCCATCCGGATCTCCCGTCCCACCCCGACCACGAACTCGCGAAGCGGCTGCTGCCGCGCGGGGCCGGGGCGGTGTTCACCTTCGCCATCAAGGGTGGCCGGCCCGCCGGTCGCAAGTTCATCGAGACCCTGAAGGTGTTCTCGCATCTGGCCAACGTCGGCGACGCCAAGTCGCTGGTCATCCACCCGGCCAGCACCACGCATTTCCGCATGGACGACGACGCGCTGCGCGCCGCAGGCATCGGCCCGGGAACCATCCGCCTGTCGGTCGGCCTGGAGGACGCGCAGGACCTGATCGACGACCTCGCCGGCGCCCTGCGCGCCTCGCAGAAGTGAACCGCCGCGGAGATCTGCCGTGCACCTGACCGTCAACGACCACTTGGCCTACGCCTACACCGGCGGCCGACCCTTCGACCCGTCCCTGCCGGTGGTGGTGTTCATCCACGGCGCCGAACACGACCACTGCGTCTGGGTGCTGCAGACGCGCTACCTCGCCCACCACGGACACGCCGTGCTGGCTGTCGACCTGCCCGGCCACGGCCGCTCCGCCGGCGCGCCGCTGGCGAGTGTCGAGGCGATGGCCGACTGGATCGTGGCCCTGCTCGACGCCGCTGGTGTCGCCCGGGCCGCCCTCGTGGGGCACAGCATGGGATCGCTCATCGCCGTCGAGTGCGCGGCCCGCCATCCGTCCCGTGTCAGCGCCATCGCGCTGGTCGGCACGGCCTTCCCGATGAAGGTCTCGGACGAGCTGCTGACGGCCACGCGGGACGACGAGCCGCTGGCCCAGGACATGGTCAACATCTGGTCGCACTCGGCCTACGCCCACTACCCGAGCAACCCGGGGCCGGGCTTCTGGGTCATGGGCGAGAACCTGCGCCTGATGCAGCGCCAGAAGCCCGGCGTGATGCACACCGACTTCAAGGCCTGCAACGACTACGCGAACGGCCTGACGGCCGCGGCCGCAGTGGCCTGTCCGGCACTGCTGGTGACGGGAAAGCGCGACGTCATGACGCCGCCGCGCGCCGCCAGGGACCTCGGGACGGCGCTGCGCAACGCCCGCACGGTGGATATCGCCGGCAGCGGCCACGCACTCATGTCGGAGAAGCCCGACGAGGTGCTGGAGGCATTGCGCGGGTTCCTGCCGGCACAAGGATGAGAAGCCGGCACTCCGATCAGCATGTGGGGCCGGTGCTCGACGATCGATCTGGCACCGCTGGGAGAGGTGACCGCCCGCAGGATGGTCGGGGCATGGGGCATGTACATAGACGGTACGATCATGGCCATCGTTGCGGGAATCACCCTGTGGTTCAAGGTCGATGACGGCAATCGGGACGCTTACGAGGCTGCCGGGTCGCCGCCCTTCAGACCCCGGCGGGACAAGCGCACCGTGCTGTCCTGCCGGTCGGTGCCGTCGGAGGTGCTGGAGGACCGGGACCGCCTCCTGT
>JBILUV010000162.1:0-8181 GCA_044370825.1 Burkholderiales bacterium | reverse complement strand
CGGCGATGAAGTCGGCGTCGCCGTCTTCGTCGCCGCACAGCCCGCCAGCACCGCGACGGCCACGCCGGCGACGGCGAGTTTCACGGGCACGCCCGAGAGCGCCGACAGGAACGCCCAGGGCCGCTGGCGCGGCCCTGGGTTCCCGGCTGACGACCCTCGGGGTGATGGTTCAGGCATCTCCCATCTGGCTCTGCATGTAGTTCTGGATGCCGATGCTGCCGATGAGGGCGAGCTGCGTCTCGATCCAGTCGATGTGCTCCTCCTCGCTCTCGAGGATGTGCTCGAACAGTTCGCGCGAGACGTAATCGCCGACGCTCTCGCAGTGTGCGATGGCAGCCTTGAGATCCGGATGCGCGATCATCTCGATCTGCAGGTCACCCTTCAGGCACTCCTCGACCGACTCGCCGATCATCAGTTTGCCCAGATCCTGCAGGTTGGGCAGACCTTCGAGGAACAGGATCCGCTCGATGAGCTTGTCGGCATGCTTCATCTCGTCGATGGATTCGTGCTGCTCGTAGTCGCCCAGCTTCTTCAGGCCCCAGTTCTTGAACATGCGGGCGTGGAGGAAGTACTGGTTGATCGCGGTCAGTTCGTTCATGAGCACCTTGTTGAGGTGCTTTATGACTGTCTTGTCGCCTTTCATGGAATGCCTCTCGCGGATTCAGGATGGCCACGAGTATAGGTCAGCGGGAATGTGCCCGCGCCCGCGATTTTCGGATGGCGCAAAACGCGAATTGGAAGCAGAACGAGGCGATCCCGCCTTGTGACTTCGCCCCTCAGGCCGCCGTCAGTTCCGCGGGCCGGACCTCGGCGCGGACGGCGTCCAGCACCTGCTTGGCGAAGGGAGCACAGCGACCGCAGTTCGCCGCGACGCCGAGCCGTTCGCGGAGCAGCCTCATGGAGCAGGCACCCTCACCCACGGCACGACGGATCTGTCCATCGGTCACGGCTTCGCAGACGCAGACGTACATGGCGGACTCCAGTCAAAAAAGCACTCGACGGACGAAGTAAAACGGAAATGAGAATGATTGTCAACCTCCTTGTCATCCGCGTCCATACACATCCTGGGCTTGTCCAGATCCTGGAGCCAATCACTCAAGACATTGTTTTGCATGGCTCCGCGTGAGGCCGGCGTCGGACGGATCATCTTCGCATTGCAAACGAGAATGATTTCGTTTATCTATTGCACCTGAATTCGCCGAGTTCAACTTCCCGTCCTTTCGCGCTCCTCCGAAGAAGACGCCATGCCCCCGATTCCAGAGCCCACCCCTCCGTTCAATCGTGCCAGGATGTCCACCGTCGTCGCGCTCGCCTGTGCCCTGCCCGGCGCCGTGCTCGCCCAGAGCGCTCCGGCAGTAAGTGCCCCGCGGGTCGACATCATCGGCAAGACGGAGCAACTCGAGCGCCTCGCAGGCTCCGGTGAAGTCGTGGACCGCGATACCCTGGAGCGCTCGCGGGTGTTCACGACCAACGAGGCCTTGCGCAAGGTGACCGGGGTGAACGTGCGCGACGAGGAGGGCCTGGGGCTGCGGCCGAACATCGGCATACGCGGCCTGAACCCGACCCGGTCGACCAAGGTGACGCTGCTGGAGGATGGCATCCCCCTGGCCTATGCACCTTATGGCGACAACGCCAGCTACTATCACCCTCCGATCGAACGCTACGAGCGCATCGAGGTGCTCAAGGGGGCGGGTCAGGTGATCTACGGGCCCCAGACCATCGGCGGCGTGATCAACTACATCACGCCCACGCCGACGGAAAAGTTTTCCGGTTTCCTCGGCGTTGCGGCAGGCAACCGCGACTACAGCAACCTGCACGCCCGCCTTTCGGGTGCCGGCTTCCTGCTCGATGCCTTCCACAAGCAGAGCGACGGCGCCCGCGACAACACCCACAGCGAACTCCGGGACGTCAACCTCAAGAAGGTGTTCCAGATCGACGGGCGCCAGTCCGTCATCCTGCGCGGCAACTTCTACACTGAAGACTCGACGGTCACCTACTCCGGCCTCACGGTCGCCGAGTACGCCAACTTCGGCGCCCGCTACAACCCGTTCCGCAACGACAAATTCGAGACGCGTCGCATCGGCCTGTCGGCCACGCACGAATATGCCATCGACGCCAGCACCACCCTGCTGACCAACCTCTACGGTTCGGTGTTCAACCGCGACTGGTGGCGGCAGTCGAGCACCACCACGGACACCCAGTGCGGCAATGGCTTCCGGGACGCGCGTCTGGCCGGTCAGGCGGTCAACGTCGACGCCTGCAACTCCTACCAGGGCCGTCTGCGCGACTACCAGATGTTCGGCATCGAGCCGCGCCTGCGCATGAACCACCAGTGGCTGGGCATTGCCGGCGAGCTCGAGACCGGCGTACGCCTGCACCGCGAGCATCAGGAACGCAAACAGGTCAACACCTTGAGCCCCACGACCCACTCGGGCACCGTCGCCGAGGACCAGACCCGCAGCACCACGGCGGTGTCGGCCTTCATCCAGAACCGCTTCCTGCTTGGCGATCTCACTGTTGCACCCGCGCTGCGATACGAGAACATCGACAACACCCGCACCAATCGCCTCCCGGGTGGTGCCAGCGGCTCCGAGCGCTTGAGCGCCTGGGTGCCGAGCCTGGGTGCCAACTACAAGGTTTCCGCGGACACCACCGTATTCGCGGGCGTGCACCGCGGCTTCGCTCCGCCGCGCACGGAGGATCTGATCATCACGCCGACCGGCAGCACCGCCACCTTCACCGACGTCGGGGCCGAGCGCAGCTGGAACTACGAACTGGGCACCCGCACCCGCCCCACGGATCGTCTGGACCTGCAGGCGACCGCCTTCCGGAACGACTTCCAGCGCCTCCTGGCCGTGGGCAGCATCGCGGGTGGCAACACGCCGCTCTCGCAGGGCGAGGCGCTGTACCAGGGGCTCGAACTGGGCGGCCGCTATGGTGACCCCAGTGGCGTCTACTCCACCCTCGCACTGACCTGGCTGCCAACCGCGGAGCAGAGCACCGCCTTCACCAGCGTCAGCAGCGGCGCGGTCATCGCCAACTCGCGCGCCGGCAACCGCATGCCTTACGCCCCCAAGAGCACGGCAACGGTCGGCGTGGGCTACATGCACAACAGCGGCCTCGACATGAACCTGGAGATGGTGCACGTGGGTGAGCAGTACTCCGACTTCGCGAACGTCCGCGACGCCGCCACCGACTCCGATGTCACGGGAGCGAACGCGGCAGACGTGACGCGCAACCGCCAGAGCGGCCAGTTCGGCCTCATCGACAGCTACACGATCTTCAACGCCGCCGTGAACTACACCCTGCCGCAATACGGAGTGACCCTGTTCTTCGCCGTCAAGAACCTCGCCGACAGGATCTACATCGTCGACCGCACGCGGGGCATGCTGCCGGGCGCGCCCCGGCTGCTGCAGGCCGGCCTGCGCTGGACCTTCTGACCCGGCTGGCGGCAACGGCGAGCGAACTTCGCCAGCCCGCCGTTGCCACAGCAGCGTCGTTTCACCACGCCATCCCGGCCCTGCCTCGTGCCCATCATTCTTCGCAGCCTCCTGCTCTCAAGGCTTCTGCTGACGCTCGCACTGGTCCTCGCGCGGCCCCTGTTGGCGGCCACTGCCGAGGCCGACCGCGCCCTCTCGCTGCTGGACTACGTTGCCGTCGAATACCCGCAGTTCGTGCGTGACGGCGCAGTCCTCGACCCCGACGAGTACGCCGAGCAGGTGGAGTTCTCCGGACGGGTCGTCAGCCTGCTGAAAGCCCTGCCGCTCCGCCCGGGCCACGACACGCTGCTGCGCGATGCCGAGGCGCTCGCCGCGCGCGTCGCCGCCAGGGCGGACGGCGCGGAAGTGGCGCAGCTCGCCGGCCAGATCAAGCAGTCTCTGATCGCCACCCATGGTCTGGTGCTGGGGCCAGCAGCGGCGCCGGATATGTCGGCCGCGGCCTCCCTCTACGCTGCGCGGTGCGCCCAATGCCACGGCGCACAGGGCGGCGGCGACGGCCCGGCCGCGGGCGGGCTGGACCCCCGGCCCACCGCGTTCACCGCTCCGCTGCGCCAGTCACGACGCAGCGTCCAGGCCCTCCACGGCGTCATCTCCCAGGGAGTGGACGGCACCTCCATGGCGGGCTTCACGGACATCCCGGAGGCCGATCGCTGGGCGCTGGCCTTCCACGTGAGCCGCCTGGCGACGGACCAGGTCGTCGTCGAGCGCGGCCGCGCACTCTGGGCCGAGGGACGGGGGCAGGACCGCTTCCGCAACCTGGCGGATCTGGTGCTCGCCACCCCGGAGGCCGCGACTGCCACAGGCGGCGCCGACCACGCAGCCATTCTTGCGTTCCTGCGCTCTGAACCCGGTGCGCTCACCATGGCCGGGACACCGGCATCGTCCCCGATCACCCGGACCCGCCGCGGCATGCAGGCCAGCCTCGTCGCCTATGAGGCGGGAGACGCTTCCGCCGCCTATGAGCACGCCATCGGCGCCTATCTGGAGGGTTTCGAACTGGCGGAGGCACGCATCGACGGCGCCGATCCGGCGGCCCGGCGCCGCATCGAGGCCGCCATGCTGGATTACCGCAATGGCGTGCGCGCTGGCCTGCCGGTGGCGCAGATCCGTCAGCGCCACGATGCCATCCTGGCCGACCTCGATGCGGTGGAACGCCGCATCGCCGGCACGGCACCCTCGGTGCAGGGCCAGTTCGTTTCCGCCATGGTGATCGTGCTGCGGGAGGGGCTGGAAGCCCTGCTGGTCCTCGCGGGAATGGCGGCCTTCCTGGTGCGCACCGGCCGGCGTGACGGCCTGCGCCATCTCCACGCCGGCTGGATCGCCGCCATCGCCCTGGGCGTGCTCACCTGGTGGGTGGCCACCCGGCTCATCGACGTCAGCGGTGCCCAGCGCGAAGTCACCGAAGGCGTGACGGCCCTGCTGGCCTCGGCGATGCTGCTGTACGTGGGATTCTGGCTGCACTCCAAGAGCCATGGGCAGCGCTGGTCGGCCTTCATCCGCGGTCAGGTGTCGGGCGCGCTCGGCCGCGGGACGCTCTGGGGTCTTTCGGCGATCTCCTTCCTGGCCGTGTACCGGGAGGTATTCGAGACCGTGCTGTTCTACCAGGCGCTCGTGTCCCAGGGCGATCCGGCTCCCGTCGCCGCGGGTTTTGCCGTTGGCTGTGCCGTGCTCGCGGTGCTTGCCTGGGTGATCGTGCGCTCCAGCGTGAAGCTGCCGCTCGGTCTGGTGTTCGGCGTCAGTTCCATCCTGCTCGCCGCCTTCGCTGTCGTTTTCGCAGGCCGGGGGGTGGCGGCGCTCCAGGCCGCGGGTAGACTCCCGCTCGATCCCCTGCCCCTGCCCGCTGTGCCCTGGCTTGGTCTCTACCCCAACGTCCAGGGACTCGCGCTGCAGTTCGGGCTGGTGCTGCTCATTGTCTTCATCTTCGTCCGTAACGCCCGCTCCGGCGCTCCCGCGCGCTGAGCACTTCTTCCAGGAACCCTCATGCCAATGCGCCGTGTCGCTGCCAGCCTGCTCCTTGCCCTCGCCTGCCTGCCCTGGGCGCGCGCCGACGACGCGCAGGTGCTCAATCTCTACTCGGCCCGCCACTACGACACGGACGAGGCCTTGTACGCCAACTTCACCAAGGCGACCGGAGTCCGCATCAACCGGATCGAGATGGCCGACGAGGCACTGCTCGAGCGGCTGCGCAACGAGGGCGCCAACAGTCCGGCCGACGTCCTGCTGATCGTCGACGCGTCGCGCCTGCACGCCGCGGAGGCGGCGGGCCTGTTCGGACCGGTCAAGTCGCAACTGCTCAGTGCCCGCATCCCGGCCGAACTGCGCAGCCCCACGGACGCCTGGTTCGCCTACTCCACCCGCGCCCGCATCATCGTCTACAACAAGGCGCAGGTCTTTCCCCAGGACGTCAAGGATTACGAGGATCTGGCGGCACCGCGCAACAAGGGCAAGGTCTGCACCCGCCCGGGCAGCCACCCCTACATGCTGTCCCTCGTGGCGTCGGTGATCGCACACGACGGCGAACAGAAGGCGGAGCAGTGGGCACGTGCGACGGTGGCCAACATGGCCCGGCCGCCGCGCGGCGGGGACACCGACCAGATCAAGGCTGTCGCGTCCGGAGAATGCGCCGTGGCGCTGACCAACTCCTACTACCTTGTGCGCCTGATGCGCTCGAAAAAGCCGGAGGACCGTGCCGTGGTCGACAGGATCGGCGTGGTCTGGCCCAACCAGGCCAACCGGGGTACCCACGTCAACATCTCCGGCGGCGGCATGCTCAGGAACGCGCCCCACAAGGAAGCGGCCCGCAAGTTCCTGGAGTACCTTGCAAGCGACGAGGCCCAGGCCTACTTCGCCAACGGCAACAACGAGTGGCCGGTGGTGAAGACGGCCGTGGCACGCAACCCTGAACTGGAATCCCTGGGCACCTTCAAGGCCGACAAGCTCATCATCGCCGAGATCGCCGCCCGCACCCCGCTCGCACAGCGCCTGGTGGACCGCGCCGGCTGGCGCTGAGGCAGGCGTTCCCGGGTCTCGCGCCGCCGGCGCCTCAGCGCCGCGAGGCCACCCGGGTCACCAGGACCACCGGCAGCACCGCGATCAGGACGATCACCAGCGACGGTACAGCAGCCTCGGCCAGACGCTCGTCCTTGGCCAGGTGATAGGCCTGGGTGGCCAGGGTGTCGAAGTTGAAGGGACGAAGCGCCAGCGTCGCCGGCAGTTCCTTGAGGCCATCCACGAACACCAGCAGCCCTGCCAGCGCCATCACCCGCCAGGCGAGCGGCAGGTGTACCCGGCGCAGCAGTTCCGCCCCCCCCACCCCAAGCGAGCGCGCCGCCTCGTCCATATGCGGCGTGATGCGCTCGAACCCGGCCTGCAGATTGCCGATGCCGATGGCGAGGAAGCGCACCACGTAGGCGTATATCAGTGCGCTCACACTCCCTGTCAGAAGCAGCCCCGTACCGGTCCCGAAAGCCGTGCGCCACCAGGCATCCAGCCAGTTGTCGAAGCGGGCCAGCGGCACCAGGATGCCGAGGGCCAGCACGGCGCCCGGCACGGCGTAGCCGAGCGAGGCGACGCGGTGCAGCGCCGCGTTCCAGGGCTGTCGCTGCGCGCGCGCGGCATAGACCAGCAGCAGTGCGACCAGCATGACCACCAGGGCACTGGCACCGGCAGTGAGAAAACTCGCACGCGCCGCGCGCAGGTAGCGCGGCAGGGCATCCGGGTCGAACTCGCCCCAGGCCAGCCGCCCCAGCACCAGCAGGGGCACAACAAAGCCCAGCAGTACCGGCAGCAGGCAGGCCAGAACGCATGCCCATGCGCGCCCACCCCGCAACGCCACCGGCGGCCGGGTCGCGCCGCCCGAGCGCCTGGCGGCGAACAGTCGCCGGCCACGCAGCATGGCATCGAGCCCGAGCAACACCAGCACCGCCAGCAGCAGAACCATGGCCAACTGAACCGCCGCGACCCGGTCGCCGTAGCCGAGCCAGGCCTTGTAGATGCCGACGCTGAAGGTGTCGACGGCGAAATGCGACACCGCCCCGTAGTCGGCCAGCGTCTCCATCACACACAGCAGGCTGCCGCCGGCGATCGCAGGCCAGGCCATGGGAACCACCACGCGGCGCAGCAAGGCGCCACCGGTCACCCCGGACAGCGTCGCCGCCTCCAGGAGACTGCGCGGCATGGCCTCGAACGCGGCCCGCGCCGGCAGGTGGACATAGGGAAAAAGCACCAGAGAGAAGACCAGCGCAGCACCACCCAGGCTGCGGATCTCCGGAAACCAGTATTCTCGGGGGCTCCAGCCGAAGCTCTCGCGCAACCAGGTCTGCACCGGCCCGGAGAACTGCAGCAGGTCTGCATAGGCGTAGGCGATCACGTAGGCCGGCATGGCCAGAGGCAGGACCAGCAACCACGACAGCGTCCTTCGGCCTGGGAACGCGAAGCTCGCCGTGATCCAGCCGGTCAGGGTACCGAGTCCCACCGTGCCGACCCATACCAGCAGCGCCAGACGCGCGCTGGTGCCGGCATAGTCGCCGAGCGCCTGGTCGGACAGGCCGGCGAGCCCGCCCGTTGCCAGCCCCTCGATCGCGGTCCACGCCAGCCCGAGCAAGGGCAGGGAAACCAGAAGCGCAACAAGGAGCGGCAGCAGCGCCGTGAAGAGGATGGCGGGACGGGGCACGTGAGATCC
>JBILUV010000009.1:0-30486 GCA_044370825.1 Burkholderiales bacterium | reverse complement strand
AGATGCGCGACAAGGAAACGACGGCGATCGGCATCGAGGCCTCGCTCACCGGTCACCTGGTGTTCGCCACGCTGCACACCAACAGCGCGCCGGAATCGGTCACACGCCTGCTGGACATGGGCATGGATCCGTTCAACTTCGCAGATGCGCTGCTGGGAATCCTGGCACAGCGTCTCGCCAAGCGGCTCTGCGCCAAATGCAAGCGCCCGCATGTCGCCACGGAAGAGGAGATCCACGCCCTGCTGGAGGAGTACGCGGCCGAACTGCGCGGCACGCCGCGCTGGATCGCCGACCCCGAAAGCGAGATGGCGGCCCTGCAGGCAGAATGGAGATCCTCATTCGCCAACGAGCGCGGCGAGTTCACGCTGTACGAGGCGGTAGGCTGCGAGGTGTGCAGCGGCACCGGGTACAAGGGACGTGTCGGCCTGCACGAGCTGCTGCTCGGCAGCGACAAGGTCAAGCGCCACATCCAGGAACATGCGCGCGTCGCGGAGATCCTCGCCACGGCGCTGGAAGAAGGCATGCGCACCCTCAAGCAGGACGGCATGGAGAAAGTACTGCAGGGCATCACGGACATGAAACAGGTGCGCGCCGTATGTATCAAGTAGTCGCATCAGCGAAAAATGACGAAATCCGTCATGCGCGCCATGCCGTTGCCGGCGCCCGCGGCGCGCCATGCCGGACAAGCCCTTTCTGCCTGAAGCCTCTGCACGGCGCCACCGCCGCGCAAATGGCCTCACGCAGCCCGAGCACCCAGTGCGCACGGAGCATTTTCCGGGCGCCGGGGCAGACGCGGCCGTGTGCCAGTGACTCACCACGCCCCCCGGGCGGTGGGGCTTCAGTGGCCCACGGCTTGCGTCGTCGACTGCACACACGTTTCGGCGTGTGTGTTCCAACCGCCAAACAGGAGCTTTCAATGAAACGCGTTCAACAAGGCTTTACCCTGATCGAACTGATGATTGTGGTTGCGATCATCGGCATTCTGGCCGCCGTGGCCATCCCGGCCTACCAGGATTACACCGTGAAGGCCAAGGTGCAGGACATCGTCAGCATTTCCGCGCCGGGCCGCAAGGCCGTGGGCGAGGCGTGTGCCAACGGCGACCTCGTCAGCGGCTACAACAACGCGTCCGCCGGCCTGCCGACGACCATCACCAGCAAGTACACCTCCAGTGTCGCGGTCGCTGCCACGTCCTCCTCCGCCGCCACGGTCACCGCGACTGCACAAGGCATCACGGGCGCCACTGGCACCATCATCTGGACCGCCACCTGCACCGCTGGCGTGGGCACGACCTGGACCATCACCGGCTCCATGGCGTCCAAGTACCTGCCCAAGGCCTGATCGGGCACTTGCTCGAAGCCGAATGGAAGAAAGGGAGGCCTCGGCCTCCCTTTCTTTTTTCACTCCCCACACCGAGTCGGTAATACCCATGCGCAAGCTCCACATCGGCGGCCAGCAGCCGCACCCCGAATGGGAAATCCTGGATGCGATTCCCCACCCCAGGGTCACGCACCTGGGGAATGCGAAAGATCTTTCACGCTTCACCGACGCCACCTTCGCCGCGGTCTACGCCTCGCACGTGGCCGAGCATTTCGGTTATCCGGAGCCCCTGCTGCAAGCCCTGCGCGAATGGCGGCGGGTGCTTTCGCCCGGGGGCATGCTCTACATCAGCGTGCCCGATCTGGACATCCTCGCCGAGCTCTTCCTGCTGCGCGAGTCGCTCGACATCCACGGCCGCTTTCACGTGATGCGCATGATGTTCGGCGGGCAAGTCGACGAACACGACTTCCACCACGTCGGCCTGAACGAGGAGTTTCTGCGCGACTTCCTGAATGTGGCGGGTTTCACGGATGTGCGGCGCGTCGATGAGTTCGGCATCTTCGACGACACCAGTAGCTTCGCCTTCAACGGCGTGCCGATCAGCTGCAACCTCATCGCCACCAACCCTGGCTGAGCGCAAGCCACCGCGTCATGCCGCCACCGGCCGCCGGTGGCTAGCCCGGAAATTTCACCAGGCCGGCCCCGAAAATGAGCTGTGCACTGATGTTCATTGGGTTTGCGGCAAATAGGCTGTCGGTACGATCTCGTTTTCCGGCCGCCACGGGCGCTGGCGGGCGCCTTGCGGCCATGCCGCGCCCCCGCTTCGCGCCACCAGGCCCTGCTATTGGCTTGGCACGGGATGCGCGGCCTGCCTCGCCACGCGCCCCCCCAGCATCCCTTGATCTGGTGAAATATCCGGGCCAGGAGCGAATGCGCGCCGGGACGCGGCAGTGAAACAGCAGCAGTCTTGTCGGACTGGCGGGCGTCAGACGCATTCGCAGGCGGTGGCAGGCTGCCGACGCTCCGGCAGGAGTTGCACCGCCGCGGCCAGGTCTTGCGGATCGATGTGGACCCGCATCCCGGCCGGATGCCGGGATGCGGCGATGCGGTCTCAGCCTTTCGAAACGTCGAGCATCTTCAGATACGCGGCCTCGAGGTGGCGCGCGAAGCGCGTGCTGTCGGCCAGAGACGAGGCGAGGACGCGGTCGCGCAGCGAGCTGCGCCAGGCGGCGATGCGCTGCGGGTCGTGCGCCAGCGCCACCGCCTTGTCCACGTAGTCCTGGTCCGAGCGTGCCACCAGCTCGCCCGCGCCGATGCATTCCAGCAGGCTCGCGCCGACGCGCGCGGCATGCCGGTCGCCCGCGAGCGTTATGACCGGCACGCCCATGGTAAGCGCCTCGCAAGTGGTCGTGGTGCCATTGTACGGATGGGTATCGAGCGCGATGTCGGCCCGCGCGTAGGTACCCAGGTGCGCGGCCATCGAGGGCACGGTCGTGCTGAAGATGACACGCGACAGATCGCACCCAGCCTGTTCCAGACGCCGTCGCGCCCCCTCCTGTACCGAGGCATCGGTCAGCGACAGGGTCTTCATCATGAGCCGCGCCTCAGGCAGTTGCGCGAGGATGCGCGCCCACAGCCCGAGGACGTGGTCGCTGATCTTGGCGAAGTTGTTGAACGAGCAGAAGGTGACGTGGCCGGCGCTGAGGCAGGGAGCGGGCGCCACCTCGGGCGTGTCGGGGTGGGGGCGCCAGTTGAGGAACACCTCGGGCATGCGATAGAGCCGCTCGGTGTGCAACGCATCAGCCTCCGGGGCGGGATCGGCGCGGGCGTCGGTGATGCGCCAGTCCATGGCGGGCAGGCCGGTGGTGTTGGGGTAGCCGAGCCAGTTGACCTGCACGGGGGCGACGCGGCGCGCCAGCACGGCGAGTCGGTTGTTGGCGGTGTGGCCGGCGAGGTCGACCACGACGTCGAGTTCGTCCTCGAGCATCAGGCGCTCGACAGCGTCGTCGTCCATGGCAGCGATGTCGCGCCACAGGTCGGCCCTCGCGCGAAGGCGACGCGTCGTGGCATCGACCTGTCGCTCGTTGTAGTAGCAAAGGACCTCGAAGCGCTTGCGGTCGTGATGATCGAGAACCGGCTCGAAAAAGTAGGCCACGACGTGGTTTCGAAAGTCTGGCGATACATAGCCTATGCGGATGCGCTGCCGGTCTCCACCGGTGCGGGATGAACGGACGGAGCCGCCATCCCGCCGCGGCGGAAAGCAGCGACCGAAGGCGACATGGTCCTCGAAGAGCGCCGTTGCACCCACCGTCTCGCTGTAGTTGCTGCTGAACAGGAGGTTGTTCCAGAAAGCCGCTTTGCCCGGATCGAGCGTGATCAGGCGGCGCTCGACTCCGATGGCTTCTTCAATCCGCCCCTGCTGCTGAAGAACCACCGCCAGATTGTTCAGGACCCCGGTATGGTCCGGGGCGACTGTGAGGCCGCGGCGGCAATTCTTTTCCGCCTCGCTCAGCTGCCCGGCCTGCAGATGCACTGCCGCCAGATTGACATGCGCCTCGAGCAGATCGGGCTTGAGCTCGAGCGCCCTGGTGAATCCGTCCACTGCCGGTCCGCACTGCTCGCGGTGCAGCTGAACGAGGCCGAGGTTCAGATGCGCCTCGGCACTTCCGGGGTCGAGCTCCACGGATTTCTGCAAGGCGACCACCGCTTGTTCCGAGCGTCCCGTCTCATTCAGCAGCAAGCCATAATTGATCCACGCTGCAGTCATTCCCGAGTCATTGGCGAGGGCCTCGATGTATTGCGACTCGGCCTCTGCAAGCGCGCCTGATGCCTTGAGGATGTTGGCGAGGGCGAAGCGGACGTCTGCGTTTGCCGGGTCGAGTGCCACAGCCTCGTAGAGCGAACGCTCAGCCGCCGCAGCATCGCCTGTCAGTTCCAGGCCAATGCCCAGATGCATGTGCGCCACGGGGCTGGCGGGCGCCAGCGTCACCGCGCGCTGCAGGGCTTCCAGGGCTTCCGGCCGTCGGCCGAGCTCCTGAAGAGCGCGGCCGAAATTGATCCAGGCTTCAGGAATGGTCGTGCCTGCTTCGATCCTCGGACGCAGCATGTCTTCCGCCTCCAGGGCGCGGCCGACGTCGAGCAACAAGGAGGAGAAGTTGACGAGCGCCTCGGCGCTGTCGGGATCACGGCCCAGCGCCTGGAGAAAGAGGTCTTCCGCCTGCGCCACGTCGCCGCGCCGTCGGGCGATGCCGGCAAGACCCAGCAGACCCGGCAGGTGATCGCTCTCGCACTCCAGCGCGCAGCGATACCCGGCCTCGGCCTCGGGGACCCTGCCAGCCAGGAGCTCTGCGAGGGCCAGGTTGGACCACACCACGGCCAGACCGGGGGCCGTCTCGGCGGCGCGACGATACGCATCGACGGCGGCCGGACGATCCCCGAGCGCGTCGAGCGTGCGGCCCAGTTCGGTCCAGTGATTGACGTCAGCAGGATCGCTCTCCGCGGCCTGACGAAAAGCAACGACGGCATCCCGCAGGCGCCCCAGGACGCGAAGTAGTTCACCGCGTGAGAAATGAAAGGCGCTGACGGAGGGATCGGTCGCGATCGCGCGCTCGACACGAGAGAGTGCGACGTCCGGCCGCCCCACCCCCACCTCGAGCAGCCCGAGGAAGTAGTTGGCGTCAGCGTTCCCGGGTGCGTCGGCGAGGGCCGCCTCGTAGCACGCGCGCGCAGTCGTCAGGTCACCGGCCGACTGCGCGTCGAAGCCGGCACGCACTTGCGCCGCCACGTCCCGCGCCGGTGCGGCACGCCTGCGGAACAGGCTCAGCATGAGGCCCTCGCACCGCCGGCGGTCAGGTCGGGGCGCCGCGGTGACGCGGCGCATCCATGCAGCGACTTCGTGTCAGGAACCATGTGCTCATCCTTGGTCGGAAATTCGGGCATCAGTTCCGCGCCAGGGCCTTGCTGAAGACACCCACGCGCGGGAGAAGCCCTGGTCACAAGCCACGGGCATCATCACTCCATCGGCATAATGGCCCCGGTGCTTGAGGGGGATCAGATCACACGGACATCGCAAGTACCCGGCGGCGGAGATGGTGAACGCATCCGGGTCAGCCTGGATGTTTCATCAGGTCACGACATGATGGCGAGGCGTATTGCGAGGCAGGCCGTGCATCCCGCGCCAAGCCAATAGCGGGGCCTGATGGCGCGAAGCGGGGGCGCGGCTTCCCCGCAGGGGGCCCGCCAGCGCCCGTGGAGGCCGACAGACCAAACCGTACCGACCGCCAATTCCTTGTATACCCGATGGGCATCGGTGCGCCGCTAGTTTCCAGGGCCGGCCTCGCGAAACGTCCGGGCTAAAGTCCCTTGGGCGGGCATCCGTAATACCCCTTCGCGCGAGTGCGAACCCGGCATCAGCCATCTCCAGGCCGGATGCGCCGGGGCACGCCTTCGCGGTTAACATCGCCCCATGACGCGAGGGCCGCGGGCAGGAACGCGGAAACGTCGCGCAGCGGGCACGACAACACGGAAAAGGGAGCGCCTCCAACATGTTCGGCATGTTCGACACACGCAAGATCGACGACTTCGCCAGGTCGCTGGCCCAGGATTTCTCGCGCCGCTTTCCGCCGGCCAATGAGGCCCGCACGGACAAGGCCGCAGTGAGCCAACTGTCCGTCGTGTCCGAAGGACTGTACGCACGGGCGCTGCGCTTCCACCAGGAAAACCGCCTGGGCCTGTTCCGGAAGGCCAAGCTCGGCAACACCTTCCGCTGGCACCTGAAGGAACTCGGCTACACCGACGGCTTCATCGAGAAGATCACCAAGGGCCTGGTGGTGCGACTGGCCACCCGCAGGATCTGAGGAACAGGGCATCAGCCCGCTGCGCCCCCGGCCGCGATGTTTCGCCAGAGGGCGCCGTAGACCGCTTCCAGACGGCGGGTGAAGCCTGGTTCGTCCATGATCACGGACTGCGCGAGGCGCTGGCGCAACCCGTCTCTCAGGGCCGCAAGGGCGGCCACGTCCGACGCGTGGCTCACCGCCAGTCGCACGTAGTCTTCGACCGAAGACGCCACCCAGGCGTCGAGACCGACATTGCGCAGGATGGCCTGGCCCACTCGTGACACGTGGGTGCTTCCGTCCAGCGCGACGAAGGGCACGCCCAGCCAGAGCGAGTGCAGGGCCGTGGTGGTGCCGTTGTAGGGAAAGCTGTCCAGAGTGATGTCGACCTCGTCGTGGGCCCGCACGAAATCCTCATGGGAACCACGCCCGCGCATCTCGACCCGCTCCGGCGCGACGCCTTGCAGCTCCAGGAACTCCAGGAAACGCGCCCGGGTGTCACCGCCCGGAGCCGCGGTCACCAGCAGACGGGACCCGGGCACGGCGCGCAGGATGGCCGCCATGGCCTCGCGCATCGCCGGACTGACCTTGGACCAGGTGTTGAAACACCCGAAGGTGACGTGGCCGCGGGCCAGCGCCGGCAAGGCCGACACCGGCGTCACCCCGGGTGCGGGCCGGAAGCACATGAAGAACGGCCCGAGCGATACCAGCTGCTCGGACGCCTGCTGCTCACGCGCCCCCTCGATGATGCGCTGGTCGGTGAGCCAGGCATCGACGCAGGACAGGCCTGTGCTGTCGGGGTAACCGAGCCAGGTCGCCTGCACCGGTGCCGGCCGGCGGGCGAACAGGGGCAGGTGGTTGTCGTCGAAGTGCCCCTTGAGGTCCACCAGGATGTCGATGCCGTCGGCACGGACCTGGTCGGCAAGGCGGTCCCAGTCCATTCCGTCCACGCGGCGCCAGCCGTCGGCCGCCGCCTCCAGCCGCAGGCTCACGGCGTCGCGCTGGGGGGTGCGGTCGTAGCAGATGACCTCGAAGGCATTGCGATCGTGGCACTCCAGCACCGGCTCCAGGAAATGGGCGATGGCGTGGGAACACAGGTCATTGGAGACGTAGCCGACCTTCAGCCGCCGGGCCGTGCCCGACAGGGGGGGCGGACGCCGGGGACCCTGGCGCCCGGCGCCGAATCGCCGGTCGTAGTCCGACAGCGCCGCGCGGGCCGTCTGCGGATCGGGCCATCCGGTGTAGAGGCGCGCGGCGAGGTGATCCGAGGCCACCTGGGGGTCGTCGGGACACAAGGCAACCGCGCGTTCGTAGTGCGGCATCGCGGCCTCGAGATCACCGGCGGTATCCAGAGCGAAAGCCAGGCTGCGGTGCGCGGCAGCGGCGGCGGGATCGGCATGCACCGCCTCGCGGAAACAGGCGATGGCGGTGTCGAGGTGGGCCTGGGCCTGACGGGTGAGCCCGAGCAGGTGCCAGAGCGCGGCGCCGGGCGCGGCGGCGAGCCGCTCGCGCAACAGCATCACTGCATCGGCCAGACGCCCCTGGGCATGCAGGCGCGCGGCGGGATTACGGGCGGGATCGAAGCGCCACTCGAGCAGACGGTGCATCTGGTAGGCCTCGAGCGCCTCGTCCGCCTGACCGGCGGCGTGCAGGGCCATCACCAGCCGCCCGTGTGCCGGCCGATAGCCGGGGTCGGCGTCGAGCAGGGCGCGCAGGGCGACCACCGCCGCATCGGGCTGCCCCAGTTCCAGCCGTACCTCGGCCAGGGTATGCCAGGACTCGAGCCGCTCCGGCGCCGTCGCGGTGGCAGCCTCGAGCAGGCGCACGGCTTCGGGGAAGTCCCCCCGGCGGCAGGCAACGATGGCCGCCAGGTGACAGCCCTCGGGATGGACCACGGAGTCTCCGAGCACGGGTGCCAGCGCATCGAGCGCATCGGCGTCCCGTCCAGACTGGAGTGCCCGGCGCGCCAACGCCAGGGCAGCCTCTATCTCTCCGGGGGCGAGACGGCTCCTCGGGGTGGCGGGTCGACGCCTGAACCAGCCGAACACGGTCAGCCCCGCTTCGCCGGAGCCCGGCCCGCGCGGCCGTCGGCGGCGGATGCGCGCATCAGCGGCGATACACCGACGCCTGGAGCGGCAGGCCGTTGCTCATGTAGGCGTGGAAGTATTCGAGGTCCTTGAATTCCTCGCCCCCCATGGGAAATGGTTGCGCGCGCACCTGCTCCATGCAGCGTGTGTAGCGTGCGTGAAGCGTGTAGAGCGCGTCTCCGCCACGGAACACCGGGAAGTGGGTGGCCTGCCCCAGGGCGGGTGAGATGATCTCCATGCGCATGATCCTGCCGGCGTTGTCGACGTGGCAATTGGCGCAGGAGAAGTTCATCTGGCCGATGCGCCGATGGAACAGCGCCTTGCCGGATTCGTAGCGGCGCCTCGCCCCCGGGGAGTCGACGCGTATTTCCATCGGCATGCCGTCGGAGAGCCTGCGCGCGTAGGCACTGAGCACCCCCATGGTCTGCATGTCGTCGTGACGGTAGGCCGCTTCGCCGCCGGCGACCCGGCACCGGTTGAGCAGCATCTCGAAGGTCACCAGGGCGCCCTCGCTTTCGTCGTGGCGCGGGTAATGGCCGGCGAGGTTGCGGCCTCCGGATGGCAGGCAGCCGGCGTAGGTGCCGCCGGACCGGAACGGCGTCTCCCACAGGACGCGGCCGCGGTCGATGTCGACCTCGAAGGGCGGGAAGGCCATGATGTCCTCGTAGTGTCTGCGCCCGTCCGGGTTGAGCATGAAGCTGCCGAGCACGTAATCCTCGAATGGCGTGCCGGGAAAGCGCTGCGCGAAGAAGGACCGGAACGCGAGACGGTCGGCCTCGGGCTCGGCGCGCACCAGCGGCATGGCGGACAGGCACAGGCCGAGGACGGCAAGCAGCAGGCGCGCCACGCGGATCACTTGATCACGGCCTCGCCGGTCATGCGCTCACCGCGGTTGTCCTCCCAGGTGATGACAAGGCGTGCCCCTGGCGGCACGCCGCGAAGCCGGAACTCGAGGAAGGGATTCTTCGACACCGAGCGGCTCCACTGGGCATCGAGAACCACGCGGTCGTCGACGGCGGCGGTGACGTGGTGGATGAAGTGCATGGGCACGAGTTCATCCGTGAGCGGATCCTTGCGCAGGCCCGTCTCCATGGGGTGGGGCATCAGCACCTTGACGCTGGTCAGGTCGCCGTTGCGCGTGATGCGCATCTTGATCGGGTCTGGCATGTCAGCCGGCACAGCCGCCAATGGTGACCTTGGTCTCACGGCGCGCATAGTAGGTGCGCCCGCCTGCCCTGACCACGACCCTCAGATGCGCGGACTCGGCCATCTTGATGCGCACCGCGACGAAGGGCTCCAACCCGGGGAGGATGTCGAACTCAGCAATGAATGGCTGCGGATTCTTCTCGGCGAACAGCAGGATGCTCTCGGTGTCGGGCAGGCGCGACTCGATCTCGACGTGCACCAGAGCGCTGTTCTCGGCGATGTCGGGCGCGCGCAGCACGATGTCCGCGGATTCCTCGGCCTGCGCCACACCGACGGCGACGAGGGCATCTTCGAGGGTTTTGGATTCGAATGCCCCCTGATTGCGCCCGGCCGCCCAAACGCGCACAGGCGCTGTCACGCCGGAAACGACCCAGGCCGCAACCGCCAGCACCTGCCCCAGGACCCGGCGCCTGCCGGTCTTGGCGGCGATGTGCTCTGTGGAGATAGGCTTCACGCGATCAGAGCTCGTGGATGTAATCGACCACGAGGTCGATTTCCTCTTCGGTGAGGATGCGGTGCCGTCCATACGGCGGCATCAAGGTGTCCGCGTTGAAGCGCGCCGCATCCCAGATACGCTGGCGCAGCTCGTCGCGCGACGGGTAGCGATGCCGGACGTTCTCGAGCCTGGGACCGAGATTGGCGAGCGTCTCGGCGCCGGGATCGCGCGGCATCTGGTGGCAGGCCAGACAGTTGCCTTTCTCCTGGCCGTGGGCAAGTGCGCGACCGGCGGCCAGCCGATCGGGTGCGGCAGCCTGCGCCGCACCGAGCGCGATGACGAGCAACCAGGGGGCAGCGAGGCCAAGTGAACGAGGGGACATCTTCATGAACGCTGTGACCCCGGCTGGCACAGATCGGTTTCCGCGCGCCCGACCGCCACCGGTCACCACCGCATGCACGGCGCCCGCCTTCGCTACTCGGGCGCCAGCCAGTGCCCGGACTTACCACCCTTTTTCTCGAGCAGGCGGACATCCACGATGCGCATGCCGCGATCCACAGCCTTGCACATGTCGTAGACGGTAAGCAGCCCGACGCTGACCGCGGTCAGGGCCTCCATCTCGACGCCCGTGCGGGAAAGACATTCGGCCGTGGCGATGCAGTCGACGGCGGGCGGATCCTCGGTGATCTCGAACTCCACTGCCACCCGGGTCAGGCCCACGGGGTGGCACAGGGGGATGAGGTCGGAGGTGCGCTTGGCGCCCTGTATCGCCGCGAGCCGGGCCACGCCGAGGACGTCGCCCTTGGCAGCGCTGCCCTCGAGGATGCGGGCCAATGTGGCAGGCTGCATGACAATGCGGCCCCGGGCGACGGCGACACGACGGGTCTCTGCCTTGTCCCCCACATCGACCATGTGGGCGCGGCCACCCGCGTCGAAATGAGTAAGATCGTTCACGCTTGCCATCCGGAATACAGAACCAACCACCGATTGCGTCGATCATAGCATCGCATGCGCGCACTCCTGCTCCCTCTGCTACTGTCCGCGGGCCTGGCCTGTGCCCAGGGCCACGACCTGCCCGAACTGGGCGACGCGTCGGCGGCGACGCTGTCGCCTGCTCAGGAGCGGTCGCTTGGCCTGGGCATCATGCGGCAGATCCGGGCCTCCCCCGGGTACCTGGACGACGCCGACATCACCGACTACCTCGGACAACTCGGCTACCGGCTGGTGGCGGTGAGCCCGGACAGCCGGCAGGAGTTCTCCTTCTTCGTGCTGCAGGACAGCGCCATCAATGCCTTCGCGCTGCCCGGAGGCTTCATCGGCGTGCACTCCGCGCTGCTGCTGTCGGCCCAGAGCGAGTCCGAGCTCGCAGCCGTGCTGGCCCATGAGGTGGCGCACGTCACCCAGCGCCACATCGCGCGCATGATCTCGGCCCAGCAGAGACAGGGGCTCGCCTCGCTGGCGGCGGTGGCCATCGCCATCCTCGCGGCCCGCTCCAATTCACAGGCGGCCGCGGGGGCGATTGCGGCCACCCAGGCCCAGGCCTTGTCGGAGCGCCTCGCCTTCACCCGGGACAACGAGCGCGAGGCTGACCGCGTCGGCGTCCAGATCCTGGAGCGGGCCGGCTTCGACGCCCACGCCATGCCGGTCTTTCTGGACCGTCTGCAGCGGGCCACGCGGGTACTCGAGAACGGCGCACCGACCTACATGCGCACCCACCCGGTCACCTACGAGCGCATCGCCGACGTGCAGAACCGGACCTTCGATCTGCCCTTCCGCCAAGTGCCGGACAGCCTCGATTTCCACATGGTGCGGGCGCGGCTGCGGTCGATGCAGAAGGACCCCCGGCAGGCGGTCCAACTGTTCGACGAACTGCTCGCCGAGGGCAAGTTCTCGAGTGAGGTGGCGACCCGTTTCGGGCTCCAGGAGAGCCTGCTCCGGGTCAAGAACCTGGGGCGCGCCGCAGAGGAACTGGCACGACTGAAGGCACTCGGCGCATCGCATCCGATGCTGGCGAGCGTGGAGGCACGCACCCTGGCGGCGCTCGGACGACGCGGCGAGGCGCTGCAGACCTACGCCCGCGCCGCGGCGGATTTCCCGGCCCGGCGCGGCCTCATCTATGAGTACGCGGCCCTGCTCATCGACAGCGGACGCGCCGCACAGGCCAACGCGCTGCTCGACGCCCGCATGCAGACCGACCCCGATGACGGCAGGCTCTACGAGTTGCAGGCCCGCGCCTACGGGGCCCTGGGCAACACCATGATGAAGCACCGATCACTGGCCGAGGCCTACCTGTCCGCCGGCTCCCTGTCGCTGGCCATCGACCAGCTTCAGCTTGCGCTCAAGAACGGCAATGGGGATTTCCACGACAGCTCCGCGGTCGAGGCACGACTGCGCGAACTGCGCGCCCTGTCGGTCAAGCGGCAGTGACCGGGGCGCAGGGGCCCGAGGGCAGATCCGATTCGACCCCGCGGTCGCGGCGGCGGATCGAATCAGACCCTGCCTGAGACACCGGCGTTTGCGGCGCCCGGCAGGACGCCTACAATCGGCGGGCCCGATGTGTCGGTCAGGCCCGCGCACCGGCAGGGCCTCCACATCCGTCGGCACATCGCCGCAGACCCATGGACCACATCGGCAAATACAGGATCATCCGGCCACTCGGGCGCGGCGGCACCAGCGAGGTCTTCCTGGCGGAAGACGCGTTCGCCGAAAGATTCGTGGCCCTCAAGCTGGTGCGGGCCGACGCCCTGAACGACGACCATCAGGGCGGGCGCTTCCGCCGCCTGTTCCTGACCGAGGCGTCGCTGGCCGGCCGGCTGCGCCACCCGCACATCGCCAGCATCTACGACGCGGCGGCCGACGAGCACGGCAGCTACATCGTCATGGAGTACGTGGATGGCTCCACCCTGGAGGAGTTCTGCCGCATCGACAATCTGATGCCGGTTAACCGCGTCGTCGAACTGGTGTTCAAGTGCGCGAAGGCGCTGGACCACGCTCACCGGCTGGGGATCATCCACCGCGACATCAAGCCGGCCAACATCCTGATCGGCGCCGACGGCGACATCAAGCTCTCCGATTTCGGGGCGGCTCTGTGCACGACCTCGGACGCGACCCAGGTCAGCGGCGTCGGCTCTCCGGCCTACATGTCCCCGGAACAGGTGGAAGAGGCGCCGCTGACCTTCCACACCGACATGTTCTCCCTCGGCGTGGTGTTCTACCAGCTGCTGTCCGGCCAACTGCCGTTCAAGGGCTCGACCAACATCAGCCGGGCCTACCAGATCCTGCACGCCGAGCCGGCGCCGCCCTCGCTACACCGCCAGGGCGTGCCGGCCGCCGTCGATGCGGTGGTGCTCACGGCACTGGCCAAGAGGCCGGCCGGCCGCTTTCCCAGCTGGGAGGCATTTGCCGCCGCACTCGCCTGCGTGTTCGAAGGGCACGGAGGGATCACCGATCAGGTGCCCGAGACCGAGAAGTTCAGCACCCTGCGCGCCCTGGCCTTCTTCAGGAGCTTCACCGACGTGGAGCTGTGGCAGGTGGTGCGCATCTCGGCGTGGTCGCGCCATGGACCGGGCACGGACGTGATCCGCGAGGGCGACGCGGGCCGTTCCTTCTTCATCCTCGCGTCGGGCAAGGTGCGGGTGACCAAGCGGGGGCGGGAACTGACCGCCCTGGGGGCGGGCGAGTGCTTCGGGGAAATGGGACACCTCGGCACCCGCGAGGCGCTGCGCTCGGCGACGGTCACGACCGTGGGTGACGCCACCCTGATCGAGATCCCCGAGGCGGCGCTGGCGCAGGCGACGGATGCGTGCCGCCACCGCTTCGCCGCTGCATTCCTGGATCTGCTGGTGACCCGACTGGAGCAGGCCAACATCCGCGTGTCCCAACTGCTTACGGAACGCGACATCGCGGTAAACTGAAAATCCTCGAGCCGACAGCCCTCCGGGGCGTGAACCTCATGACCCAAGAAACTGTGCACCACGACTTCGAGCTGGACGCCCGTGGCCTGAATTGCCCGCTGCCCATCCTGCGGACGAAGAAGGCCCTGAACACCATGACCTCCGGTCAGGTGCTGCAGGTGCTGGCGACCGACCCCGGCTCGGTGCGGGACTTCCAGGCCTTCTCCAGGCAGACCGGCAACGCGCTGCTGGAAGCCGGGGAGACCGCCGGCGAATTCCGCTTCCTGTTGCAGAAGAAATGAACCCCGTCCCGCCGGCAGGGCGCAGGCGGTTGTCGCCCCTGGACCGTGCCGTGATCGCACTGGACCGCGGCCTGCGCACTCTGGCGGCACCAGCCTTGTCCTCCCGCCCCCATCCCGATGTCTCAATGGAAAACCCGGACCTCGAAGACCCCGAGCGTCAGCTGTCTGCGGCGCTGATGCGGGTCAACCACACCGGGGAGGTCTGCGCACAGGCCTTGTACCAGGGCCAGGCGATGACGGCCCGGGACGAGGACACCCGGCAACTTCTGGAAGAGGCGGCCCGCGAGGAGACCGACCACCTGGCCTGGACCGAGCGCCGCATCGAGGACCTCGGGGGCTCGCGCAGCATCCTGAATCCGGCCTTCTACGCCGGCTCGTTCGTCCTGGGTGCCTTGTCGGGCCTGGCGGGCGACCGCTGGAACCTGGGGTTCCTGGCGGAAACCGAACGACAGGTGGAAAGCCACCTGCGGGATCACCTGTCCCGTCTGCCTCCGGCGGACCTCAGCAGCCGCCGGATCCTGGAGGTGATGCAGGAGGACGAAGCCCGCCATGCGCGAACCGCCATGGAACATGGCGGAGAGGAGTTCCCGCCGCCCTTGAAGCTCGCCATGAAACTGGCGTCCCGGCTCATGACCGCGGCGACATTCCGCCTCTGACCTCAGCCCGCCACGCCCAGCCTCACACTTCCACGATCTCGAAGTCGTGGGAAATCTCGGCGGTCTTGCCGAGCATGATGGAGGCCGAGCAGTACTTGGTCGCCGACAGTTCTATGGCCCGCTCCACCGCTTCGCGGCGCACGTTCCTGCCCTTAACCACGAAGTGGAGCCGGATGCGGGTGAACACCTTCGGATCCTCGGAGGCCCGGTCGGCATCCAGTTCCACGACGACATCGACGACATCCTGCCGCGCCTTGCGCAGCATGGTGACCACGTCGTAGGCCGTGCAGCCGCCAGCTCCCGCCAGCAGCGTTTCCATGGGGCGGGGTCCCAGGTTGCGCCCGCCGCCCTCAGGGGCGCCGTCCATCACGATCGCGTGACTGCTCTCGGTCTCCCCGAGGAAAGTCACACCCTCCACCCACTTGACCCTGACCTTCATGTGGCTGCTCCAGGTTGTTCGACGACCGCGGATTCTAGCCCCGCGAGGTCGCGCCTCCGGCGCAGGCGCTGGAAATTTGCGCGACGCACAATTTCAAATCGCATTTATTTCTCATAAAAAACCTATACTTATGCGCGCCATTGAAGACAATTGACAAACGGGAGGTTAAACTCCCGCGCCATTTGACGGTCATTTCGTGCAGCGTTCGGGCTGACACAGGCGAACGCCGGGCGGATGCCCCTGTCTTCAACAACGTCCCGGGCGGGCCGACGCAGAGCCTGCCCCGCCGAGTTTCGTTTTCTGCTAGGTGAACCCTCATGTCGCAAAACCCAGCACCTGACGGCAGCAAGAGGCGATTGCTGCTGGGCGCCACCAGCGTGGTCGGCGCTGTCGGGGCGGCCTTCGTGGCAACGCCCTTTCTGACCAGCATGGCGCCCAGCGCCCGCGCCCGCGCAGCCGGCGCGCCGGTCGAGGTAGACATCTCCAAGCTCGAGCCGGGCATGATGGTCACCGTCGAATGGCGCGGCCGTCCGGTGTGGATCATCCACCGCACCAAGGAGATGCTGGACGCCCTGCCCGGCGCATCGGACAAGGTGGCGGACCCGCAGTCCTCGCAGCCGCTGCAACCGGAGTACGCGAAGAATGAGACGCGCTCCATCAAGCCTGACATTGCGGTGCTGGTCGGCATCTGCACCCACCTTGGCTGCTCGCCGTCGGCAAAGATGATGATCGGGCCTGACAGCGGTCTCGGCGCAGACTGGCCCGGCGGTTTCTACTGCCCGTGCCACGGGTCGAAGTTCGACCTTGCCGGCCGGGTCTTCAAGGGCATGCCGGCCCCGGTCAACCTGACCGTCCCACCCCATACCTATGTCACCGAAACCCGCCTGCTGGTGGGTGAAGACAAGAAAGGAGCGTGAGCCCCATGAGCAAGTCCGCCGCTCTGGTGCAGTGGATCGACGAGCGCTTTCCGCTGACCTCGACCGTCAAGTCGCACCTGTCCGAGTACTACGCGCCGAAGAATTTCAATTTCTGGTACTACTTCGGCTCCCTTGCCCTGCTGGTACTGGTGATCCAGATCCTCTCCGGGATCTTCCTCACCATGCACTACAAGGCGGACGCCGCCTCGGCTTTCGCCTCTGTCGAATACATCATGCGCGACGTGCCCTGGGGCTGGCTGGTGCGCTACATACACTCCACGGGTGCCTCGATGTTCTTCGTCGTGGTCTACCTGCACATGTTCCGCGGGCTGCTCTACGGCTCGTACCGCAAGCCGCGCGAACTCCTCTGGATCTTCGGCATGCTGATCTACCTCTGCCTCATGGCGGAGGCCTTCTTCGGCTACCTGCTCCCGTGGGGGCAGATGTCCTACTGGGGCGCCCAGGTGATCGTGAACCTGTTCGGGGCGGTGCCCTTCGTGGGTGAGGACCTGGCGGTGTGGATCCGCGGCGATTACGTGGTGTCCGACGCCACCCTGAACCGATTCTTCGCCTTCCACGTTATCGCGATTCCGCTGGTGCTGCTCGGTCTCGTGGCGGCGCATCTGGTGGCCCTGCACGAAGTCGGGTCGAACAACCCGGACGGCATCGACATCAAGAAGAAGAAGGATCCGAAGACCGGCATTCCCCTCGATGGTATCGCCTTCCACCCTTACTACACGGTGAAGGACATCGTCGGCGTGGTGGTCTTCCTGATGGTCTTCTCGATCATCATCTTCTTCATGCCCGAGGTGGGCGGCTACTTCCTGGAGTACAACAACTTCATCCCGGCAGACCCGATGAAGACACCGCCGCATATCGCGCCGGTGTGGTATTTCACGCCCTACTACGCGATGCTCCGGGCGGTGCCCGCGATGTTCGGCTCCCAGTTCCCCGGGGTCATCGTCATGGGGGCGGCCGTGGTGATCTTCTTCCTGCTGCCCTGGCTGGACCGCGGCAAGGTGAGGTCGATCCGCTACCGCGGCCCGCTGTTCAAGACCGCTCTCGCCGTGTTCGCCGTCAGCTTCGTGATCCTGGGTTGGCTGGGCGTCCAGCCGACCGACTTCCTCGGCAAGGTGGGCGACCTGGAGACCGCGACGCTGCTCGCTCGCATCTTCACGGTGATCTACTTCCTGTTCTTCCTGGCGATGCCCTGGTACACGAGCATCGACAAGGAGCAACCTGAACCCGCTCGTGTGACGGGGTGAGGCGATGAAAACTCTCAAAGGTCTCCTGCTGAGCACCCTGCTCGCCCTGCCGGCGCTGGTGTCTGCGTCGACGGAACACGTGGCGCTCGACCCGGCGCCCATCGACATCAACGATGCCGCCTCCCTGCAGCGCGGAGCGCGCATGTTCGTGAACTACTGCCTGAACTGCCACGCCGCCAGCCACATGCGCTACAACCGCCTCGCGGACCTGGGCATCAGCGAGCAGCAGATCAAGGACAACCTCATGTTCGCCTCCGAGAAGATCGGCGACCACATGAAGGTGGCCATGGACGCGAAGGACGCCGCCAACTGGTTCGGCGCCCAGCCGCCCGATCTGTCGGTGATCGCCCGCTCGCGCGGCGCTGACTGGCTCTACACGTATCTGCGCACCTTCTACCGCGACGAGACCCGCCAGACCGGCTGGAACAACCTCACCTTCCCGAACGTCGGCATGCCCCACGCCCTCTGGGAACTGCAGGGCCAGCAGGCCCTGGAGACCCCGAAGGACGAGGGGGCCGAACACCATGGCGCCCATGCCGCGCCAAAGTTGGTGCTGGCCCAGGCTGGAACCCTGTCGCTCAAGGACTACGACGCCGCGGTCGCGGACCTGGTCAACTACCTCGTGTTCCAGGGAGAGCCGGCGCGCGCCAGGCGCAGCCAGATCGGCATCGTCACCCTGCTGTTCCTCGGAGTGATGCTGGTCCTGGCCTACGCCCTGAAGAAGGAATACTGGAAGGACGTTCACTGAACGTCGCCCGGGAGAGACCACAAATATGATGACGCTTTATTCCGGCACGACGTGCCCCTTCAGCCAGAGATGTCGCATCGTGCTCTACGAGAAGGGCATGGATTTCCAGATCCACGATGTCGATCTGTTCAACAAGCCCGAGGACCTCGCGGTGATGAACCCCTACAACAGGACTCCGGTCCTGGTGGAGCGGGATCTCATCCTTTACGAGTCCAACATCATCAACGAGTACATCGACGACCGCTTCCCGCATCCGCAGCTGATGCCGGCCGATCCGGTGATGCGTGCCCGCGCTCGGCTGTTTCTGTTCCGTTTCGAGAACGAGTTGTTCTGCAACATCGAGTCCCTCGAGAAGGGCAACCAGAAGGCGGCCGACAAGGCCCGCCAACTGGTGCGCGACAGCCTCGCCCAGATTGCACCGGTGTTTGCCAAGCAGAAGTTCATGCTCGGTGACGAGTACTCGATGCTGGACGTGGCGATCGCGCCGCTGCTGTGGCGGCTCGATTACTACGGTGTGCAGATCCCCAAGCAGGCGGCCCCGATCCTCAAGTACGCCGAGCGGCTGTTCAGCCGCCCGGCCTTCATCGAGGCCCTGACGCCGGCCGAGAAGGTGATGCGCAAGTGAGCGCACCGTCGACCACGCCGTATCTTATCCGTGCGATTTACGAGTGGTGTGTCGACAGTGGCTTCACGCCGTATCTGGCGGTCCGGGCGGGTGAACGCACCCGGGTCCCGCTGGAGTACGTGCGCAATGGCGAGATCGTGCTCAACATCAGCGCCGACGCGACGCGCGATCTGACCATCGGCAACGAGCTGATCCAGTTCTCCGCGCGCTTCAACGGCGCGTCTCGGGAGATCTCGGTGCCTGTGGACTGCGTGGCCGGGATCTTCGCCAAGGAGAACGGCCAGGGGCTTGCGTTCCCAGAGGCGCCGACTCCGGTCCACGCGGATGTAGACCATCGCATTGGCGACGAACCGCCCGGCGACCCTGACGACCGACCGACGCCACCGGCCGGTGGACGCGCCAGACTGCAGGTCGTGAAGTAGGTTTCCAGGCACGTACTGGCGCGGTCGATATAATCGTTCGCGTGTCTGCCGGATTAGCTCAGTTGGTAGAGCAACCGCCTTGTAAGCGGTAGGTCATCCGTTCGAGTCGGATATCCGGCACCAACCAGCCTTCCCGCCGGGTCCGTGGGTCCCGACGGTCACGCGCCAGCGTTGTATGCTGCCGTAGTTTGCATGACACGCCTTTCGCTCCGCCCCTGACCAGGCTGCCGCGCATGAACAACCCGACGCCGAACACCCCCCCGATCGGCCAGCGTCAGGCTGGCGTCCTGGTCCTTGCGACCGTCTTGTTGGCGTTGGCCGGCTGCACACCGGTGCCGAAGGCGCCCGCACACGACGGCAGCGCCGATCCCTGCCAGTGGCAGACGCTGGAATCCGGCCCCTTCAGCCTGCGTGCCCAGACCTGTCGCCATGCCACCGGCGTCTGGCAGGTCAGGCCCGAGCCGGAACTCCCAGGCTTCGGCCTGTGGCATGACGGCCGGCGCGTGACCACGGTGGTTCAGTGGTTCGCCAAGGCGGCGGGCGAGCCAGTGGATGCCATCCTGCCGGCGTTGCGGGCCAGAGGCCTCATACCGGATGACGAGCAGTGCGTGTTCAGGCCTGCCGCCCGGCCGGGTCCGCGCACCCACGCCTACCACGACATACGCCCCATCGGCACGCGCCTGTCTGCCCTGGAGGCGACGCCGGCGGACCAGATCCCGGAGCCGCCCTGCGGCGAGGCCGGGTGGTCGACACACGGGGTACGCTACTTCATGACCGACATGAGGACACCGGAGTGGGTGTTCTACGTGAACGAGGGACAGGACGGCACGCTGATCGACGCCCGCAGCATAATCCCGCGGTGATTCCGGGTGAGTGCACCCGGGCGTGCGCGGCGCAGATCCAGTCCCTCTCGGCCCGTTCGACGCGGTGCCGTTCGATGCGTGGACAGCCGGCGGGTGAGGCTCCGCACCAGACCCCGACGCCGACGGTGCCTGTTCTCGCCGCAGATGCACTGCCCTCTTCATCGGGACGTACCGTCTGGCTCGCCCGAGCGCCGGGCGAAGCGCGCACATTCCCGCCCTGGTCAGATTGACCCGGCCAAAGCCCGAAGCGGCTTTACATCAGCCCGGCCACCTCGCCCTGAGACATCCCGAAGCGGCAGATCGTGCGTCTCGCCCGTCCGCCGCCCACCGGGATGGGTACCAGCGGGGACCGGGTGGCCTGCATCTGTGACTCGATACGATCCAGCAATCGCCCGTCCGCTCCTCGATCGGGTCGACACGGGGACGGGGCGACCGAAAGCCACGTCGGCATCCGATGCGTGGCCCGGCGCCTGACGGCAGAATATGGCGACCCGTTTCCGTTCTGTGTCGCAGCCACGGGCCGGGAGTGCTGACATCCACTAATCTGAGGGGGACGCGCATGAAGATCAGATTTCTCGGTGCCTCTGGCGAAGTGACTGGCTCCTGCTTCGAGGTACGCACGGCCGACTGTCGCTTCATCGTGGACTGCGGACTGTTCCAGGGCGGACGCGACGCGGACCGCAAGAACCGCGAAGCCCTGGACTTCGATGTCCGGGAACTGGACTTCGTGATCCTGACGCACGCCCACATCGACCATTCCGGCTTGCTCCCCCGACTGACGATGCTGGGCTTCCGCGGGCCCGTGTACTGCACGCCGCCAACCGCCGACCTGCTGGGGGTGATGCTGCCTGACAGCGCCTACATCCAGGAGAAGGAGGTGGAGTGGGAAACACGACACCGCCGGCGCGAGCAGCGCCGGGACAGCGTCGAGGAGGCGCCGCTCTACACCGTCGCCCAGGCCTTCGCCTCACTGAAGCGGCTACGGCGGATCGACTACGGCGAGACCTTCACACCCCATCCCGCGGTGCGCGCGCGCTTCCGCGATGCCGGACACATCCTCGGCTCCGCCTTCGTCGAGATCTGGCTCGAGGAAGGCGGCGGGACGCGCAAGCTCGCTTTCTCGGGTGATCTTGGCCAGCCCGGGCATCCGCTGATGCGCGATCCGGAGTCGCTCGACGAGACCGATGTCCTGGTGATGGAGTCGACCTACGGCAACCGCCTGCACAAGCCCATGCCCGAGACGCTCGACGAGCTGTCGGCAGCCGTCACGGACACGCTGGCGGTGCGCGGTGGCAACGTCGTCATCCCCGCCTTCGCCGTCGGCCGTAGCCAGGACATCGTCTACCTGCTGCTCCAGCTTTACCGAGAGGGCAGGTTGCCGGAGATGCAGATCTACGTCGATTCACCCATGGCGCTCGCGGCAACGCGGATCACCCTCAAACACCTGGAGAAGCTCGACGCCGAAGCGAGCGAAACCATGGCCTGGTTGCGCGGCACCGGCGGCAAGCCGGCGGTGCACTTCGTCCAGGAGGTGGAGGATTCCATAGCGCTGAATCAGGTCAGATCCGGCGCGGTCATCATCTCGGCCAGCGGCATGTGCGAGGCCGGCCGGATCAAGTACCACCTGCGCCACAACCTGCCTCGCAGCGAGTGCGGGGTGGTGATCGTCGGCTTCCAGGCCGGCGGCACACTCGGCCGCCGGCTGGTGGACGGCGCCGAGAAGGTACGCATCTTCGGTGACGAGATACCGGTGCGCGCCAGCGTGCACACCATTGGCGGCCTGTCCGCCCATGGCGATCAGGCCGCCCTGCTCGGCTGGCTCGGGCGGCTGTCGCGCGAACCGCGCAAGACCTTCCTGGTCCATGGGGAGCGCACCACTCGCGCCCTGTTCGCGGATGCCATACGGGAGCGTCTGGGGTGGCGGAGTCTGTACCTTCCTGAAGTCGGTGACACCTACGATGCCTGAGGCAGCCCGGGAGTACGGGCGGGCGGCGAGACGCGGCTGCTCGGGAGCCACCCCCTGCGCCCGTCTCATGCGCTGCGTCCTCGCGGCCCTGGCGACGGTGACGCTGGCCGTATCCGCCGCGGCCGAGGATGCGCTGCCCGCGGCGATCCGGACCGCTCTCAAGGCCTCGGGCATACCAGATTCCGCGGTGGGCCTGATCGTTCTGGAGCCCGGTGGCCGGACCTTCCTGTCGCACAACGCCCGCATGCCCATGAACCCGGCCTCGGTGATGAAGGTAGTCACCACACAGGCCGCGCTGGAACTGCTCGGTCCCGCCTATACCTGGCGCACGGAGATCCTGGCTGCGGGCGATCTGCGCGCCGGGCGCCTCGACGGGGATCTGGTGATCCGCGGCGGGGCCGACCCGAGGCTGACCCTGGAAAACCTGTGGATGCTGCTGCGCGAAGTGCGCGCGCGCGGTGTCCGAGACATCAGCGGCGATCTTGTGGTCGACCGCTCGCTGTTCCAGGTGGAAGAGGTCGACCCGGGCAGCTTCGACGGGGAGCCGACTCGCCCCTACAACGCGGGCCCGGACGCCGCGCTGGTCAATTTCCGCGCCTTCAAGCTGACCTTCCTGCCGGACGCCGAACGCCGCACGGTGCGCATCCTGTCCGAACCGCCCCTGGCCGATCTGGGCGTGATCAACAACCTCGTGGCCTCGGATGGGCCGTGCGACGCCTGGCCCGAGAAGCCGGTGGCTGACCGCGCCCGGCTGACCCTCACCTTCCAGGGCAACTACCCGCTGACCTGCGGCGAGAAGGTGCGGCACTTCATGCTGCTCCCGCCGCTGGAATACACCCGGGCGGTGTTCGACCATCTGTGGCGGGGCCTGGGCGGCAGCTTCTCCGGCCGCGTCCGCCAGGAATCCACGCCGTCAGCCGCGCGCCTGATCACCTCGCTGGAGTCCGCCCCCCTCGCCGATGTGGTGCGCGACATCAACAAGAACAGCAATAACGTCATGGCGCGCCAGCTGTTTCTGATGCTCGGCACACTGCCCACTCCGCCGGCGACCCTGGACAAGGCGCGCGACACCGTCCGGCGCTGGCTGGCGGCGAAAGGCATCGCGGCTCCGGATCTGGTGCTGGAGAACGGCTCGGGCCTGTCGCGCGTGGAGCGGGTCGCGCCCGAGACCCTGGCGCGGCTGCTGGAGCAAGCGTGGCTGGGACCGTCGGGCCCGGAACTGGCCGCCTCCCTTCCCCTGGCAGGTGTCGATGGCACCCTGAAGCGGCGGCTGACCGGAACGGCACTGGCCGGGCGGGTCAGGCTCAAGACCGGCTATCTGGAGAATGTCCGCGGCATCGCGGGCTATGTGCACACGCCGGGAGGCCGGCCTCTGGCGGTGGTCGGGCTCATCAATCACGCCCGGGCACGCGACGCCGCCGGGGTCCTCGAAGCCCTGGTGATCTGGGCGCACGATCACGCCATCCGCAACGGCTGCTGCACTGGCATGCAAGATGCTGCCGGCAACCCCCGTCGGGACGAGCGGGCGTCACCTTGAGCGCCCGGTCCAGCCTGCCGGCGTCCCGACGTGCGGAGCAGGGCCGACGGAGGGTCGGGGGCGTCCGACGGACACGCAGGTCCGGTCCGGCACCCTGAAAACGCAGCACCGTTTCGTTCCCAGTCAGCCTGGAGGTTTTGCTGATGCCTGCGCTTCAAGTCGTCATCCTCGCGGCTGGCAAGGGCACGCGCATGAAGAGCGCCGTGCCGAAGGTCCTGCATCGCCTCGCCGGCAAGCCGCTGCTCGGCCACGTGGTGGATGCGGCCCGGGCCCTGGATGCCGGTCGCATCGTTGTAGTCCACGGTCACGGCGGCGACGCGGTTCCGGCGGCATTTGCCGGGTCCGGGGTGGAGTTCGTGGTCCAGGAACCGCAGCTAGGCACAGGTGACGCGGTGCGTAAGGCCCTGCCTGCCCTCGACCGCGACGGCGTCAGCCTGATCCTCTACGGCGACGTGCCCCTCATCCGCGCCACGACCATCGCACGGGTATGCGAAGCGGCGCAGGACGCCTTGTGCGTGCTCACCGTACATCTGGACGATCCGACGGGCTACGGCCGAATCTTGCGCGACGCCGATGGCGCGGTGCGGGCCATCGTCGAGGAAAAGGACGCTGGAGAAGCCATCCGCCGGATCCAGGAGATCAACACCGGCATCATCGCCCTGCCCAGCGCCTGGCTGCACGAGTGGCTCCCCCTGCTGCGCAACGACAACGTCCAGGCAGAGTATTACCTCACGGACGTCATCGGGATGGCGGCCACCGCCGGCCGGTCGATCCGGACCACGCACCCGGACACGCAATGGGAGGTCATGGGCGTGAACAGCCGCGGCCAGCTCGCCCAGCTCGAGCGGGTGCACCAGCGCGGCATCGCCTCCGCCCTCATGGCTGCCGGTGTCACCCTGGCGGATCCGGACCGGCTCGACGTACGCGGCGAACTGGTGTGTGGCCAGGATGTGAGCATCGATGTGGGTTGTGTCTTCGAGGGCCAGGTGAACCTGGGCGAGGGTGTCGAGCTTGGACCATACTGTGTTCTGAAGGACTCTACGGTGGAGTCTGGTACGAAAGTGCAGGCTTACTCACATTTCGATGGTGCGCATGTCGGACCGGCGGGTCGCATCGGCCCCTTCGCCAGACTGCGGCCCGGTGCGAGGCTTGCTCGCGACGTGCACGTGGGCAATTTCGTCGAGATCAAGGCCAGCACCTTCGGCGATGGCTCCAAGGCCAACCACCTCGCCTACATCGGCGACAGCGAGGTGGGGCGCAACGTCAACATCGGCGCGGGGACCATCACCTGTAACTACGACGGCGCCAACAAGCACCGCACGGTCATCGAGGACGACGCCTTCATCGGCTCGGACACGCAGCTGGTGGCACCGGTCCGCGTGGGGCGCGGCGCCACGCTGGGTGCCGGCACCACCCTCACCAAGGATGCGCCGCCGGGAGAGCTCACCGTCTCGCGCGCGAAACAGGCCTCCATCCCGGGCTGGAAACGTCCGGTGAAGGCCCCCAAGGCCTGAACGGCACGGCCCTCAACTCATTCATCGGCAGGCGGCATCATGTGTGGAATCGTCGGAGCAGTGGCCAGTCGCAACATCGTACCCGTGCTCGTGGAGGGATTGCGCCGCCTGGAATATCGCGGCTATGACTCTTGCGGGGTCGCGGTGCACCGGGATGGGCTGCGTCGCGCCCGCAGCACCTCCCGCGTCGCCGAACTGGCGACGCAGATCGCGGAGGACGGGCTCGAGGGCAGCACGGGCATCTCCCACACCCGCTGGGCCACCCACGGCGCACCTGTGACCACCAACGCCCACCCGCACTTCTCGCGCAACGAGATCGCGGTGGTGCACAACGGCATCATCGAAAACTACGAGGACTTGCGCGCCGAACTCAAGGCCGCGGGCTACGTGTTCGAAACCGAGACGGACACCGAGGTCATCGCGCATCTGGTGCACTCGCTCTACCGCGGCGATCTGCTGGCAGCCGTGCGGCAGGCGATCGCACGATTCAAGGGAGCCTACGCCATCGCCGTGTTCGCCGAGGCGGAACCGCACCGCGTGGTCGGGGCGCGCTTCGGTTCCCCGCTGGTGGTGGGCGTGGCCGAGGGCGAGAACTTCCTCGCCTCCGATGCCATGGCACTGGCCGGCACCACGGACCGCATCATCTACCTCGAGGAGGGTGACGTCGCCGACCTGACCCGGGACGGCGTCGTCGTCCTGGACCGCTCCGGTACTCCGGTGAACCGCGAGATCCGCTCGGTACAGGCCTACTCGGGCGAGGTGGAGCTCGGTCCCTACCGCCATTTCATGCAGAAGGAGATCTTCGAGCAGCCGCGTGCCATCAGCGACACCATCGAACAGGTGGGAGGGGTCGCGCCCGACCTGTTTGGCGAGGCGGCCGTCCTGGCATTTCCGGCCATCGACCAGGTGCTCATCCTGGCCTGCGGCACGAGCTACTACTCGGGCTGCGTGGCGCGCTACTGGCTGGAGGCCATCGCCGGCGTGCCGACCAACGTCGAGATCGCCAGTGAGTACCGCTATCGCACCTCGGTGCCCCAGCCGCGCACCCTGGTGGTGGTGATCTCGCAGTCGGGCGAGACTGCGGACACGCTCGCAGCGCTGAAGCACGCGAAATCGCTGGGCATGCCGCACACCCTGGCCGTGTGCAACGTGGCCACCAGCGCCATGGTGCGCGAGACGGCGATGCACTTCCTCACCCGCGCCGGATCCGAGATCGGGGTGGCCTCGACCAAGGCCTTCACCACCCAGCTCGTGGGGCTCTACCTGCTGACCCTGGCGCTGGCCAAGGCCAGAGGCCGCCTCACTGCGGAGCGCGAACATCTCGCCATCCGCGCCCTGCGCCACCTGCCGGCGGCAGTGACCAGCGTGCTGGCACTCGAACCGCACGTGATCGCCTGGAGCGAGACCTTCGCGCGCAAGGAGAACGCCCTGTTTCTCGGCCGCGGCCTGCACTACCCGATCGCGCTGGAGGGTGCGCTCAAACTCAAGGAGATCAGCTACATCCACGCCGAGGCCTACCCGGCAGGCGAACTGAAGCACGGCCCGCTCGCGCTGGTGACCAGTGCCATGCCGGTGGTGACGGTGGCACCCAACGACACCCTGGTGGAAAAGCTCAAGAGCAACATGATGGAAGTGCGTGCCCGCGGCGGCGAGCTGTTCGTGTTCGCCGATGCCGACACCCACATCCAGCCAAGCGAGGGTGTGCACGTCATCCGCCTGCCGGAGCACTACGGCGAGCTGTCCCCAATCCTGCACGTGATCCCGTTGCAGATGCTGGCCTACCACACCGCCCTGGCGCGAGGCACGGACGTCGACAAGCCTCGAAATCTGGCCAAGTCCGTCACGGTCGAGTGACCGCTCCGGGCGGGGATCACGTCACCCTGCACCAGCAGTAGAGGAACTCCTGGTTCCGGTTCGCCGGGGTCAGGTGCTCGGTGATCCGGCTTCCGATCAGGCGGAAATGATCGCCGAACTCGGCGTGCAGCCGGTGAGCATCGTATCTGACCACGTCCAGATCACTGCAGCGCAGCGGCCCCCGGGGCCCGAAAGTCGCCATGACGACATGCCCTCCCTGGCGGACGTGTCGCCGCACCTGGGCCACATAGGCCAGCCGGTCTGCCTCTGCGGTCAGGAAATGAAACACGGCGCGATCGTGCCAGACATCGTATTGGTGGTCGGCGAAATCGAAACGGGTGACATCGCCGAAGTGCCAGGTCACCGCATTCGCGCGGGAGCCCAGTCTCGAGCGGGTGAAATCGATGGCAGTCTTCGAGATGTCGAGGACCGAAACGTTCGTATAGCGGCGATCCAGAAGGTCGTCGACCAGCGTGGACTCGCCACCACCGACATCGATGATGGCGGCAGTGCGATCGGGGACCAGGCGCTCGAGGAGATCCAGCGACTCACGCAGGTGCGGCGCATACCAACTGACGGCATCGAAGCTCTTGGCGCGATAGACGCGTTCCCAGTGCTGCGCGTTGTTCATGTCATCTCCCCGCGTGAAAGGCCGGATGCGAGCGTTTCCGGGGCACCAAGTTACTCCTCCTGGCGGAAGCCGTGCAACACACAGCGAGCGCAGCGACCGGTGCCGCACTCGGCCAGCGGTACGATCCGGGCTCACCAGCCGCGCGACACTCTGCCGGTTTGCCTTGCAAGCCCACTCGTGCTCCGCTTCGGCGCCCCCGCGAGAGGACAATGGCCCGCACCGTGCGGCACGGCAGCTGCGGAGGGATAACGTCGACATTCGGGACTCAGGCCAATGAAACCTCACGCACTCGATGACGCGATCGGCTTCGCCATCGCCCACGAAACCCGCTGGAGCCGCGACATCGGGCCGGGCTGGGGCATCCACCATCACGATCCGGCACCCTGGAATGTGCTGCGCGGCCCGGTGCATGCGCGGGGCGGAGTCTCGGGTGTCATCCTGGTCGACGGTCGGGAGGTCTCGGCCTGGGGCGAACCCGACCGCGCGGATCTCACTTTCAGCGTTGCCAAGACCTACCTTGCCCTGCTCGCCGGCATCGCCCACGACCGCGGCCTGATCCCCGACGTGCGGGAACCGATCGGCCGACGCGTCCCCGGCATCGGCTTCGACTCGGGGCACAACGCGGGCATCACCTGGGAGCACATGCTGCAGCAGACCAGCGAATGGGAAGGTAGCTGCTTCGGACTGCCGGACGTCGCCGAACGCTACCGCACAGTGCAATTCCAGGAGGTGACCGCACCCGGGACCAAGGGCGAGGCGCGGCCGCTGCGCGCACCCGGCAGTTTCTGGGAGTACAACGACGTCCGGGTCAACCAGTTGTCATTGGCCCTGCTGCATCTGTTCCGACGTCCGTTGCCGGAGGTGTTCCGCGAGGCGATCACGGAACCGGTCGGAGCCAGCGATGGCTGGGACTGGGCGGCTTACGACGATGCGTGGACGATCATCGACGGCGTGCGCATGCCCTCGGTGCCCGGCGGGAGCCACTGGGGCGGCGGTGTATCGATCTCCAGCCGTGACCAGGCGCGCATCGGCCGCATGCTGGTGGACGGCGGCGTGGCCGGCGGCCGCCGGGTGCTTTCCGGCGAATGGATCCGGCGCATGACCACGCCCTGCGCCATCGCGCCCTTCTACGGCTGCCTGACCTGGCTCAATACCGACAGGCGGGTGTTTCCCGGCGTGCCCGAAACCGGCTTCTTCGCCTTCGGCGCCGGAAGCTCGTTCACGTGGATGCAGCCGGAGCACCGGCTCGTGGTGGTGGTGCGCTGGATCGACGCCGATCACGCGGACGAATTTTTCTCGCGGGTGATGGGGGCGATGGGGGATAGGCGATAGGTGACGGGACTACCAGCTGTTGCGCAGCTCGCGCAGCCGGACGAACACGGTATGCGGATCGGGATCCTCGGGCAGGTCGGGGCAGGCCTCGCGCAGACGCGCGATGACGCCGGGGCTGTGCAGCCGGAAAAAGGTGTTGATCTCTTTCTCGACCGCGAGGGTGGTGACCAGCGGATGCGCCGGATCCTGGTCCATCACGTCATCGAGCAGCGCCTTGGCGGTGACGTTGCCCGGCTCGCGGTCGAGGGTGAAGCCGAGGTTGTTGGCGATGTAGTCATGACCAGGATAGATGCGTGTGTTGTCGGGCAGCCGCGCCAGCTGGTCGGCGAAGGTACGGTACAGCTGGTCCGGATGCCCGCCGTTGTGGCAGTTGCCCGCGCCGGCGTTGAACAGTGTGTCGCCACAGAAAAGTGCCGGCTGATCGGAATGGGAACGCAGGCAGATGTGGCACATGGTGTGTCCCGGCGTGTCCATGACCTCCAGTTCCACCGTCCGTCCGACCTTCACGACATCTCCGGCGGACAACCCCCGGTCGACGCCGGGAATGCGGCCACCGGTGTTGGCGTGCGCCAGCAAGGTGGCGCTGGTCGCGGCGATGACTGCCTGATTCCCGCCCGTGTGATCGCCATGCTCGTGGGTGTTGAGGACCTGGGTGATGGACCAGCCCTTGTCCCTGGCGGCGGCCAGACAGCGCTGGTGGTCGAGCGGGTCGATGGCCAGTGCCTCGCCGGTCTCCGGGCACACGATCAGGTAGTTGAAGTTTCGATACGCGTTGGCAGTCCAGATCTGCTCGACAATCACGACAGTCCTCCCGGGCATCGCGCGCTCGCGGAATTCGCCGCGCGGAAACGGATCGAGTATAGGGCAGCGTCTCGCGACGGTGCCCCGACAGTCCGGATGGGGTTGCCACGGGGGGCGGGATCGGAGAAGGATCTCGCTGTGGAACGGGCTCGGGTACGATCCGGCACATCGGGTCCTGCGGCCCGGCGAGGAGGCCGCCGAGGACCACCGCGCCCCCGCCCGCACGAGGGAACAAGCTCTCACGCCCGCCCGTCGAACAGTCCCAAATGACACACCCGGAAGCCTCCGTGATACCCGCCATACGATTCGACAACAGCTTCATCAGCCGGCTCCCGGCCGACCCGGAAGCCGGCCCGCGCCGGCGGCAGGTACACGGTGCGCTGTTCTCGCGCGTGACGCCGACACCCGTCGCGGCCCCCCGCCTGCTGGCCCATTCGCCCGAGGTCGCCGCCCTGCTCGAGATCGCGCCGGGGGATATCGCCTCACGCGAGTTCGCGGAGGTCTTTGGCGGCAACGCACTGCTCGCCGGGATGGAACCCTACGCCGCCAACTATGGCGGCCACCAGTTCGGTCACTGGGCCGGGCAACTCGGCGACGGTCGGGCCATCACCCTGGGCGAACTGGTCAACGGCGCGGGCCAGCGCCGGGAGCTGCAACTCAAGGGGGCAGGACCGACGCCCTACTCCCGTACCGCTGACGGGCGGGCGGTGCTGCGCTCGTCCATCCGCGAGTTCCTCTGTTCGGAAGCCATGCATCACCTCGGCGTGCCCACCACGCGCGCCCTTAGCCTGGTGGCCACGGGAGAAAGGGTGATGCGCGACATTTTCTACGACGGCAACGCC
>JBILUV010000132.1:0-9560 GCA_044370825.1 Burkholderiales bacterium | reverse complement strand
CGGGCGGCGCCAGAACGCACTCGAATCGCTCTACGACGAGATCGTCGCGGCTGGCGGACCGGAGCCGGCCGCGCTGCCGCTGGATCTCGCCGCGGCCGGTTCGCGCCACTACGACGCGCTGGCCGCCGACATCGACCAGGCCGTGGGCCGCCTGGACGGCATCGTCCATTGTGCCGCCCACACCCTGCGGCTGCGCGCCGCAGAGGGCATCAGCGCCGAGGACTGGACCGCGACCCTGGCGGTCAACGTGACCGCCGCCCTGTCCATCACCCGCGCCTGCCTGCCACTGCTGCGGCAGGCGCCCCAGGCCTCGGTGGTGTACTCCCTGGAAAGCCACCACGACCGGCACGACGCCTACCTCGGCGCCCTCGCGGTACCGGGGGCCGCCCTGGCGGCCGCGGTGCGCATCCAGGCCCGCGAATGGGCCGCCCAGGCCGGCGTACGCTGCAACGCCGTGGTGCCCGGCCCGCTCGACTCCCCGGCGCGCCGTCGCACCCACCCGGGCGAGGCCCGCGGCAACCTGCCCGGCGTGGAGACGGTGATCCCCGCCTACCTGTGGCTGCTGGGGCCGGACAGCCTGGGCGTCAGCGGCAGCGTCGTCGACGGCAGCGCCGCGAACTGACTGGGCGCCACCGGACGCTCAGCCCTCCAGAACCTTGCGGAAATCCGCCGGCAGCGGTGCCGAACGGCCTGTCACGGCATCCGTCCACACCATGGTCGCCTCGCCGCGGGCGTACACCACTTCCGGATCCGCGGCGTCGCGCATAACCTGGCTGAGGGTGAAACTCGCGGTACCCACCCGGCCTGCGCGCAGTTCGATCACAACGTCGGCCGGATAGATCGCCGGGCGCTCGAAGCGGCAGCTGATGCTGCCGAGGACCGGGCCGTCCCTGCCCGCGGTGCCATCGTGACCGAGGCTGCGGAACCAGCCGATGCGCGCCTCCTCGAAATAGCGGAAGTAGGCCACGTTGTTGAGGTGTTGCATGAGATCCATCTCGCCCCAGCGCAGGCGCATGTGCTCGACGTGGATCAACCGTGGCTCCGACGACATCGGGGTATTCCTCCAAGGGGGTCGGGAAAGGACATTCCCCGGATCTCACGCGGGCCGGCTCCGGTCCGCGTTGGGTTTATCATCTCGTGCTCACGGGCATGGTTTGCCCGTACCGCTGCGCGCCGGGGCGGATTGTAGGGAAGGTCCGGCCGATGTGCGCGGCACACGCTGCCCACGGGCCGGCGCCCGCATCGGCGGGATCTCCTCTGATGTGACCCGGCGCACGCACCACCCACCCAGCTACGGAGGATAGGCGTTGGCCGAACGCGATTCCATGGAATTCGACGTCGTCGTCGTCGGCGGCGGTCCCGCCGGCCTCTCGGCGGCAATCCGGATCAAGCAGCTCGCGGCGGAGCAGTCGCGCGAGATCGCGGTGTGCGTGCTGGAGAAGGGCTCGGAGCTCGGCGCCCACATCCTCTCCGGCGCGGTCATGGACCCGCGCGCTCTCAACGAACTGCTGCCCGACTGGCAGGCCCAGGGGGCGCCGCTCAACACTCCGGTCAGCGAGGACCGCTTCCTGTTCCTCAAGGCCAACGGCGCGACGCGCACCCCCGACTGGCTGCTGCCCGAGTGCTTCCGCAACCACGGCAACTACATCGTCAGCCTCGGCAACGTGGTGCGCTGGCTGGGTCAGCAGGCTGAGGCGCTGGGCGTGGAGATCTACCCCGGCTTCGCCGCCGCCGAGGTGTTGTACGACGCGTCCGGTGCCGTGGTGGGCGTTGCCACCGGCGACATGGGCGTCGGCCGGGACGGCCAGCCGACCGAGGCCCACCAGCCGGGAATGGAACTGCGCGGGCGCTACACCCTGTTCGCCGAGGGTGCCCGCGGCCACCTGGGCAAGGAGCTCATCTCGCGCTACGCGCTGGATGCCGGCGGCGATCCCCAGACGTATGGCATCGGCCTGAAGGAGCTCTGGGAGGTCGACGCGGCGGTACACCAGGCCGGCCTGGTGATCCACACCGCCGGCTGGCCGCTGTCCAGCGACACGTACGGAGGCTCCTTCCTCTACCACCTCGAGAATCGTCAGGTGGCGGTGGGCTTCGTGGTGGGGCTTGGCTACGCCAACCCCTACCTCTCCCCCTACGAGGAGTTCCAGCGCTACAAGACCCACCGAGCGATCCGCCCGTTCTTCGAGGGTGGCAAGCGCATCGCCTACGGCGCGCGCGCCATCACAGCCGGCGGCCTGCAGTCGCTGCCCAAGCTGGTCTTCCCCGGGGGGGCACTGATTGGATGCGACGCCGGATTCCTCAATGCCTCGCGCATCAAGGGCAGCCACGCTGCCATCAAGTCCGGCATGCTGGCCGCCGAGGCGGCGGTCGAGGCGCTCGCAGCCGGCCGCGCCCAGGACGAACTCGCCGCCTATCCCCAGGCCTTCGAGCGCAGCTGGCTGCACGAGGAGCTGCACCGGGCGCGCAACTTCAAGCCCGCCATGGCAAAGGGCCTGGTCACCGGCACCCTGCTGGTGGGCATCGACCAGGTGCTGTTCAAGGGCAAGGCGCCCTGGACCCTGCACCACACCCACGCCGACCACGAGTGCCTTCGGCCGGCCTCCGAATTCCAGCCCATCGACTACCCCAAGCCCGACGGCCGCATCACCTTCGACCGACTGTCCTCGGTGTTCATCTCGAACACCAACCATGAGGAGAACCAGCCGGTCCACCTCACCCTGAAGGACGCCTCGGTGCCGGTGTCGGTCAATCTGTCGCGCTACGCGGGGCCGGAGCAGAGCTACTGCCCCGCCGGCGTCTACGAATACGTGAAGACCGACGAGGGCTCGGACCGGCTGCAGATCAACGCCCAGAACTGCGTGCATTGCAAGACCTGCGACATCAAGGACCCGACCCAGAACATCCGCTGGGTCGTACCCGAGGGTGGCGGCGGGCCGAACTACCCCAACATGTAAGGCTGCGCAGATGCCGACGCTGACCCCGGAGGTGGCGCCGGCGCGTGACCGGCTGGCCGAGATCCTCGCACGGATCGAGTCCTCCGGCGAAGGGCGGACCACCGAGCTTCTCGTCGACCTGGTCGACGAGTTGCGTCCCGCGCGACCGGAACACGGTGCGGACGCCCTCACCCGCCTGCACGCGCTGGAATTCCTGTTGCTTTCCCAAGAGGACTGGCGCGAGGCACTCGCCGGCAGGCTCCGGGCGGAATTCGAAGCCTGCACCCAGACCAGCCTGTACTCCGATCTTGGCATCCTGCCGAGCACCGGCTTCTTCTCCGAGCTGTGGCGGCGCATGGGCGACCGGCTGCTGCCGTCGCCCTACGACCCGGGTTCGCTGCGCTCCCTGCTGGCACGGCTGTTCCACCGCAAGACCGACCGGCTATGGGTCGAGGCGATCGGCGACGAGCACTGGGCGCGGCTGTTCGCCCTGCTCGGGCTCGACTTCCTCCAGACGCAGGGTGGCCGGCAAACGCTGCTCGAAATGCTGGAGTCGATGCGCATCATCGCCTACCGGCTCGCCGCCACGGGCCTCGAACCGGAACTCGCCGAGGTCCTGCCCGATCTGCGCCGCTTCGAGTCGCCGTTCGTCGCCCAGCATCTGGAAACCGAGCGCTTCATCGCCGCCTGGCACGAGGCCCTGCTGGAGGGTACCCCGCTCGCGCTGGACCACCTGCACGTGCTGGTGCTGCTCGACCAGTGCGAGCAGACCATCGCCCGGATCCGTCGCAACACGCAGGCGACCGGGGTGAGCGTCGCCCTGACCTACCGGTTGCAGCGTGCGAGCGAGAACATCGAGCGTCAGCGCCTGCTGCTGCCCCTGCTCGACCCCAGCCCGGGCCTCCACCGTCTGGACGCCTCGACCCGGTTGTTCAAGCGTCTGGTAACGGCGGAGTGCACGCGGGCGCAGTTGCGGCCGCATTTCTCCCGCAACACCGAATTGCTGGCGCGCGCAGTCACCGAACACGCAGGCCGAACCGGCGAGCACTACATCACCAGTTCAGCGTCCGAGTACCGGCAGATGTTCCGTGCCGCCCTCGGCGCGGGGGCGATCGTACCGCTGCTGGCTTTCGCCAAGTTGTGGCTGCACGACCTGCACGCCGCCCCGCTGATCCAGGGGCTGCTCTACGGCCTCAACTACGCCATCGGCTTCGCGCTCATACAGGTGATGCACTTCACGCTGGCCACGAAACAGCCGGCCATGACCGCCACCCACCTCGCCACGGCGCTGGACGCCCCGCCCGGCCAGCGCCCCGACCCTGGGGAGATTGTCGAGACCATCGTGCGCCTGTGCCGCAGCCAGTTCATCGCCGTGGTCGGCAACATCGTGCTGGCTCTCCCGCTGGCCTTCGTCGTCTGCCTCGCCTGGGAGCATTTCACGGGCGATACGGCGGTGACGCCAGAGACGGCCCACCACCTCATGGTCGACCTGCATCCCTGGCAGAGCCTGGCGCTGTTCCATGCCGCCATCGCCGGCATCTATCTGTTCGTGTCGGGGCTGGTCAGCGGCTATTTTGACAATGCCACGGTGTATCGCCACATTCCGGACCGCATCCGCGGCCTGCCGTGGCTGCGGCGCCTGGCAGGCGACGCCCGCGCGGACCGCCTCGGCCGCTGGATGGGCGACAACCTCGGCGGACTGGCCGGGAACGTCGCGTTCGGATTCATGCTCGGGCTCACCGGCGTGGTCGGTCACAACCTCGGCCTGCCTCTGGACATCCGCCACGTCACCTTCGCCGCCGCCAACTTCGGCATCGGCCTCGAGGCCCTGCGCGAGGTGCCGGCGGCGCTGTCGGCGGCATGGGTGCTCGCGGGCATCGCGCTGATCGGCGTGGTCAACCTGACGGTGAGCTTCGCCCTCGCGCTGATGCTCGCCATGCGCGCGCGGCGCCTTCCCTGGCGGGAGATGCGCCATCTCGCGCGCCCGCTGCTGCGGCGCCTCGGGCGCACCCCGCTGGACTTCTTTCGCCCGCCCCCGGACCGGAATGCCGAGCCACCCGCCGGACCACCCGCGCCCTGAAGCGGGAAACGCGGCAATGACCTGAGCAATCAGCACACCACCTTCGTCGCCGACCAGGATGCGCTCTCAGCTCGCGGAGCCCCGCACCGCGAGTCGGCACTCTGAGGATATCTGCGCACGCCATCGACGGCGGAGGCTGCGATACACTCCGGCCCCATCGAGTCCCTCGCTCTGGAGCCCCCGTGAAAAATCAGGTCGCAACGATCGCCCTCACCGCCACCCTGGCGTGCCTGACGAACAATGCCACGGCCGCCGACGCCGGGTTCTATGCCGGCGTCGGTGCCGGCCAGATGACCACCACGGACTACATCCCTCCAGCGCGCACCGAGTTGCTGGACGACTCCACCAACCATTGGCGCGTGTTCGGTGGCTACCGCCTGGGCATCGTCCCGATCCTCGACTTCGCCGCGGAGGTCGGCTACCGCCAGATCGGCACCGCGACTCAGAATGTCAATGGCGTCAGCGCCGAGTACAAGACCAAGGGTGCAGACGCCTCCGTGCTTGCCATTTTTCCCTTCCTCGGGGCCGACCTGTTCGGCAGGCTCGGCGTGATGCAGTATGACCTGGACCGCGTGGTCAACGGCACCCGTGCCAGCTTCAACGGTTCAGCACCGCTCTACGGCATCGGCGTGGGCTTCCGGGTCTGGCGCCTCGGCGTGCGCCTGGAATACGAGCGCCTCGACATGGACGAGGTCAAGCATATCGATGGCGCCAACCTCAGCGTGATCTACCGCTTCTGAGCACGGCACGCCACCGGATCAGAGCGCAGGGAGCACGAAACCGATGTCCTATACCGAACAGCAACGCCAGGCTCGCCTGGACCTCACCGCCGCCCTGCGCTCCGCCGCCCGTCTGGGGCTGAACGAGGGCGTCTGCAACCACTTCAGCCTGGAGCTGCCCGGTGAACCGGACAAGTTCCTGATCAATCCCCAGGGCCTTCACTGGTCCGAACTCACGCCGGCCGACCTGATGCTGATCGACGAGAAAGGCATCGTGCTGGAAGGCAGGCACAAGGTCGAACCCACGGCCTTCTTCATCCACGGCCGCATCCACCTCGGCAAGCGCAAGAAGTGCGTGCTGCACACCCACATGCCCTACGCCACCGCCTTGTGCCTGCTCGAGGACGGCCGACTGGACTGCACCGCCAACCAGAACGCCATGCGCTTCTTCGACCGGGTCGGGTACGACGCGGCCTATGGCGGCGTGGCGCTGGACGAAGCCGAGGGCGACCGCATCTGCAACGCGCTGGGCGACAAGGACGTGGTGTTCCTGGCGAGCCACGGCGTCATCGTCTGCGGCGACAACGTCCCCTACGCCTTCGACGACCTCTATTACCTCGAGCGCTCCTGCATGGTGCAGTTCATCGCCTCCAGCACCGGGCGCAAGCTGCGCAGCGTGCCCGAGGACATGGTGCGGCGGGTGTGCGAGCAGATCGAGGGCGAGCGGCAGCAGTCGGTGCTGCACTTCGACGCGCTCAAGCGCATCCTGGATCGCGAGCAGCCCGGCTGGAGCGGGCACCGCTGAGGGTCGACGTTCCTCACCCGGCGGGGCGAGCTCCGCCGGGCAGCCGCTGCGCATCGCCACACGAACCGCCGACTACCGGCGATGCGGTGCGGCTGATCCGGCTCTGCCTGCCCTGGGCGCCGGCGTTGCGTTGAACACCCCCGCCAAGGCCGGTGGCGCCGGCGGGAATGGTTGAGGACGTCACTCCAGCCGGTTCCAGGTCTGGCTGCGACCGATCAGCGACACGCCGATGAAGCCGCGCACCTTCAGCCTGCGGCCGTCCTCGATGAGCTCCATCTTGCACTTGTAGACCTTGCCGCTCTTCGGGTCGAGGATCTCCCCGCCCTTCCACACGTCGTCGTCGCGCTTCAGCCCCCAGAGGATGGTCATGCCGACCACCGGCTTGTCCTTGCGGGCACCCTCGCACTTGCGACACAGGCCGTCCGGATCGTCGTCAGGCTGCTTGTTCAGCACCTTCTCCACCCGGCCTTCGAGCACGCCGCCGTTGTCGACTATGCGCACGTGGGACCGCGCCAGGCCGGTCTTATCGTCGATGGTCTCCCACAGACCGGCGGGCGTGTCCTGCGCCGGCGATGCCGACCCGACCATCCCCAAGGCCAGCACGGCGCCTGCCACGAATGCCTTGAACACGGATTTCATCCTTGCCTCTCCTTTCACGCCCCGCGCACGGACGGGGCGGGTTTCAGTTTTGCGATGGCCGCCGGGTCACTGCCGATGCCCAGTCCCGGTCCGAGGCGGGGATGGGCGTGGCCGACATCGACACCCACGCGGTTACGGGTGATGACATCGATCCGTGGCGTAATGTTCCACCATCGCCCAGCGGCACTTCGTCCCTTCGGGCCATCCTCAGGCCCGCTCGAAAATCCCCGCCGCCCCCATGCCGGTGCCGACGCACATGGTGACCATGCCATAGCGTCCGCCGCGACGGCGCAGGCCGTGCACCAGCGTGGCGGTGCGGATGGCGCCGGTCGCCCCCAGCGGGTGGCCGAGCGCGATGGCGCCGCCCAGGGGATTGACGCGGGTGGCGTCGAGTTCGAGTTCGCGCATCACGGCCAGCGACTGTGCCGCGAAGGCCTCGTTGAGCTCGATCCAGTCCAGATCGGCGGTGCGCAGCCCGGCGCGCGCCAGCGCCTTGGGCACGGCCGCCACCGGGCCGATGCCCATGACCTCGGGTGCCACGCCCGCGACCGAGAAGCCGACGAAGCGTGCCAGCGGCGTGAGACCGAAGCGCTTCACCGCTGCCGTGCCGGCCAGCACCACCGCACCCGCGCCATCCGAGGTCTGGGAGCTGTTGCCCGCCGTGACCGACCCGCCGGCGGCGAAGGCCGGCTTGAGCCTGGCCAGCACCTCCGCGGTGGTACCGGCCCGCGGCCCCTCGTCGCGATCGGCCAGGGTGCGGCGTACCGCCACCTCCCGGGTATCCAGGTCGGGCACCCGCGCGACGATCTCGTAGGGCGCGGTCTCCGCCGCGAATTCGCCGGCCTCGATCGCCGCCAGGGCCTTGCGGTGGCTGTGCACCGCGAACTCGTCCTGCGCCTCGCGCAACACCTGCCAGCGCTCCGCCACCTTCTCCGCCGTCATCCCCATGCCGTAGGCGATGCCGATATTCTCGTCGCGCGTGAACACGGCGTCGTTGATGGCGATGTGGTGGCCGCCCATGGGGATCAGGCTCATGCTCTCGGTGCCGGCCGCGATCATGACCTCGGCCTCGCCGAGCCGGATGCGCTCGGCGGCGATGGCCACCGCCTGCAGGCCGGAGGCGCAGAAGCGGTTCACCGTCATGCCGGCCACCGACTGCGGCAGGCCCGCCAGCAGCGCGGCGATGCGGGCCACGTTCATGCCCTGCTCGGCCTCGGGGATGGCACAGCCGGCGACGACGTCGTCGATCGCCGCCGGATCCAGCCCCGGCAGCCGGTCGACGGCGGCGCGCAGCACGTGGGCCAGCAGATCGTCGGGCCGGGTGTTGCGGAACATGCCGCGCGGCGCGCGACCCACGGGAGTGCGCACGGCGGACACGATCCAGGCGTCGTCGATGCTTCGGCTCATGTGCGGATCCTCGGGGGTTGCATGCGGGGCGGTGTGGATGATCCCGCGGGCCGCGGGTCCACGACGCGATGGGCTGCCGCGCAGGCCACCCATCCAGGGCTCGAAGGCGTTTCGCTCATGTTCGCTGCCGGTCGGGTCAGTTGCGCAGCGGCTTGCCGGTCTTGAGCGTGTGCTCGATGCGCGCCTGGGTTTTCGCGGTGGCCAGCAGCTCCATGAAGGCCTGCCGCTCCAGACCCAGCAGCCAGCGCTCGTCCACGCGCGCCCCGGCGTCGACATCGCCGCCGCACATCACCCGCGCCAGCTGCGTCGCGACCAGGTGGTCGTGTTCGCTGATGGTGCCGCCGGCCAGCAGGTTCGCCAGCTGCGCCCGGATGGTGCCCAGGGCGGTGCGTCCGCCCACCACGATGTCGCGCGCCGGCAGCGGCGGGCGGTAGCCGCGCTCCGACAAGGCCACCAGTTCGTGGCGCGCGACGTGCAGCAGCTCCCGCCGGTGCATGACGATCGGGTCGGACTCGCGCAGATAGCCCATCTCCCGGGCCAGCAGCGCACTGCGGCTCACCTCGGCCATGGCGGCGTTCTGGTAGCGCGGCCGCAGCGCCGCGAACAGGTCGCCAGCCCTGGCCTCCGTCGCCGCGCGCAGCACCAGCTCCTTGCAGCCGCCACCCGCCGGGATCAGCCCCACACCGGTCTCCACCAGACCGATGTAGCTCTCCAGTGTCACCACGGCGCGGTCGCAATGCATGACGAATTCGCAGCCCCCGCCCAGCGCCATGCCATCGACCGCGGCCACCGTCGGCACCCGGCAATGGCGCAGCAGCATCGACGTGGCCTGGAACTGCTCCACGATGCCCTCGACCTTCTCCAGCCGTCCGGCCATCAAGGCATCGGCGACGTTGAGCTTGCGCGCCGCCTCGAGGATGGCCGACTCCGCCTGGCGCCGCAGCTTCTTTACCATCGCGCTGAAGGCCGAGGGCCGG
>JBILUV010000131.1:0-9562 GCA_044370825.1 Burkholderiales bacterium | reverse complement strand
CCCGAGTCGCTCGGCCAGGGCAACAGCCTCGTTCCAGGCACCGTCCTGATCAGCGCCCGCGCCGATCACCAGGCAGGGCCTCACGGCAGCTCCCAACGCGTCGGCCAGAGCATCCAGGGCGGCGGACGCAGGCTCGGGGTCGTCGGCCACGGGCCGGAATGCCACCGGCTCGGCCGCGGCGTCCCAGTCGTCCTCCGGCACCGACACGAACACCGGGCCACGCGGCGCCTGCATCGCGACATGCCAGGCGCGCAGGATGGCCGCGGGCACGTCGGCGGCCCGGGCCGGCTCCACGCTCCACTTGACGTAGGGGCGAGGAAAGGCGGCGGCATCAGCAGCATAGAGGTAGGGATCGGTGGGGAACATGGCGCGGGTCTGCTGCCCCGCAGTTATCACCAGCGGCGTGTGGTTCCGGTAGGCGGTGAAGATGCTGCCCAGCGCATGCCCGACGCCTGCAGCGGAGTGCAGATTGACGAACGCGGCGTGGCCGGAGGCCTGGGCAAAGCCGTCGGCCATCGCCACGACGCAGGACTCCTGCAGACCCAGGACATAACGGAAATCGGCCGGCCAGTCGCGGAAGAACTTGAGCTCGGTGGAGCCGGGGTTGCCGAACACCGTCGTCATGCCGGCCGAACGCAGCAGGTCGAGGGTCGCGTCACGGACGGTGGGCACGGGCAGCACGCTGGAACGATCTCCGGGAGGGTCTGAGGCCGGCGGTATTTCGACACCGGCGCCGATTGTGCCTCAGGACGGGGGCCCCGGAGGCGCGGCCCCGCGCAGGAAGATGTCAGCCACCAGTTCCGCCATGTCGGCATAGGCCAGTGGCCCGTCGGCGCGCAGCCAGGTGAAGGTCCAGTTGATCATGCCGAAGAGGATCATCGCCAGGGGCACCCGATGCCCGGCGTCCGGCCAGCGCGGCCGGTTGCGGGCGATGGCCGTGGCGAAGGCCTCCACCACGGCGCGCTGTTTCGCCAGCACCGTGGCGCGCGCGGCCTGGTCGAGGAACTTCACGTCCTGGACCAGCACTCGGTGGCGCGCCTGGGAGTGCTCGTACTCCTCCATGAAACGGGCGATGAGGGTGCGCAAGTGCAACTCCGGCGCCAGGCCCTCGCCCTCCACCGCCGCCACGATCCCGAGCAGTCGTTCGATGTAGCTGTCGGCTATGTCGAACAGCAGGTCGGACTTGTCACGGTAGTAGTGGTAGAGCAGCGGCTTGGAGACGCCCGAGGCCTCGGCCAGCCGTGCCATCGACGCCGCCGGAAAGCCATGCTCGGAGAAAAGCACGGCGGCGGCCTCACGGATCGTGGCACGCTGCTGCTCGAACGCAGGACCCCTGGAGCGGGCCACGACCCTGGCTACCGCGCGTCGAAGCTCACCTCGACGCGTTCCGTCAGCGGGTGCGCCTGGCAGGTGAGCACGAAGCCGGCGGCCACGTCGGCGGCGTCGAGGCTGTAGTTCTTGTCCATGCGCACCTCGCCGCGCGTCACCCGCGCGCGGCAGGTGCAGCACATGCCCCCCTTGCAGGAATAGGGCAGGTCCAGTCCGGCGCGCAGGGCGGCCTCGAGGATGGAAGCGTCACCGGCGCGGAACTCGACCTGCCGTCGGGCGCCGTCGAGCTCCACCAGGATGTTCGACTGAGGCGCGTCCCCCGCCTCGAGGCGATGCGCACCGGCATCGGATGGAACGCCGAAGCGCTCCACGTGGACCCGGTCGGGCGGTATTCCGAGATCGATCAGGGCCGCCTCGACCTCGTCGATCATCGCCCCGGGCCCGCACACGAAGGCCTCGTCGATGGTCTCCACCGGCAGCAGGGTGGCCGCGAACTCGCGCACCCTGGCGCCGTCCAGCCTGCCCTCGAACAACGGCACGTCCTGCGGCTCGCGACTGAACACGTTGTGCAGCACGAAACGCCCGAGGTGACCGTCCTTCAAGGCACCGAGCTCCTCGAGGAACATGGCGCTGGCCAACTGCCGGTTGCCGTAGACCACCGTGACCCGGCTCAGCGGCTCCGAGGCCAGCACCGCGCCGGCGATGGACAGCACGGGCGTGATGCCGCTGCCGGCGACGAAGGCGGCGTAATGTTTCCGGTGCGCGGCATCCAGCGCGGGACAGAAGCGGCCGTCGGGCGTCATCACGTCGATCCGGTCGCCGACCCCCAGATTGCGGGATGCCCAGTTGGAAAACCGCCCGCCCGGCACCTCGCGAATGCCGACGCGCAACTCGGCCGAACCGGGCGTCGAGCACAGCGAGTAGCTGCGCCGCAGCGACTCGCCGTCGACGTCGGTGCGCAGACCGATGTGCTGACCAGGCAGAAAAGCATAGTCACCGGCCAGTTCCGGCGGCACCTGGAAAGCGAGGCTGAAGGCATCGCCGCACTCGCGGCGGACATCGGAAATGGTCAGGGTATGGAATCGGGGCGTCATGTCGGCAGGAAAAGCGGCTTGAACAGCCGGTCAGTGGGGTGCCTGCATCGGGGCCGAGGCAGGAGCCGCATTGCCGTCGGCCCCCATGCCCGGGGACATCGATGTCGAACGAGCCGTCCCGCGGGTGGGATTCGCCGGATGCGGGCGGACCACGGCAAGGGCGGACATGGGCGTCAGATCGCCTTCATCGCCTCGAACGGCTCGCGGCAGTCGAGACAGCGGTGCAGCGCCTTGCACGCGGTGGCGCCGAATTCGGACAAACGCTCGGTGCGCCGTGACCGACAGCGCGGGCAGGCCGGGTGGAAGTGGATCACCGCATGACCGGCCGGCGCGCAGCGGCCAGGCGGCGCGATGCCGTGAAGGCGAAGCTTCTCCTGCGCCCCGGGCCCGATCCAGTCGGTGGTCCAGGCCGGCGCCAGCCGTGTCTCGACACGTACCCGTGTCGCGCCGGCGGCGAGCAGCGCCTCGCGGATAGAGGCCTCGATCACCTCGGTGGCCGGGCAGCCCGAGTAGGTCGGCGTGACCACCACCCGCAGTTCTTCCCCATCCGCCTCGACCGCGCGCACGATTCCGAGGTCGCACACCGACAGCACCGGCACCTCGGGATCCATGACGCCGGCCAGAACGTCCCAGGCGCGCTCTGCGCTGATGGTCACTGCGCTCACCAGGTCGCGCCAGGATGGGTGCGCTGCAGGACCTGCATCTCCGCCAGCAGATGCCCGAGATGTTCGCTGTGCCGGCCGCGCCGCCCCTGGCTGAGGAACGGCGTGTCCTCGGGAATGCATAGCGTCGCCTCCGCAAGCACCGCCGCGACCTCGCGCCGCCAGCGGGCCTCGAGCGACCCCGGCGCCACGCCGACTCCGTCGGCAACCGCCGCCGCATCCACCGCGTCTCCGGCGAACAACTCCCGCGTGTAGGGCCAGAGGGTTTCGAGCGCCGTCTGCATGCGGCCGTGGGACTCGGCGGTGCCGTCTCCAAGCCTCACCACCCAGTCGCCAGCATGCCGCCTGTGGTAGCGCATCTCCTTCAGGCTCTTCGCGGCGATGGCGGCCAGTTCCGGATCGGCGGAAGGCTGCAGCGCCTCGTACAGGTGTTCCAGGTAGACACTCACGAGCAGGTTGCGCAGCGTCACCTGACCGAAGTCGCCATTCGGCAGTTCGACCAGGGTGGCATTGCGGAACTGTCCCTCGGTGCGAAGAAAGGCCAGCCGGTCCTCGTCCCGACCAGCGCCCTCCACGCGGCCGGCGTGTGTGAGCAGCAGACGCGCCTGACCGATCAGGTCCAGCGCGATGTTGGTGAGGGCGATGTCCTCCTCCAGCACCGGTCCGTGGCCACACAGTTCGGACAGGCGCTGGCCCAGGATCAGGGGCGTGTCGGCCAGGCGCAGCAGGTATTCGACATGGTTTTGCATGAATGCGGGGTTCTCTTCGCGCGACCGGGGCCGGGCCCCGGCGGCTCACATGTGGTCGACTTCCGCGGGCAGCTGATAGAAGGTCGGATGGCGGTAGATCTTGTCGGCCGCGGGGTCGAACATTTCCGGCCGCGCCTCCGGGTCCGATGCCACGATGTGGTCGGCCCGCACCACCCACAGGCTGACGCCCTCCATGCGCCGCGTGTAGACGTCGCGCGCCGCCTGCAGCGCCAGCGCCGCGTCGGGCGCGTGCACGCTGCCGCAGTGCTTGTGGTCCAGCCCGTTGCGGCTGCGCACGAACACCTCCCACAACGGCCATTCTTTCCTGTCCATGTCACTCCTCCCTGCGGCGGCCGCATCGCGCGGCGCACCCTGCCGATGTGAACTCAGGCCGCCTGACGCGCCGCGCGCCTGCGGGCGTGCTCCAGCGCCGCCTCGCGTACCCATGCACCCTCCTCCCAGGCCTTGACCCGCGCTGCGAGGCGCTCCCGGTTGCACTGGCCGTGGCCGTTGACCACGTTCCAGAACTCCGCCCAGTCGATGGGCCCGAAATCGAAGTGACCCCGCGACTCGTTCCAGCGCAGGGCCGGGTCCGGCACGGACACCCCGAGCACCTCCGCCTGGGGCACGGTGGCATCGACGAACTTCTGCCGCAGATCGTCGTTGGAGATGCGCTTGATGCCCCAGCGCATGTTCTGGCCGGTGTGCTGCGACTCGCTGTCATGCGGGCCGAACATCATCAGCGACGGCCACCACCAGCGGTTCACCGCGTCCTGCACCATCTCGCGCTGCGCCTCGGTGCCGCGCATCATGGTGAGCAGCAGATCGTAGCCCTGGCGCTGGTGGAAGCTCTCCTCCTTGCAGATGCGGATCATGGCGCGCGCATAGGGGCCGTAGGAGCAGCGGCACAGCGGGATCTGGTTCATGATCGCTGCGCCGTCCACCAGCCAACCGATCACGCCGATGTCGGCCCAGCTGAGCGTCGGATAGTTGAATATCGACGAATACTTTGCGCGCCCCGACAGCAGCGCATCGACCAGATCGTCGCGTGACACGCCCAGCGTCTCGGCGGCGGCGTAGAGATACAGGCCGTGCCCGCCCTCGTCCTGCACCTTGGCCAGCAGGATGGACTTGCGCTTGAGCGTCGGCGCGCGCGTGATCCAGTTGCCCTCGGGCAGCATCCCCACGACCTCGGAGTGGGCATGCTGGGAGATCTGTCGCACCAGGGTGCGGCGGTAGGCCTCGGGCATCCAGTCCTTGGCCTCGATGAATTCGCTGCGGTCCAGCTTGGCCTCGAAGCCGGCGCGGTACTCGGGATTCTCGGCTGCCGGCACGGTGCGCTCGGTCGGGTCCGGCTTCGGGCCCGGCAGGTCTATCGCCTGGGTGTACATGGCTTGGTCCTCACTCCTTGGGGCGACGGTCGAATACGCGGCGGGCCTTGCCGACCACGACGCGCTCGATGCTGAAGGGCGCGGTCACCTCCACTGCAGTGGAGACACCGACCCGGCTCTTGATGTGGTGCTGCAGTTCCCTGGCGGCCGACGTGCGCTGCGTCTCGCCGTCCCCGGCGCCGGGGTCGAGCTCGACCCGCACCGTTAGGGTGTCCAGGTGCCCTTCCTTGTCGAGGAACAGCTGGTAGTGCGGCGCCAGCTGCGGCACGCAGCCGATCAGCTCCTCGATCTGGGACGGGAACACGTTCACGCCACGGATGATCATCATGTCGTCGGAACGGCCGGTGATGCGATCCATCCGCCGCATCGACCGGGCCGTCGGCGGCAGCAGGCGCGTGAGGTCGCGGGTGCGGTAGCGGATCACCGGCAACGCCTCCTTGGTGAGCGTGGTGAACACCAGTTCGCCCTGGCTGCCTTCGGGCAGCACCTCGCCGGTCACCGGATCGATGATCTCCGGGTAGAAATGATCCTCCCAGATGACCGGTCCGTCCTTGGTCTCGAGGCATTCGTTGGCCACCCCTGGCCCCATCACCTCGGACAGGCCGTAGATGTCTACCGCGTCGAGCCCAGCGCGCCGTTCGATCGCCTCGCGCATCGCCTGGGTCCAGGGCTCCGCACCGAAGATGCCCACCCGCAGCGAGCAGGCAGCCGGGTCCAGACCCTGGCGCGCCATCTCGTCGACCAGGGTCAGCATGTACGACGGCGTGCACATGATGATGTCGGGCCGGAAGTCCGTGATCAGCTGCACCTGCTTCTCGGTCTGGCCACCGGACACCGGCACCACCGTGCAGCCCAGGCGCTCGGCGCCGTAGTGGGCGCCGAGGCCGCCGGTGAACAGGCCATAACCGTAACCGACATGCACGATGTCGCCCGGCCGGCCACCCGCCGCGCGGATGGAACGTGCGACCAGGTCGGCCCAGGTATCGATGTCGGCACGCGTATAGCCCACCACGGTCGGTTTGCCCGTGGTGCCGCTGGAGGCGTGGACGCGCACCACCTTTTCGCGAGGCACCGCGAACATGCCGAACGGGTAGTTCCGGCGCAGGTCATCCTTCGTGGTGAAGGGGAAGCGCGCCAGATCCGCCAGCATGCGCAGGTCGGAAGGGTGCACCCCGGCCGCCTCGAAACGGGCGCGGTAATGCGGCACGTTGTCGTAGGCGTGCTGCAGGCTCCAGCGCAAGCGGCCGAGCTGCAGCGCCCGCAACTCGTCCTGGCTGGCGCGCTCGATCGGGTCCAGCGCCGCGGGGTCGTTTCGGTACACCATGCGCTATCTCCTGGTCAGAGCGGGACCGTGCTGCGGTCGCGGATGCTGTGCGAACGACCGCGCAGCACCGCCACCAGCTCGTCGCGCTGATTGCGCACGCTCACGTCGTAGACGCCGGTGCGGCCGGCGCGCGACACCTCGCAGGCCTCCGCCGTGAGCACGTCGTCGAGCCGCGCCGGAGCGAGGAAATCCACCACGATGCCGGCTGCCACCGTCAGCTCGTTGTAGCTGTTGCAGGCGAACGCGAAAGTCGAGTCGGCCAGCGTGGTGATGAACCCGCCGTGGCAGATCTGAAAACCGTTGAGCATGTCCGGCCGGACCCGCATGCTCATGCGCGCCAGACCGGGACCCATCGCCTCGACCCTCATGCCGAGTCCCTGCGACGCGTGATCGACCGCGAACATGTCGCGGCCGACGCGCTCTGCGATCTCCTGGGGCGTCATCGCACCCGTGGCCTCACTCATGGAACAGCCCCCCGCTCCAGCGCCGCCGCTGCAGGCCTGGCGACACGCGGTAGCGCTCCTCGCCGTAGTGGTTGCGCAGGTTGTCCAGCACCTGGGCAACGAAGCCCGGCGAAAGCCGGTCGGCCCAGGCCAGCGGCCCGAGCGGGTAGTTGGTACCCAGTCGCATGGCCGTGTCGATGTCTGCGGCGCTCGCAATGCCCTGGGTGAGCACGTCGGCGGCCTCGTTGCCCAGCATGGCCACGGTGCGCATCACCACCAGCCCGGCGATGTCGTCGACCCGGGTCACGGCGCAGCCGGCACCCTGCAGCGCGCCGACCACTTCGCGATATTCGAGTTCGCCACACTGGTCGGCGCGCGCCACGCAAAGCCGCGCGGTGCGCGCGAGGTCGTGGGCGAGATCGAGCAGGACCACGTTGGGGGTCCCGCCGACCGCACCGCGATGCGTGGCGGTACGGCCGTCCGTCAACGCGACGCGAGCGGCACCGATGTGCAGCATCGGCTCCATGTGCATGACGCGCCGCACGTTCAGTCCGGCCGAGCTCATGCGTTCGACCAGCGGCTCCAGCAGGCCGGCATCGGCGGGCGCAACGATGCTGCGCGGCGCAGGCATCGCTGGCTCCTGCGGCACCCGCGGCGCCTCCGCGCCGGGCAGGTGGCGGTGAAACCCCTGTCCCGTCTTGCGACCGTGCCGGCCGCTACGCACCAGCTCCTGCTGGATGAGCGACGGAGCATAGCGCCGGTCCCAGCCGAGCGCCTTGAAGGTCGAACCCGTGACCGCGAGGTTCACGTCCAGACCGATCAGGTCCATCAGCTCGCACGGCCCCATGGGGAAGCCGCCGCACTCGCGCACGATGGCGTCCAGGCCCGCCGGGTCGGTGGCGCGCTCGGTCAGGGTGCGCATTGCCTCGCCGTAGAACGGCCGCGCGACACGGTTGACGATGAACCCCGGCGTCGAACGACAGCGTACCGGGGTCTTGCCCCAGGACTTTGCGGTCGCGGTCACCAGATCGGCCACCTCCGGGGCTGTGTCGAGGCCGTCGATAACCTCCACCAGAGCCATGCGCGGCACCGGGTTGAAGAAATGCATCCCGACCAGCCGCCCAGGGTATTGCAACCCCACCGCAAGATCGGTGATGGAGATCGACGAGGTGTTGGACGCGAGGACGCAGTCCGTCGCCACCAGGGTCTCCAGCTCGGAGAACAGCTCACGCTTGAGGTCGCGGTCCTCGACGATCGCCTCCACCGCCAGACCCGCTTCACGCAGGTCGGCCAGTTCGCGGGTGACACGCACCCGTCCGAGGATCGCCTCGGCATCGAGACGCTCGAGCCGGCCCTTGGACACGAGGAAGCTCAGGTCCTTCTCGATCGTGCTGCGCGCCCGCTGCAGCGCGAGCTCGTGGGTGTCGAACAGCCATACCGGATGCCCGGCGCGGGCCGCCACGTGGGCGATGCCGGCCCCCATGGTGCCGGCTCCGATGACCGCCACGACGGCGTCGAACGGCAGGGCGGCGCTCACGCTCAGCGCCCCTTGAACGCCGGCGTGCGGCGTTCCATGAAGGCGCCCACGCCCTCACGGTAGTCTTCGGAGAAACCGAGTTCGCGCTGGAAGTCGCGCTCGAGTTCGAGCTGCGCCTCGAGCGCCTGACCCTCGGCGGCGTGAATGGCCTGCTTGATGCGCGCGAACCCCAGCGTCGGCCCCGCTGCGAGCCGCAGGGCCATGTCGCCCGCCACGGTCATCAGTTCGGCATCGTCGACGCAACGCCAGATCAGCCCCCAGCGTTCCGCCTCTTCGGCGGGCAGCTTGTCGCCGAACAGCGCCAAGCCCATGGCCCGCTGGGCGCCGAGGCCGCGGGTGAGGAAGTAGGTGCCGCCAGAGTCCGGCACCAGACCCAGACGGCAGAAGGCCTGGACGAAACTCGCGGAGCGCGCCGCCACCACGAGGTCGCACGCCAGCGCCAGGTTGGCCCCGGCGCCGGCTGCCACGCCGTTGACGGCGGCGATCACAGGCTTGGGCAGGGCACGCAGTCCGAGCACCAGGGGCTTGTAGTTGCGCTCGATCGACTCGCCGAGATCGACCGGGGCTCCACCGGGCGCCACCTTGCGATCGCTCAGGTCCTGGCCGGCGCAGAAGCCGCGGCCCGCTCCGGTCAGGACCATGGCGCGCACGCCCGCATCGTCCCGGATGCTCGCCAGCGCCTCGCGCACCTCCGCGTGCATGTCGGCGGTGAAGCTGTTGAGCTTGTCGGGGCGGTTCAGCGTCAGCGTCGCCACGCCCTCGGAGACTTCGAGGCGTATGTGCTGGAAGACGGGGTCCACGGTCATCCCGGAGAAAGTGGAGTCGGCGCATTCATTGACCGACCGGTCAATCGAAGGTTAAGGTAGAAGACATCGAAACACAAGCCGGCGATGACGCCGTGTCGCACACTCCCCGGAGCCAGCCCGTGACCCATCCCCTGTTCGACAAGCACCGCGCCACCCTGGACCAGGCCCTCGCTGCCATGCGCACGCGCGGCTTCTGGAGCCCCTATCTCGAGATTCCCTCGCCCAAG
>JBILUV010000130.1:0-9578 GCA_044370825.1 Burkholderiales bacterium | reverse complement strand
GCGCGCGCGCCCGCTTCCCGCTGCGGCCGACCCGCTCCTCGACCGACCCGCATGAGGGTTGACCGGCTGCGTCGCCGGGCCGCGGGCGCATGAGCCTCGGGGGGCGGCTGCAGGCCACCGCCGGGACCCCCTGGCGCCCGGTGTCGGGCTCGGCGCTCGGGGGCGTGGCGCTGTTGGCGTTGGTGTGCGCCTGGATGGCGCACACAGGGGAGCGCTGGGTGCATCTGCTCGACGGCGCAAATCTTCTGTTCCACGAGGCCGGCCATCCGTTCTTCGGGCTGCTGTTCGGTGATAACTTCACGGTCTACGGAGGCACCCTCGGGCAGCTCGTGTTTCCCGTCGTCGCGGCCGTGTCCTTCTGGCTGCGGCGCGAGGCTGCCTCCTTCGCCGTCGCCCTGGTCTGGTTCAGCGAGAACCTCTGGAACATCGCCCGCTATGCCGCCGACGCCCGGGCCCAGGTCCTGCCGCTGGTCGGCGGCGGCGAGCACGACTGGACCGAGATCCTGTCCCGCTGGGGTCTGCTGGAACATGATGGCGGCGTGGCCTCGGTGATCCGTTTCGCGGGCTGGCTCGGCGTGATCGCAACCCTGACCTGGCTGGTGCACCGATGGCAGGACGCGCGCTGAGCCGCCGTGACCGCGCCCGTCCGCACATTCCGCCAGGCCAGCCCCGGACATGAGCACCGCCGGCGCGGGCGAGCGGCCTCCCGGCAGGCGGGCGTGACGCCGTCTTGGCGGTGTCACTGCTTCGACAGGCTCTTCCTGGCAGCCGGCCAGCCGCCGACCCGGGCCGCGTCATGAGCATGGCGCACGCTCCGGCGGTGCGGCTGTCCGGCTTCTACTTTTTCTATTTCGCCTTCCTCGGCGTGTTCGCGCCGTTCTGGCCGCTGTACCTCAAATCGGTCGGAATGAGCGCTTCCCAGATCGGCACCCTGCTGGCGCTGGTGCCGCTCACCCGCGTGGCCGGCCCGGCCGTCTGGGGCTGGCTGGCCGATCATCGCGGACGTCGCGCACCCATCGTCCGGCTCACCGCGATGGCCACCCTGCTGGTTTTCGCGGGAGTGTTCGCCGGCAGCAGCTACGCCTGGCTGTTCGCGGTCATGCTGGCGATGAACGTGTTCTGGTGCGGCTCCCTGCCCCTGGTCGAGGCCACCACCATGGCCCACCTCGGCGACCGCGTGGGCGGCTACGGCCGCATCCGGGCCTGGGGCTCGGTCGGGTTCGTGGCCACCGTCGTTGGCGGCGGCACCCTGCTGGACCTGGCCGGGGTCCGGTCGCTGCCCTGGCTGATCCTGGCGCTGCTCGCCTTGCACGCGGTCTCGGCTTTTGGTGTGCCAGAGGCGCCGCGCCACGGACATCACGACGATGCCCGTGGTCTTGGCGAGATCCTGCGGCGGCCCGAGGTGCTGGCTCTGTTCGCCGGCTGCTTCCTCATGTCCGTCTCCCACGGTCCGTACCACACCTTCTACTCCATCTGGCTGGTGGAGCATGGCTACACCAAGACCGGGGTCGGCATGCTGTGGGCGTTCGGGGTGGTGTGCGAGATCGCCGTGTTCTTCCTCTGGACGCGGCTGTCGGCCCGTCACGGCCCGCGCACGCTGCTGCTGTTCGCCCATGCCACCGCCGCGCTGCGCTTCCTCGCCGTCGGATGGGCACCTGGCTGGCCGGTGGTCGTCGTGCTGGCCCAGGCGGCCCACGCCGCCACCTTCGGCCTGTTCCACGGCGCCGCGGTGGCTCTCACGCACCGGTTCTTCCGCGGACGGCACCAGTCCAAGGGTCAGGCCTTCTATTCGGGTATCGGATTCGGTGCCGGCGGGGCGGTGGGCGGTCTGGCCAGCGGCTTCCTCTGGGACCACGTCGGCGGACCCTGGACCTTCACGGCCGGGGCGCTCGCCGGCGTGGCCGCCTTTCTGGTGACCTGGCGCTGGCTGCGGCTGCCCGACTGAGGCGAACGCGGCGGTGTCGCCGGGCGCGAGATTCCGCCCCGTGTCGTGCTGGTTGCGTGCCGGGTCCGGGCAAGGCCGGCCGGGGGGCTTGTGCCATAATCGTCGGCTCTTTGGAGACCACCCCCCATGCAACCCCAGACCCTCTATGACAAGCTCTGGACGAGCCACTTGGTGCGGGAGGAAGCCGACGGCACCGCCCTCATCTACATTGATCGTCACCTCGTGCATGAGGTGACCAGCCCGCAGGCCTTCGAAGGTCTCAAGCTCGCCGGCCGCAAGCCCTGGCGGGTGGGCTCGGTGGTGGCCACCGCCGACCACAACACCCCGACCCGGGACTGGGACCAGGGCATCCGTGACCCGATCTCGCGGCTCCAGGTCGAGACCCTTGACCACAACATCCGGGAATTCGGCGCCAAGGCCTACTTCCCCTTCCTCGATGAGCGCCAGGGCATCGTGCACGTCATCGGCCCGGAGCAGGGCGCCACGCTGCCCGGGATGACCGTGGTGTGCGGCGATTCCCACACCAGCACCCACGGCGCCTTTGCCGCCCTGGCCTTCGGTATCGGCACCTCGGAAGTCGAGCACGTGCTCGCCACCCAGTGCCTGAACATGAAAAAGGCGCGCAGCATGGCGGTCGAGGTCGACGGCACGCTGGGCCGTGGCGTCACCGCCAAGGACGTGGTGCTGGCGGTCATCGGGCGTATCGGCACCGCCGGTGGCACCGGCCACGCCATCGAGTTCCGCGGCTCTGCCATCCGCGGACTGTCCATGGAAGGCCGCATGACCCTGTGCAACATGGCCATCGAGGCTGGCGCGCGCGCCGGCATGGTCGCGGCTGACGACAAGACCATCGACTACCTGCGCGGCCGCAACTTCTCCCCTGCAGACGAGCAGTGGGAGCGCGCCGTGGCCTACTGGCGCACCCTGCACAGCGACGAGGGTGCCGTATTCGACAAGGTGGTGAGCCTGCGCGCCGAGGACATCGCGCCGCAGGTCACCTGGGGCACCTCGCCCGAGATGGTGGACAGCGTGCTGGCCCGCGTGCCCGATCCGGCCGCGATCGACGACCCCGTGAGGCGCCAGTCCCTGGAGCGCGCGCTGCGCTACATGGATCTGCAGCCCGGCACGCCCATCACCGACATCCGCATCGACAAGGTGTTCATCGGCTCGTGCACCAACTCCCGCATCGAGGATCTGCGGGCCGCCGCCGAGGTGGTCAAGGGGCGCCACGTGGCTGCCGGAGTCAGGCTCGCCATGGTGGTGCCGGGATCCGGTCTGGTGAAACGCCAGGCCGAGAGCGAGGGTCTGGACCGGGTGTTCCGTGATGCCGGCTTCGAATGGCGCGAGCCCGGCTGCTCCATGTGTCTGGCGATGAACGACGACCGTCTCGAGCCCGGGGAGCGCTGCGCCTCGACCTCGAACCGCAATTTCGAGGGACGGCAGGGCGCGGGCGGGCGCACCCATCTGGTGAGTCCCTCGATGGCCGCGGCCGCCGCCGTCAGTGGACACTTTGTCGACGTCCGCCAACTCCAGACCTGAGGCGCACCATGGAAAAGTTCACCGTTCTGCAGGGCCTGGTTGCGCCGCTGGATCGGCCCAACGTCGATACCGATGCCATCATTCCGAAGCAATTCCTCAAGTCGATCAAGCGCAGCGGCTTCGGCCCCAACCTGTTCGACGAGTGGCGCTACCTGGACCACGGCGAGCCGGGCATGGACCTGGCGACCCGGGTGCCGAACCCGGATTTCGTTCTCAACCAGCCACGCTATCAGGGCGCCGGCATCCTGCTGGCGCGGGAGAACTTCGGCTGCGGCTCGTCGCGCGAGCATGCCCCGTGGGCGCTCATGGACTTCGGCATCCGAGCCATCATCGCACCCAGTTACGCCGACATCTTCTTCAACAACAGTTTCAAGAACGGATTGCTGCCGGTCATCCTGCCGGCCGCCGTGGTCGACCGCCTGTTCGCCGACACCCTCGCGACACCCGGATACCGGCTCACCGTCGACCTGCCGAATCAGCAGGTGATCGCGCCGTCCGGCGAGAGCTTCGGTTTCACTGTCGACGAGTTCCGGCGTCATTGCCTGACCGAGGGCCTCGACGAGATCGGACTCACGCTCCGGCACGCCGACGCGATCCGCGCCTTCGAGCAGCGGCGCTGCGCGGAACAACCCTGGCTGTTCGCCTGAGGGCGGGCGGCGCACGAACGAGGAATCCCGAGTCATGAAAATCGCCATACTGCCGGGGGACGGCATCGGCCCCGAGATCGTCGCCCAGGCCGCCAGGGTGCTTGAGGTGTTGCGCGGCGATGGCGTGCCCATCGAGACCGAGACTGCGCCCATCGGCGGCGCCGGCTACGACGCCGCGGCTGATCCGTTGCCGGGGCCCACCCTGAATCTGGCCCGTCAGGCCGACGCGATCCTGCTCGGCGCCGTCGGCGGGCCGCGCTACGACACCCTGCCGCGGGCGGTGCGTCCCGAGCAGGGGCTGCTGCGCATCCGCAAGGAACTGGGCCTGTTCACCAACCTGCGCCCGGCCATCGTTTACGAGGAACTGGCCTCGGCCTCTTCGCTCAAGCCAGAGTTGGTTGCCGGCCTGGACGTGATGATCCTGCGCGAACTCACCGGCGACATCTATTTCGGGCAGCCGCGCGGCCGGCGCACGCTCGACAACGGCGAGCGTGAAGGCTTCGACACCATGAAGTACTCGGAGTCCGAGATCGCCCGCATCGCCCGGGTCGGCTTCGAGATTGCGCGCAAGCGCTCGCGCCGGCTGTGCTCCGTCGACAAGGCCAACGTGCTCGACACCAGCATCCTCTGGCGCGAGGTGGTGACCGAGGTGGCGAAGGGCTACCCCGATGTCGAGCTATCCCATATGTACGTCGACAACGCCGCCATGCAGCTGGTGCGCGCGCCGAAGCAGTTCGACGTCATCCTCACCGGCAACATGTTCGGCGATATACTCTCGGACGAGGCTTCCATGCTGACGGGTTCCATCGGCATGCTGCCATCTGCCTCTCTGGACGCCGGCAACAAGGGCCTGTACGAGCCCATCCACGGATCGGCGCCGGACATCGCGGGCCAGGACCGGGCCAATCCCCTGGCCACCATTCTTTCGGTGGCCATGATGATGCGCTACACCTTCGACGACACCGCTTCGGCCGACCGGATCGAGGCCGCGGTGCGCAAGGTGTTGCGCGACGGCCGGCGCACCGGTGACATCGCCGCCCCTGGCGAGTCGCGCATTGGCACGGTGCAGATGGGCGACGCGGTCGTGGCCGCACTCTCGGCCGCGCACCGCTGATGACGATGTCCCGGTACAACAGGTGACGGAGGCGGAGATGGCGAAGATGCGGGTGGGTTTCGTGGGTTGGCGCGGCATGGTGGGCTCGGTGCTGATGCAGCGCTTGATGTGGGAGCACGACTTCATCGATGTCGAGCCCCACTTTTTCAGTACCTCCAATGTCGGTGGCGAGGGTCCGAGCATCGCCGGTCGCTCCGCGCCACTGGCGGACGCCAGCGACATCGCTGCCCTGTCGGCGATGGAGGCCATCGTGTCCTGCCAGGGCGGGGACTACACCACCCAGATGCATCCGCTGTTGCGTGCGGCTGGCTGGTCGGGCTACTGGATCGACGCCGCCTCCTCGCTGCGCATGAGGGACGACGCGATCATTGTTCTCGACCCGGTCAACCGGGGTGTGATCGATGCCGCGCTGGATGCCGGTCGCCGGGACTTCATCGGCGGCAATTGCACCGTCAGCCTGATGCTCATGGCGCTCGCAGGCTTGTTCGAAGCCGATCTGGTCGAGTGGGTCACAGCCATGACCTACCAGGCGGCGTCGGGCGCCGGGGCGCAGAACATGCGCGAGCTGGTTGACCAGATGGGGGCGGCGCACGCGGCGGCTGGGGGGGTACTGGCCAACCCGGCGCTCGGCGTGCTCGACCTGGACCGCGCAGTGCATCAGGCGATGCTCAGCCACGATTTCCCCACCGAGCAGTTCGGTCATCCGCTGGCTTGCAACCTCCTGCCCTGGATCGATAAGGATCTGGGCAACGGTCAGAGCCGGGAGGAGTGGAAGGGCATGGCCGAGGCCAACAAGATCCTCGGTCGCGCCGCAGTCGCCGCAATCCCCGTGGATGGGTTGTGCGTGCGCGTCGGGGTGATGCGCTGTCACAGCCAGGCCCTGACCATCAAGCTGCGGCGCGACGTGCCTCTGACCGAGATCGAGGAGCGGCTCGCCGCTGCCCATCGGTGGGCGAAGGTCGTGCCCAACACCCGCGAGGCCAGCCTGGACGCGCTAACGCCGGCGGCCGTGTCCGGCAAGCTCGAGGTGCCAGTCGGTCGGCTGCGCAAGCTGCCCATGGGCCCCGAGTACCTTTCCGCCTTCACGGTCGGCGACCAGCTGCTCTGGGGTGCTGCCGAGCCGTTGCGTCGCATGCTGCGCATCCTGATCGAGCGCCGCTGAGTTCTCTTGTCCTGCCACCCTGTCGGGGAGACGGAGCTTCCGTCTCCCGCAGGGCGCGGCATTCCTGAATTGCCCCTCCAGAAATTTCCCGCTGCGCCGTCAAAGGCACAGCGAGCACCCGGACGACCAGGTTCGGGCGCCGGGTTGCATCGGTAACCCCATGCTGCTAGCTTTGTTTTTCATGCAAAACGTATAAAGGTGGCGCGGTGAGATACAGACTCAAGCACGCGGCCGCCGCCGCAGTCCTGCTGGGGGTGTCGATGTCGGTCGACGCGGCGGGTCTCGGTCGGCTCACCGTGCTTTCAGCTCTTGGACAGCCCTTTCGCGGCGAGGTCGATCTCGTCTCCCTGAAGAAGGATGAGGCGGCGTCCCTGTCGGTGAAGATCGCCGGCATCGAGGCATTTCGGCAGGCCGACCTGCCCTACACCGCGTACATCGGTACCCTCCGCGTTTCCATCGAGCGCCGCCCCAGCGGTGAGCCCTACGTTCAGGTGGCGGCCACCCAGGCGCTGAACGAACCGTTCGTGGACTTCCTGATCGAGCTGTCGTGGAGTTCCGGCCGGTTGGTCCGGGCCTACACCGCGCTCGTCGATCCGCCAGCGGTCACGGATCAGAAGACGGCCGAGACTGCGCCGCCAGTGGCCCCGGCCGAGGCGGCACCGGCAGCCTTGGCGGCCCCGGCCCGGGCAGCGGTCGAGGTCGAACCGCTGCAACCGCGTCTGTCGGAGCCGACCGGAACAGCGGAGGCGGCGCGTCAGAGAGCCGCAACGCCGGCGGCCGCTGCGCGTGCGCCCGGCGGGCAGATGGCGCCCTCGTCCGGCGCCGAGTACGGTCCGGTGAAGCGCGGGGACACCCTGGGGAGGATCGCCCGCGCCACCCGGCCTGCCGACGTCACGCTCGACCAGATGCTCGTGGCCCTGTATCGGGCCAACCCGGGCGCCTTCGACGGTGCCAACATGAATCGGCTCCGCACGGGCAAGGTTCTACGTGTGCCTCCGGCCGAGGAGGTCGCGGCCCTGTCCGCGGTGGAATCGGCGAGCGAAGTCCGGGTCCAGACTTCCAACTGGAATGCTTACCGTGCGCGACTGGCCTCGGCGGTCGAGGCGTCGGCGACGCCTGCCGAGCGCGAAGGCGGCCGCAGCGCCTCGGGCAAGGTCACGACGCGTCTCGAGGACAAGGTTCTCTCCGGCGGTGACGCCGCCCAGGACGTTCTGAAGCTGTCGAAAGGTGAGCCGCCACGGCCGGGCGGCGCGGCGCAGACCGCCTCCGGTGATGCAGCCCGGGCCGCCGAACGTGTCCGTTCCCTGGAGGAGGAGGTGGCCGCCCGGGGCAAGGCGGCCGCGGACGCCAATCAGCGTGTGGTCCAGCTGGAGAAGCAGATCCAGGATTTGCAGGCTCTGGTGGAGATGAAGAGCCGTGCGATGGCGGACCTGCAGAAACCTGCGGCCGTGGCTCCGGTAGCCCCTGTCAAGCCTGCTGCCCAGGTTCCGCCAGTGGCCGCGCCTGACCCCGCTGCTCCGCCCGTGCCCGGGCCTACCACGACACCGGCGACGGGTACCGGCCTGGGCGAGGAGGCACTACCCGGTCCGAAGCCGCTGGAATCCGGCCCGTCGGCTGGCACCCCAGAGGGTTCCCCTGCAGGCGCCGAGACGCCTGTTGCCGAGTTGCCGGCGCCCGCGGCCCCGAAGCGGCCCAGGGTGGTGGCGCCGCCGCCTCCTCCGCCCGCTCCCCCAGGGCTGCTGGACGAGTTGCTCGACAACCCAGTTTTCCTTGGTGTGGGTGCCCTCGTGGCGGCCGCCCTCGCCGGGCTTGGGTTCGCAGGATGGAAGCGGCGTCGCGGGGCACGCGGCGATGGCAAGGCAATGGAGGCGCCGGAAGCCGCCGAAGTCTCCGAGGTCCGGGCGCCCGAGACCTTCGGGCCCGCGGGTTTCGAGCCGGTATCGGTGGCCCCGCCCGGGGCCGATGCCCTTCCAGGGACTGCGACCGTCGCCGAGGAGAGCGACCCGCTGGCGGAGGCCGAGGTGTTCCTCATCTACGGGCGCGACGCCCAGGCCGAGGAGCGCCTCCAGGAGGCCATCGCAGCCAACCCGAAACGCGTCGAACTGCACGCCAAGCTGCTCGAGATCTACGCAAAGCGGCGCGATGTCACCGCCTTCGAGCGGGTCGCCGTGGATCTGCAGCGCCTCACCGGCGGCAGCGGTGTGGCGTGGGTGCAGGCGGCCGCTCTGGGTGCGGAGCTCGATCCCGGCAATCCGCGGTACGCGCCCCTCGGCGACGGTGCCGCGACCGATGCCACCATGCCCGGATTCCAGCCAACAGCCACGGATGCCACCCTGCCGGGGCACGCCCCGTCTGCGGCGGCCGCCCCCATGGCCGCGTCGGCGGACGCCGCGAAACAGGTGCCCGCAGTGGGCGAGGACCTGGACTTCAATCTCGATTTCGACACCCTGACGGAAGGTGCGACGACCGACATCGATCTGTCCAAGCTCGGACCTGCCGACGAGGGAGGTGGCACCGAGACCGACATTGACCTCGATCAGTTCGCGGGGCCGACCGCGGCCGAGGATATCTTCGATCCCACCCGGACCATCATCGATGTCGGGCTCGACACCCGGTCGGGCTCGGTCACGACAGCCGGGTTCGATGCCGCCAGAACCGTGGCGCCCGCCAGCTTCGATCCGGGCGCAACCCTTTCTCCCGTCGGCTTCGACGCCGCATCGACCCTGTCCCCCGCCAGGACCGATCAGACCGCGACCCTGCCCGGCGGGGCCGCTGCGCCATCGAAGATGGACAGCATGGAGATCGACTTCGAGTTGCCCGATGTCGAGCCCACCATGAGCGGTGGCGGGCGCGTCGGGGACGAGACCATCGACGACCTCGGATTCGACCTCGACCGCATCAGGATCGATCTGGGTGCTCCGTCTGGCCCACCCCTGACGGAGCCCAGGTTGCCAGGAGGCCTGTCGCTCGCGCAGCGCGATGAAGACGAGCCCGGCGCGACCCTGCCGGGCCTGGCCCAGGCCCCAGGCCTCGCAGGCCTCAGTCTCGACCTTGGCTCGCCTGAGGGGACCGTCACCGGTACCGTGCGGGACGAGCGCTGGTACGACGTGCAGACCAAGTTCGACCTCGCCAAGGCATACCAGGAGATGGGCGACAAGGAGGGGGCGCGCG
>JBILUV010000187.1:0-7468 GCA_044370825.1 Burkholderiales bacterium | reverse complement strand
AGTACCTGGGCGGCGAGATTAGCGGCGCCGAGGCGGCCGAAGTGCTGGTCGACCAGACCCTGACCCTGGGCCTGATCGGTGCCGGCAAGAAGGTCGCCTCCAGCTGGGACACCTTCTGGGATCAGCACGAGACGCTGCGCCAGGCCAACAAGCAGAACGTCGTCGCCTACTACACCCAGTGGGAGATCCAGTTGCGCAAGGCCGGGCTGTCGGCGGCCGATGCCCGGCGGCTGGTCTCGCAGGCCATGGCCAGCGGCGACTCCAGCCAGCTGGAGCGGGTGGCGGACCGGCTCGCGGAGGACGGCATCTCCGTGACCCGACCCACGCTTCAGGTCGACGGATTCGCCTGGACCGAGACGGGCAAGGAGATCCTGGAGCAGGGGGTGGACACCGTGACGGGCATCGTCACCGGTGCCGTGCATGGCGTCTGGTACATCGTCGCGGCCCCCTCGCGGGTTGTGGAAGCCTGGGCGCAGGGCGAACTTGCCGAAGCCGAGCTGGAATACCAGTCGGCCAGCCAGGAGGCCTGGATGAAGGCGAAGCTGTTCCAGCGCCTGCTCAAGGCCGGGGTGAAGCCGCGCGACGCGCTGGCCGCCATCAACGACTACTTCGCAGGCGACATGAAGAAGCTGCGGGACATGTTCCGCAAGCTGCGCGGTGGCTACGTCACGTCGCACCACAGCCAGAAGGACTGGTACTGCACCAACCGCCCGTCGATCGATGCGCCGGTCGCCCTGCCGCCGATCCTGAATCGCGGCGCTTCCACCGGAGGGAAGTGAACCATGAAGTCACGTCTCCAGTTCGCCCTGCTCGGTCTGCTGCTGGGTGCAGCCGTCGTCCTCGCCGGCATCGGCAGCGCGGATGACCGCGGCGATGGCCTGCTCGCCGCCTACGACCTCGATGGCGATGCCCGCGACAGCGCCGGAGCCAACCGTCACGGCACGATCAAGGGCAGCGTCACGCCGACCGCAGACCGATACGGTGCCGCCGGCAAGGCCCTGCAGTTCGATGGCCGCTCGCACATCGAGCTGCCGCTGGACATCAATCCGGGCGTGCTGCCCCAGCTCACCTTCACCGCCTGGGTCAGGGCCGACGAGGTCAACCCGATCCGGCAGGTGATGTCCCACGACGACGGCGGTTTCGACCGCTCCCTGGGTATCGACCACCGCGGCGGCGGCAGCGGCTGGTCAGCCTTCGGCGGCTCGGGTGGCGTGGCCGGCTTCAAGCCGGTGGAGAAGGGCCGCTGGACCTTCGTCGCGGCGGTGTGGGACCAGGCGGCGGGTACGTTCCGGCTGCACGTCGACGGAGAGGTGTTCGAGCGACGGGGACAGAGCGGAGGCAGTGGCTTCAAGGTCAATCTGGCGCGCAATCCCGGCTTCGGCGAGTTCTTCGCAGGCGCCCTGGATGACGTTCGGTTCTACGATCGCGCACTGTCGCGCGACGAGATCGTGCTCATCGGGTCCGGCCTGAGCCCGGACCGCGGTGCGGCCCCCGGGCAGGGCGGGCGCGACTACACCTCCCGGGACGCGGCGCCGGCAGCACCGGCCGTCACGCCGGAGGCGCCGATCGTCGCGCCCGCGCCGCGGGCCGTGGCCATGGGCGGGATCCTGCGGGTGCGCGTCTCCGGCACGGACGCCGCCGGCAAGGCCGGCCCGCTGCAGAACGTGTACGTCGAACTGAACGCCCGCCACGCCGCCACGGACACGAACGGCGTCGCGGTGTTCGATGGTGCGTCCGGCGGGCGTCATGTGGTGCGGGTCCGGCAGGCAGGCTACGAGGTCGCCGAGCGCGGCGTCGACGTGGCCGCCGGCGGCCGGGCGGAACTCGAGATGCCCCTGGTGCGCGTGGTCCCGGTGGACTGGCGCGGCAGCATCCGCGCCACTGCGCCGGACCAGCCGGTGGCGGGTGCGCAGATCCGTCTCGAGCCCATCGAGGTCAAGGCGGCGCTGCGCGGGCCGGGCTTGGCGACCAGCGACTGGGACGGCAACTTCGAGTTCGTGCAGCTGGCGCCCGGCCGCTACCGGATGTCGGTGGAAGCCCCAGGATTCGCCCCGCTGGCCCGGGAGGTCGCGGTCGCCGCGGGCACCCCGCCGGTGTTCGCCCTCCAGGCGCAGTTCTCGCCGGCGCGCCTGGAGGTAAGCGTCAGCGAGTCGGTCACGGACCGTCCCCTGGCGAAGGCCAGGCTCGTGCTCGCGGAGTCCTGGCCCAATGGCGTGGTGGCCGAGGGCACCACCGATGCCCGGGGTGCCGTGGCGTTCACCGGTGTTTCGACGGGGGCGGTGAACTGGGCGCAGGGCAACGGCCGCGTGGGCATGGCCAGGCGGCAGCTCAGCCTGCGCGTCGAGGCCGATGGTCACGAGCCCACCGTGGTGCCCGTCACCCTCGGCGCGGCGGTGGCGGTGAAGCTGCATCCGCTCACCGTCCAGCCCGAGGTCGAGCCCAATGATCTGGGCGCGCCCCAGGACATCCGCACCGGGGCACCGGTGCGCTTCACCATCGAGAAGAACGACGATCGCGACGCCTTCCGCTTCCGCCTTGCCCATCCGGCGCGGGTAGTGGTGAAGGTGGGCCCGGACAATCCGCTCGAAACCCACCTGCGCATCTACGATGCCCAGGCGAAGATGATCGTCGAGAGCGGCGCCTACGCGGGCCGCGACAACGTCATCGAGCTGCGGCTCGAGGCCGGTGTCCACATCGCCGAAGTTCAGGAATGGGGCGGCAACAATTCCGCGCCCGGCAAGCCCATCACCCTCACGGTGACGGTCGATCCGGCGGTGGATCCGTCCGAGCCGAACGATGTGGCGGCCCATGCCACGCCGCTGCGGGCGATGCAGCAGGCGGCCGGTCTGATCTTTCCCCTGGGCGATCTCGACACCTACCGGGTGGAGGTCGCGCGCCCAGGGCTGATGCGGGTGCGCGAGCCCGGCACGGGGCTGGAGCGGCATGTGCGCATCCTGCGCGCCGATGGCAGCCTGCTGATGGAGCAGGGCGCCTACGCGGGTCGCCCGATCGACTTCCAGGCGCAGGTGGCACCGGGAACGCACTACGTGGTCATCGGCGAGTGGGGCAACAACAACGCCGGGCTCGAGCCTTATCGCCTGCAGGTGGATCAGATCCCGGACGACGGCATCGATGATCCCCTGGGCGAGCCCGGGCCGATGCGCGCGGTGCGCGAACTGCCGCTGGGCACGACCGTCCACGCCACCCTGATGCCCACGGGCGATCGCGACCTCCACCGGGTGCAGATCCCCGGCGCCGGCACGCTGCGCCTGCAGGCCGATGGGCGACCGGAGCGGCACATGCAGCTGTTCGACCGGGACGGCAGGCAGCTGGCCGATGCCGGAGCCCATGCCAACCGGCCGGTGTCGCTGGCCTGGGACTTCGCCGGCCCGCAGACCGTGTTCGTGGGGCTGCGTGAGTGGGGCGACAACGGCAACGCTGCCGCTGCCCACGCGCTGGCCGCCTGGTTCGAACCTGCAGACGAGACCGACTTTCGCGCGCGCAATGAGGACTTCGATCACGCCACGCCGCTTGCGGTCGGAGACACGGCACGCGGGAGTTACCTCCCGCGCGGTGATCGCGACGTCTACGTCGTCGAGGTGGACCGTCCCGGTTACCTGCGGGCGCGCGCCACCAGCGCCCACGAGACGCATCTGCGGATCTTCGACGCGCGCCGCCAGCAGATCGTCGACACCGGTGCCTACGCCGGCCGCACGGCCGAGATCGTGCCGGCCGTCGGCCCGGGTACCTATTACGTGATGATCGGGGAGTGGGGCGACAACGGCTCGTCGCCCGCACCCTACGAACTGGTCGTGGCTCTGGAGCGGGTGGAGCCGGCCGAGACCTGGCCGCTGGCCACGGATCCGGTGCGGCGGCTGAAGGAGGGCGAGGCACAGTCGTTCGCCATCGACCACCGGGGGGATGTCGACCGCTTCGTGTTCGAGGCTGGGCGGGCGGCACGCTGGATGCTGAGCGTCAACGGCCCGCTCGAGACGCTGGTGCGGGTGTACGACGATCAGACCGGCACTCTGCTGCACGAGTCCGGTCACTATGCACCGGCCCGGGGTCGGATACCCCTCGAGCTCAAGAACCCGGCCCGGCTGCGGATCCATCTCTCCGAGTGGGGCGACAACAACGCCTCCCTGCAGGCGGGCTTTGTGAGCATCTCCGCCCGCGACGAGCCGCAGGTCGCCGACCGCGTGCTGGCGGAAGCCGACCCGGCGCAGCCGCTGCGCGTGAGCTTCCACCGCGAGGCGGTGCCGGGAACCAACCGTCCCGGTGCATGCGAGGTGGACCTCGACCAGGACGGGCGGCCGGAACTGCATCTGGACAACGACCAGCCACGCGTGCACGCGTTCCGGGCGCCCGGACTGTTCCTGGCGCAGGTGAGCTGCGTCGGGGGCGAGCAGCCGAGCCGGCAGCGCTTCTGGGTCCAGCCCACCTGGCCCCTGGAACGCCGCGGTGTGGTCGTGACCCTGGCCCAGCCGGGCGAGGGGCAGGTGGTCGACGCGCCCCTGCCGGTCCGGGTGCAGGCCATGAGCTACGACGGGCGGGCGGTGAACCGCGTCCGGTTCGAGGTGGATGGCCGTGTGTTCGCCGAGGATCACGGCACGCCGTTCGAGGCGGCCCTGCCCTGGCAGGACCTCGGCCCGGGTGAACACCGCCTGAAGGTGACCGCCTGGGACACCGCCGGTACCAGTGCAGTGGTGAGCCGCCGGTTCAGCATGTCCGAATATTTCGGACTGATGCCAGCCGACGGCGCGGTGCTCAGTGGCGAGTCGGTGCGGGTGAACTGGTCCTCGGGTACCTTCGGACCGTCGCAGGTGCGTTACCGACGCAAGGGCAGCGATGCCTGGCAGGAGGCGATGGGGCAGAGCGGCCGGGCGCATCAGGTGGTGCTGCAGGGGCTGGAACACGGCGTGGCCTACGAGGTGCAGCCGCTCGGGGGCCGCGAGGCCGGCCCGGTGCGTACCGTCACTCGGGTCAAGGGCCTGTCCTTCACCCAGGCGAGGTTCGCCGCCGACCTGCGTCGCGACTACGACCAGCGCGTCGCCATCGGCGTGCGCAACAACGGAGACAGGCCGCTGAAGGTGCGGCTGGAATGCGGCCGGCCGGAGGACCCGGCCATGCTCGTGAGCTTCGTCGGCGAGGGGTCGGAAGACAGACCCATCGACCTCGCCCCCAGCGAGTCGCGCCAGTTCGTGCTCGGTCTGAGCACCCAGGACGTCACCCGGGCCGACCACCTCGTGCCGGTGCGCATCGTGTCCGATGTCGGCCTCAGCGACGAGGCTGAGGTGGCGGTGCACGTGCGCCTGCCGCGGGTGGAACTTGTCTGGAGCGACGTGGGCCCGGCCCCGGACGGCCGTGGCCGGGTGCTTCGACTGACCAACCGCGGCGACCCGGTGACCGACCTGGCCGTGATGCCCGCCGAGGCGGGCAAGGTCTCCATCATGCCAACGGTGCGTCATGGGCTGCTGCCTGCCGGGCAATCCATGGACTTCACGGTGTCGCCGCTGTTCCGCGAAGGCTACACCGGGGTGGCCACCCGCATCGTCGCGAGTTCCCTCGACAAGACCGTCGAGCAGGCGTTCAGCCACCGGCTCGGCGCGGGCGAGTCGGTCCGGCGCGTCTGGCTGTTCCCCGGGATCGATCCTGCCTCTGCGGCCGCGCGTTCGGCCGAACCGGCGCTGATCGCCAATGCCGAGCGCGCTGCGCGCCTGGGTGCCGGGACCGTGAACTGGACCTCCCGACCCACCCCCGAGGACACCGATGGCGATGGCCGTGCAGACCGCTGGTCGCAGCTGATCGACGGCGTCCTCTGGGTCGGCGACGATACCGATGGCGACGAGCGCGTCGACTTCGTCCACGCCGACGTCGGCGACGACGGCGTGTTCGAGTTTTCGGCGCTGCTGGAGAGCGGACGCTGGGAGCCGACCAATCTGGTGGAGGCCTGGCTGGAGATGGGCTTCGTGCTGCCGTGGAACCGCGATGCCTACCATCCGCACGATGCCGACATCGTGCTCAACGACACCGTGATCGGCAGCCTGCGCGACACCGTGCCGGAGGGCAACTACACCTTCCGCATCCCGCCTCGGGCGCTGCGTTTCGACGCCTCGGGCGCGCCGGGCGCGAATCAGGTGGGCATCCGCTCCAAGCATCTGCGCGGCGGGCATTACGTGGTCAACAGTGACTTCCGCTTCAAGTTCCGTCTCACGGCGACCCCGGTCTGGACGGTGGCACGCAACGAGGCCGAGGCGCGCACCTCGGTGACCAAGATGGCCGGCGTGACGGTCTCGGCTCCGGATTTCAGCGTCACCTCGGCGCAGTTGCGTCTCAGCGGTCCGGCGCAGCCCAATGCGGGGGACGACATGGTCCTGGAGGTTGCGCTGCGCAACCTGGGGGCGACGGAAGGCCTCAACGTGCCGGTGGCGGTGTCGCGCGCCCTGCCGGGAGGAGGGCGGGATGAACTGGCCCGCATCCAGGTGGCCAGGATAGGTCTGGACCGGCCGGTGACGATGCGCATACCGTTCAAGGCCCGGGGGGGGGCCAACACGTTGACGGTGACGGTCGATCCCGACGATGCCTTCGGCGACCTCGACCGCGTCAACAACGCCGGGGTGGTTTTCATGCAGGCCGCCGGCGAGACCATCGCGCCGGTGCTCAAGGTGTCCCAGCCTGCCGATGGCCAGGTGCTGCGCGCCACCATAGTGCCGTTGGGGGCGAGCGCGACCGACGACCAGGGGATCGCAGCGCTCGCGTTGTCCGTCGACGGTGGTCTGTGGGCAGATCTGGGTGCCCGGGACGGGGCGGCGGACCGCTTGCTCCTGCTGCAGCCGGGGACCCACCGGCTTGAGGTGCGGGCCACCGATTTTTCCGGCAACGTCGCCAGCCGTGTGCTGAGCGTCAAAGTGGAGGCGGCGACGCCCCCGCTGCGACTCGTCGCACCGGCCGAGGGCACACGCGTCGAAGGGCGCGATGTCGACGTGGTGGTGGAGGTGCCCGCCGAGTCCCCGGTGGTCGCGGCGCGCAGCGGAGGCGGCAACTGGTATGTCGGCACCCGCGAAGGGGGCAGGGTACGCATCCGCCTGCCCGTCGCCTTCGGCGTCCAGACCGTGGAGGTCATGGTCGCCGGGCGCAACGGCGCCGTATCGCGGGCAAGGTTGCAGGTCACAGGCGTGCGCCAGCCCACGGAAGGGGAGATCACCCTGCCTCCCGTCGGTGGCCAGGGAATGCTCTGGCCTGCAGCCCACCCGACGCTGGCGCTGGACCTGTTCCGAGGTGTGGACGGGTTGCTCGTGCCCACCGCTCCGCAGGCGCTGGAGGACTGGTTGCGGCGCCGGGAGGAGGCCGTGCGCGCGGTACAGGCACAGCCGGCGGCGACGCCGGTTGCGACGCCTGCCGTGGCCGCCGCCCCGCCCGTGCCAGCCGCCCCGGTGCCGCAAGGGCCGATACCGCCCGCCGCCACGGC
>JBILUV010000128.1:0-9712 GCA_044370825.1 Burkholderiales bacterium | reverse complement strand
CTCGCCGTCCCCGATGTCGAAACTGACATCCTCGAGGATGACGAGCGGGTTGCCGGCAGCGGCGACTTGCCGGGTCAGACGGGAGGCGGAGACAATCGATGCCATGGGAATCCTGAAGATCTGGTCGGCCCGCCGCCGGGAGACGGCCGGCGGGCGGCGGCGCCTGTGCGCCGCGCTCCTGATGGTGACAATGGCGGCCGTGCCGGGGTTCGCCCCGGCGGCCACGGTTTCGCCGACGATACTGGTGCTGGGTGACAGCCTCTCGGCCGGCTACGGCCTGCCGAACGGCCTCGGCTGGGTCGACCTGCTCACCGGACAGATGGCGCGCCGCCAGCCGGCTTTCAAGGTGATCAACGCGTCGATCAGCGGCGAGACCACCTTCGGCGGCCGCGAGCGCCTGCCGCGACTGCTGCGAGAGCACCGCCCCGCCGTGTTGGTGCTGGCCCTGGGGGCCAATGACGGCCTGCGCGGCACCGAACTCGCGCTTACCCGCGACAATCTCGAGCGCATGGTGGCCGCCGGCCGCGCGGCCGGCGCCCGGGTCGTGGTCGTGGGCATGCGCATCCCGCCCAATTACGGACCGGCCTACACCGCCGCCTTCTTCGACATGTTCGCACAGGTGGCCCGCGCCGCACGGGCGGCCCATGTGCCCTTTTTGCTGGAGGGCATGGCCGAGCGGCGCGACATGTTCCAGGACGACGGCATCCACCCCGTGGCGGCGGCGCAGCCCCGGCTGCTCGCCAACGTCATGCTGGCGCTGGAGCCCTTGTTGACGGCCCGGGCCCGCCACCGCCCGTGAGACAATCCGCGCTTGCGCTTGTGATGACGCGCGCGGCCATGGCCGCGGCGCGTCCGCGCCCGGCCCTGGGGCGCTTCTGACGGAGTCCGACCCAGACCGTGTCCAACACGCCCCCCGCCTCCCGCGGGCTCGTCGCCCTGCTGCTGGTGCTGTTCTGCGTTCTGTGGTTCGGTAACCTGGATGCCCGCCGGCTGATACGCCCCGACGAGGGCCGCTACGCCGAGATCGCCCGCGAGATGGCAGTCAGCGGCGACTGGATCACGCCCCGCCTGAACGGCGGCAAGTATTTCGAGAAGCCGCCGCTGCAGTACTGGGTGACGGCGGCGGCCTACCGCGCCTTCGGCCAGCACGCGTGGACTGCGCGCCTGTGGCCGGCCCTGTCCGGTGCCCTGTGCGTGTTGCTGGCGTGGCGCCTCGGTCGTCGCCTGTTCGGGGCGCGTGCCGGCGACTTCGCCGGCATCGCCTGCGCCTCCATGCTCTGGCCGGTGGCCAACGGGCACCTCAACACCCTTGACATGGGGCTCACCCTGTTCCTCACCGCCGCGGTGGGGGCCACCCTGTGGGCACAGAGCGCAGACGAGCCATCGCGCCGGCGGCGACGCATGTGGCTGGCCTGGGCGGCGTGCGGCGGGGCGGTGTTGTCCAAGGGATTGGTGGGCATCGTGCTGCCCGGCGGCGCGGTGGCTGCCTACCTCATGGGGAGCCGGGACTGGCGCCTGCTGGCACGGCTGCATGTGCCCTCGGGGCTGGCGATCCTGCTGGCGGTGGCCGCGCCCTGGTTCGTCGCGGTGTCGCTGGCGAATCCGGAGTTCGCCGAATTCTTCTTCATCCACGAGCATTTCCAGCGCTACCTGACGAGCTCGCACCGGCGCGTCCAGCCCTGGTGGTTCTTCCTGCCGCTGCTGGTGGCCGGCACCCTGCCGTGGACCGTGCTCGCCGGCCAATCGGTGCTGCGCAGCCCCCGACACGATCCGTCCGCGCCCGGCTTCCGGCCGCGCCTGTTCCTGCTGTGCTGGATCGGTTTCGTGGTGCTGTTCTTCTCCGCCTCCGGCTCCAAGCTGCCGTCCTACATCCTGCCGGTGTTTCCGGCCCTGGCGTGGCTGATGGGCGACACCCTGGCGCGACTGCCGGCCGGCGCCCTGCGCTGGCACGCGCTGCCACTGTTGCCCCTGGCCCTGGCCGCGGCACTGCTGGCCATGCGCGCCGAGCGCTACGCCAACGAACGCACGCCCGCAGCCCTGTACCAGGCCTTCGAGCCGTGGATCCTGGCGGCTGCCGTCGCCATCGCGGTCGCGGCCGCCCTGTGCCTGTGGTGGGACCGTCAGGGCCGGCGCCGTGTGGCCGTGGTGGCCCTGGGCATCGGCGGCCTCGCCGCCTGGCAGGCGGTGCTGACCGGCCACGACGCGCTCTCGCCGTCCTTCTCCAGCGCGCGCTTTGTCGAGAGCCTGCCGGAGCAGCTCCGCGCCGACTGCCCCGTCTACAGCGTGCGCGCCTACGACCAGACCCTGCCCTTCTACCTCGGCCGCACGGTCACGCTGGTGGAGTTCGCCGACGAGATGCAGTTCGGCCTGGAACAGGAGCCCGCCCTGGGCGTGCCCAACGTCGGTCTGTTCACGGAACGCTGGCGCACCCAGTCCTGCGCCTACGCGTACATGGAGCCCGCCACGCACGCGGAACTCGCAGCCGCCGGCCTGCCCATGCGCCTGATCGCGCGCGACACGCGCCGGGTGCTGGTGGCCCATCCCGCCACGGAGCCCCTGCCCCTGCCATGAACCCCGTCGCTGCCGCTCTCGTGCTCACCGGCGTGATGCTGAACGCCGCCGCCCAGCTGCTGCTCAAGGCCGGCACCAACGCCATCGGCCACTTCGACTTCCAGCTCGCCAACCTGCTGCCCATCGGCCTGAAGGTGGCGCTCGAGCCACACATCCTGGGCGGTCTGGCCTGCTACGCGGTGAGCGTGGTGGTGTGGATCCTGGCGCTGTCGCGGGTGGAGGTGAGCATCGCCTACCCGATGCTGTCGCTGGGCTACGTGGTCAACGCCGTGGCCGCCTGGTGGCTGTTCGGCGAGGTGCTCAATGCCACCCGGCTGGCGGGCATCGGCATCATCATCGTCGGCGTGGTGCTGGTCGCGCGGAGCTGAGACATCCATGGACAACGACTTCCTTCCCTTCACGCGGCCGAGCATCGACGAGGACACCATCGCCGGTGTTGCCGACGTGATGCGCTCGGGCTGGATCACCAGCGGCCCGCAGGTGAAGCGCTTCGAGGCCTTGTTGTCCGAGCACTGCGGCGGCCGCCCGGTGCGGGCCCTGGCCTCGGGCACGGGCGCGCTGGAGCTGGCGCTGGAGATCGCCGGCGTGCGGCCTGGCGACGAGGTCATCACCACGCCCCTGACCTGGGTGGCCACGGCCAACGTGGTGGTGCGCGCTGGAGCCCGGCCAGTGCTGGTGGACGTGGATCCGCACACCCGGCTGATCGACCTGGAGCAGGCGGCGGCGGCCGTCACGCCAAGGACCCGGGCCATCATCCCGGTGGACCTCGCCGGCCTGCCGGTGGACCGCGACCGCCTGTACGCCCTTGCCGGCCGCCACGGCCTGCGCGTGATCGAGGACGCCGCCCAGAGCCTGGGCAGCTGCTGGCACGGTCGGCCGATCGGCAGCTTCGGCGATCTGGTGTGCTTCTCCTTCCACGCCAACAAGAACCTCACCACGGCGGAGGGTGGCGCCCTGGTGCTCGCCGATGAGCGCGAGGCGGCGCTGTGCGAGCGCCTGCGTCTGCAGGGCGTGGTGCGCCTGCCGGATGGGGAACAGGAGGTCGAGGTCGCCGGCGCCAAGCTCAACATGACCGACGTGGCGGCGCGCATCGGCATCGGCCAGATGCCCCACCTCGCGGCCTTCAACGCGCGCCGCCGCGAGCTGGCGATGCGTTACTTCGAGCGCCTGGACCCCGACCTGCCGCTTGACCTGCCGCCGCACGATACCGCCGACTCGAACTGGCACATGTTCCAGCCGGTGCTGCGCCTGGACGAGACTGGCCTGTCGCGGGGGGAATTCCTGCAGGCGATGCAGGCGCGCGGCATCGGCGTCGGCGTGCACTACCCGGCCCTGCACCTGTTCGCGCTCTACCGCGGGATGGGCTACGGCCCGGGGGATTTCCCGCAGGCCGAGCGCGTCGGCGCGGGCATCGTGACGCTGCCGCTGTTCCCTGCCATGCGCGACGCCGACGTGGACCGGGTCTGCGAGGCAGTGCGTGATATTCTCCGGCCCAATTCCGTGTCCCGCCACCGATGAGTTCCCCCCCCTCGGTCTCCGTCGTCATTCCCGTCTACAACGAGGAATCCGGTCTTCCCGCCCTGTTCCAGCGTCTCTACGCGGCGCTCGACCAGCTCGGCAGGTCCTACGAGGTGGTGTTCGTCAACGACGGCAGCGTCGACCGCTCGGCGGCGCTGCTGCGCGCCCAGTACCAGCAGCGGCCGGACGTCACGCGCGTGGTGCTGTTCAACGGCAACTTCGGTCAGCATCTGGCCATCATGGCGGGCTTCGAGCACGCCCGCGGCGAGCGCATCGTCACCCTGGATGCCGACCTGCAGAACCCGCCCGAGGAGATCGGACGCCTGCTGGCGGCGATGGACCAGGGCCACGATTACGTCGGCACCATCCGCCGCATGCGCCGCGACACCGCCTTCCGGCGCGTCGCCTCGCGCGCCATGAACCGGCTGCGCGAACGCATCACCCGCATCCGCATGACCGACCAGGGCTGCATGCTGCGCGCCTACAACCGCGACATCATCGACGCCATCAACGCCTGCCGCGAGGTCAACACCTTCATCCCGGCGCTGGCCTACACCTTCGCCCAGCGTCCGACCGAGATCGAGGTCGGCCACGAGGACCGCGCCGCCGGCGAATCGAAGTATTCGCTGTACAAGCTGATCCGCCTGAACTTCGATCTGGTGACCGGCTTCTCTCTGGTGCCGCTGCAGATGTTCTCTCTGTTCGGCATCGTCATCTCGCTGCTGTCGGTGCTGTTCGTGGTGTTCCTCGCCATCCGCCGGCTGGTGATGGGGCCCGAGGCCGAGGGCCTGTTCACGCTGTTCGGCATCGCTTTCTTCCTGATCGGCATCGCGCTGTTCGGCATCGGCCTGCTGGGCGAGTACGTCGGCCGCATCTACCAGCAGGTGCGCCAGCGGCCGCGCTACCTGATCCAGGCGGTGCTGGGCGCGGAAGCGGGCGACGCCGCGGCCCCGGCGCCCCCCCCGGCGGGATGAGCGCGCGCGCGGTCGTCCTCGCCTACCACGATGTCGGCCACCGCTGCCTGTCGGTGCTGCTGGCGCACGGTGTCGACGTGGACCTGGTCGTCACCCACCGCGACGCGCCCGGCGAGACCATCTGGTTTGCCAGCGTGGAGCGGCTTGCGCGCGAGCACGCACTGCCGGTGGCACTGGCCGAAGACCTCGACGACGACGCCCTGGCCGCCGCGGTCGCCGCGGCGCGGCCGGATTTCCTGTTCTCGTTCTATTTCCGCCGCATGCTGCCGCCGGCGGTCCTGGCGCTGGCGCCGCGCGGCGCCCTGAACATGCACGGCTCGCTGCTGCCGCGCTACCGCGGCCGGGTGCCGGTGAACTGGGCCGTGATCCGCGGCGAGCGCGAGACCGGAGCCTCGCTGCACCACATGGTCGCCAAGCCCGATGCCGGCGATCTCGTGGACCAGATTGCCGTGCCCATCCTGCCCGACGACACGGCAGTGGAGGTGTTCCGCAAGGTGACCGTGGCGGCCGAACTGGTGCTCGACCGCAGCCTGCCGGGCCTGCTCGAAGGCAGCATCGTGGCGCGCCCCCTGGACCTGTCGCAGGGCAGTTATCACGGTGGCCGGCGTCCCGAGGATGGCATGATCGACTGGCGCTGGCCGGCCGCCCGTGTCCACGATCTGGTGCGCGGCGTGGCCCCGCCCTACCCCGGCGCGTCGACCGTGCTGGCCGGCCGTGCGGCCCGGCTGCTGCGCACCCTGTCGCGCAGCCAGCCGACGGATCAGCCGCCCGGCACGCTCTGGGCCGCGGACGGCCGCGTGCGCGCCGCTTGCGGAGACGGCCGGGCCCTGCCGGTACTCGAACTCGAGGTGGACGGCGTCCGCGCCGACGCCAACGCCTTCCTCAACCTGTTCGGCGGCGAGGTGCTTGCCGCCCCTCCCCCGAGACCATGAAAAAGATCCTCATCCTGGGCGTCAACGGCTTCATCGGCCACCACCTGTCGAAGCGCATCATCGAGACCACGCCGTGGGAGGTGTACGGCATGGACATGCAGGACGACCGCGTGGCCGACCTGCGGGCACACCCGCGCTTCCACTTCTTCGAGGGTGACATCACCATCAACAAGGAGTGGATCGAATACCACATCCGCAAGTGCGACACGGTGCTGCCCCTGGTGGCCATCGCCACGCCGGCCACCTATGTCAAGGAACCGCTGCGGGTGTTCGAGCTGGACTTCGAGGCCAACCTGCCCATCGTCCGCTCCTGCGTGAAGTACCGCAAACGCATCCTCTTCCCCAGCACCTCCGAGGTCTACGGCATGTGCCGGGACGCCGAGTTCGACCCCTACGCCTCCGAGCTGGTGGTGGGTCCGATCCCCAAGCAGCGCTGGATCTATTCCATCAGCAAGCAGCTGATGGACCGGGTCATCTGGGCCTACGGCGCCCAGGAAGGGCTGGACTTCACCCTGTTCCGGCCGTTCAACTGGATCGGCGCCGGGCTGGACAACATCCACACGCCGAAGGAAGGCAGCTCGCGCGTCATCACCCAGTTCTTCGGCCACATCGTGCGCGGCGAAGAGATCAAGCTGGTCGACGGGGGCGGACAGAAACGCGCCTTCACCTACATCGATGACGGCGTCGACGCGCTGATGCGCATGATCGAGAATCGCGACGGCGTGGCCTCGGGCAAGATCTACAACGTCGGTAACCCCGTTAACGAGTTCTCGGTGCGCGAACTGGCGACCATGATGGTCGAACTGGCGCTTGCCTATCCCGAGTACCGCGAGTCCGCCGGCCGCGTGAAGCTGGTGGAGACCACGTCCTCTTCGTACTACGGCGCCGGCTACCAGGACGTGCAGCACCGCATGCCGCGCATCGCGAACACCACCGAGGACCTGGGCTGGACCCCGAAGGTCGAGATGTCGCTGGCGCTGCGCTACATCTACGATGCCTACCGCAACCAGGTGGCCGAGGCCCGCGGCCTGGTCGATTGACCCGCCCGGAACGACGTCGGCATGGCGAACCTGAAACCACCCGCGTCCCAGAGGGCCGCGCCATGAAGCTCGCCCTCAAGGTCGACGTCGACACTTGGCACGGCACCCGCGATGGCGTGCCGGCATTGGTGGAACTGCTGCGCCGCCGCGGGGCCAGCGCGACCTTCCTGTTCAGCGTCGGCCCCGACCACACCGGCCGGGCGATACGGCGCGCGCTGCGCCCCGGTTTCGCGGCCAAGGTCCGGCGCACCTCGGTGGTGTCGCACTACGGCATCACCACCTTGATGTACGGCACGCTGCTGCCGGGACCGGACATCGGCCGGCGCGGCGCGGACGAGATGCGGCGCACCCGCGACGCCGGCTTCGAGGTCGGCGTGCACACCTGGGATCACATCCGCTGGCAGGACGGCGCGGCAGGGGCCGACGCCGCCTGGACGCGGCGCGAGATGACCCTGGCCTGCGAACGCTTCCGGGAGATCTTCGGCGAGGCCCCGCGGGTGCACGGGGCCGCCGGCTGGCAGATGAACCGCCACGCCTGGCGCCTGACCCAGGACCTCGGCTTCGACTACGCCTCGGACACGCGCGGCAGCCATCCCTTCATCCCGCTGGTCGAGGGCGAGATCATCGCCTGCCCGCAACTGCCCACGACGCTGCCGACCCTGGACGAACTGCTCGGTCTCGACGGGCTGGGTCCGGAGAACGTCGCGGCCCACCTGCTCACCCTCACCCGCGAGCCGCCCGCCACCGGCCATGTGTACACCCTGCACGCCGAGCTCGAGGGGCGCAAACTGCTGCCTGTGCTCGACGCCCTGCTCACAGGCTGGAAGGACCAGGGCTACGACCTGGTGAGCCTGCGCGACTACTTCGACGCGCTGCCCGCGGGTGCCCTGCCGCGCCACCGCGTGGCGGTCGGGCCGGTACCGGGCCGCAGTGGCACGCTGGCGCTGCAGGGCGATGAATTCCTCGCGCGCTGCGCCTGAGGGCCGCGGGGCCCTTCAGGTGCAGCCGTCCTCCGACGCGCCGATGAACCAAGTGTCATCCGGGCCGGTCATCATCGAACCCCCACAACCCGAGGCCACAGCCATGCTCCAGGACCTGCCCGTTCCCGATTTCCAGGCCGCTTCCACCGGTGGCAAGACCTTCCAGCTGAGCGCCCTGAAGGGCCGCAACCTGGTGATCTACTTCTACCCCAAGGACGACACCCCGGGCTGCACCACCGAGGGCGCGCAGTTCCGTGACCTGCATGCGGAGTTCGCGAAGCTGGACTGCGACATCTTCGGTGTGTCGCGCGACTCGCTCGCGTCGCACGAGCGCTTCAAGGCCAAGATGGCCTTCCCCTTCGAGCTGCTGTCCGACGCGGACGAGACCGTGTGCACCATGTTCGGCGTGATCAAGATGAAGAACATGTACGGCAAGCAGGTGCGCGGCATCGAGCGCAGCACCTTCGTCATCGACAGGACCGGAGTGCTGCGGCGCGAGTGGCGCGGCGTGAAGGTGCCCGGACACGCCGAGGAAGTGCTGGCGGTGGTCAAGGCGCTCTGAGCACCCGTGCCGGGCCGTCTGGCGCGCGCATCACCGCCGCGCCGGTGGCGGCCCGATCCCCGAACCGGCTACCGCCGCCCGCGACGCCTCGTGATGCCATGCCCCAAATCCACCGCAAGCTGTTCGTGCTCGACACCAACGTGCTGATGCACGACCCGACGAGCCTGTTCCGTTTCGAGGAGCACGACGTGTTCATCCCCATGGCGACGCTCGAGGAACTCGACTCGCACAAGAAGGGGATGTCGGAGGTGTCGCGCAACGCCCGTCAGGCGGCGCGCTTCCTCGACGAGCTGATGGGGCACGCGCCTGCGGACATCGGCGAGGGCATCCCCCTCGCCTCCCACGGGCCGGAGTCCTCGGGGCGGCTGTTCCTGCAGACCCGCGCCATGGAGGGGTCGCTGCCCGCCCACCTCGCCGCCGGCAAGGCGGACAACCAGATCATCGGAGTGGTGCGGACGCTGCAGGAGGCCCAGCACCCGCGCCAGGTGATCCTGGTGTCGAAAGACATCAACATGCGCATCAAGGCGCGGGCCCTGAGCCTCGCCGCCGAGGACTACTTCAACGACAAGGTGCTCGAGGACACCGACCTGCTGTACTCGGGCACACGCGAGCTGCCGGCGGACTTCTGGGACACCCACGGCCGCGACATGGAGTCCTGGCAACAGGGCGGCTTCACCTGGTACCGGGTGAGCGGCCCGCTGTGCCGCGAGTTGCTGGTCAGCGAGTTCGTCCACCTGGACGAGGGCGGGCCCTTCGAGGCGCAGGTGCGCGAGGTCTCCGGTGACTGGGCGGTCCTGCGCACGCTGCGCGACTTCACGCTCGAGAAACATTCGGTCTGGGGCATCACCGCCCGCAACCGGGAGCAGAACTTCGCGCTCAACCTGCTCATGGACCCGGAGGTGGATTTCGTCTCCCTGCTGGGTCAGGCCGGCACCGGCAAGACCCTCCTCACCCTCGCGGCCGGACTGGCCCAGACGCTGGACGAGCCCCGCTACTCGGAGATCATCGTCACCCGGGTGACGGTGCCAGTGGGCGAGGACATCGGCTTCCTGCCGGGCACCGAGGAGGAAAAGATGACCCCCTGGATGGGCGCCCTCGAAGACAACCTCGACGTGCTGGAACAGTCGGACGATCA